>JAJRZN010000145.1 GCA_024275235.1 Deltaproteobacteria bacterium
AACCGGATATTTTCTCTCCCAGTCCCATTTATCTTCTACATACAACCCCTTAAACAATGCTCGATTGCCGGAAAACAACTCATAGAGGGTACTGAGCATAACGCTCTTGCCAAAGCGGCGGGGACGGCTGAGAAAGTAGTACTCACCACCATTCACAAGGCGAAGAAGAACATCGGTTTTGTCCACGTAGACAAAACCCTGCTCCGGATCACGCAACTTACTAAATGTCTGTATGCCGACAGGAAGCTTTTTCATGGGGGCAGTATATCATTTTTCAAATTTTCTACCAGTGAAAATCGGTGCTATTTTTTCCTTTTGAAGTGAAATTTATCCCTATAATGTAAATATCTCGGTCACCGGCAATATACCATTCTTTTTAATTATCTTGACAAGCTCATAGCTGTTTTTATACCATTTTTTATTATTTTTTAGTAATTAAACAGTTATCCAATTATTAATCCGTCACCAAGACCGTCAAAATGCCAAATCGCAATTTCCACTATGCCCCCGTCTTTCAGCCTGGGCCCGATACGACCAGTTATCGCCGCCTGAGCGCCAGTCATGTCAAAACCATTGAGGCGGCCGGGCGTCAGATTCTAACCATTCAGCCGGAGGCCCTGCGCCTCCTGGCCCGTGAGGCCCTGCGGGATATATCCTTCTTTCTGCGCCGTAACCATCTGCGCCAGTTAGCCGCAATTATTGATGACCCCGCGGCCTCCGGTAATGACCGCTATGTGGCGGCCACCCTGCTTAAAAACGCCAGAGAGGCGGCCAAGGGTGTTCTACCCGGCTGCCAGGATACCGGTACCGCCATTATCCACGCTCATAAGGGAGAACAGGTCTGGACAAACTGCGATGACCGGCGATACCTCGCGCACGGCATATTTGATACCTATACCCGCGAGAATCTGCGCTATTCACAAATGGCACCGCTCTCCATGTTTGAGGAGGTCAACACCCAATGCAATCTTCCGGCCCAGATTGATATTTATTCCCGCCCCGGCCGCGAGTACCATTTCCTGTTTCTGGCCAAGGGCGGCGGTTCCGCCAATAAAACCTTTCTCTACCAGGAAACCAAATCACTGTTAACTGAGGAAAATCTCAGCGATTTCTGCCGCCGTCGGCTGCCCGGATTAGGCACGGCCGCCTGTCCGCCCTATCATCTCGCCCTGGTGATCGGCGGCACCTCGGCCGAGGCCAATTTAAAGGCGGTAAAGCTGGCCTCGGCGGGTTATTACGACAATCTGCCGACCACAGGCGATAAATACGGCCGGGCCTTCCGGGATATGGAATGGGAGGGCAGGCTGCTGCGGATTGCGCAGGAATCAGGAATCGGGGCCCAGTTCGGCGGTAAATACCTGGCCCATGACGCCAGAGTCATCCGCCTGCCGCGCCACGCCGCCTCTAATCCAGTCGGTCTGGGAGTGAGTTGCAGCGCCCACCGTAACATCAAGGCCAAAATTACCGATGAGGGGATATTTCTTGAAGAACTGGAAAAGGATTTTACCACCTACGAGAATAAGCTGCGGAAAACAACCAAAGAGGCGGTTAGCATAGACTTAGAACGGCCAATGCCTGATATTCTGGCCCAGTTAACGAGGCAGCCGACGGGTACCCTTCTCCATTTAAACGGCACTCTCATTGTCGCCCGCGATATTGCCCACGCCAAGATAAAGGAGATCATCGACCAGGGCGGCACCATGCCGGATTATTTCAGAAACCATCCCGTCTATTACGCCGGCCCGGCCAAGACCCCGGAGGGTATGGCCTCGGGCAGTTTCGGCCCCACCACTGCCGGCCGCATGGATATCTATGTCGATGAATTCCAGGCCGCCGGCGGTTCTCTGATTATGTTAGCCAAGGGCAACCGGGCGCCGGAGGTAAGCGCGGCCTGTAAGCGGCATGGCGGCTTCTATTTAGGCTCCATTGGCGGCCCGGCCGCAATACTGGCCAAGGAGTGCATCACTAAAGTTGAGGTCATAGCCTTCCCCGAACTGGGAATGGAGGCGGTGCGCCGGATTACAGTCCGAAATTTTCCTGCCTTTATTGTCTGCGACGACAAGGGCAATGATCTCTACCACAGGGCTTAGATTTATGGTTAAGCAGGAGGCTTTTATTTACTCAAGTATCGGCAGAAAGGCTTTAATGGCCATTAGCGGCGCTTTCCTCGGCTTCTTTCTTTTTCTCCACCTTCTTGGCAACAGCGCCGCCTTCTGGGGAGCCGGGGCCTTCACCACCTATGCCGCCGGTCTCCACAGCCTGCCGGTTCTGGTGCTGCTTTTTGAGGCCGTCCTGCTCTCCTTTTTTATCATCCATATCATCCTGGCCGTCATTTTGTATTATGAAAACCTCAAGGCCCGGCCAAGGCGCTGTTTATGCCGTAAAAACGCCGGCGGCCGCACCTGGGGCTCCCGTACCATGCCCTATACCGGAATAATCATTCTCCTTTTCATTATTTTTCACCTCTTAATGTTCGGAGGCGTAAAGCCGGTGGAAATCGCGGCCCTGGTGCGTCATGATCTGAGCCGACCCATCACCGCCCTCTATTATTTCATCAGCCTTGCCGCCTTAACCCTGCACGTCAGCCACGGTTTCTGGAGTCTCTGGCAATCTCTGGGTATCGGCCTGCGGCATACTGATTTATTACGAAAAAGCTCACTGACCATCAGTATTATAGGCGGTTTGCTCTTCAGCCTGATCCCCCTGCTCTGCCTGCTGTCACCAGATTTTTTGCGATAACAGGCAGAAAACGGATTCGCGCTGACTATTCAGTAACATTTATCATCCAAGCCTTAAAAAAAGGGGACAACCTTGCCTGCCAGATTAAACGCCAATATTCCATCCGGCCCCTTGAACGCTAAATGGGATAATTACCGCTTTAACAGCCGCTTAATTAATCCGGCCAACAAAAAGCGTTATAAAATTATTATTATCGGCACCGGCCTGGCCGGAGCCTCGGCAGCGGCCAGCCTGGCCGAATCAGGCTATAATATCCAGAGCTTCTGCCTTCAGGACAGCCCGCGCCGAGCTCACAGCATTGCCGCCCAGGGCGGTATTAACGCCGCCAAAAATTACACCAACGACGGCGATTCCATTCAGCGTCTCTTTTATGATACCATCAAGGGCGGCGACTTCCGCTCCCGGGAGGCCAATGTTTACCGCCTGGCCCAGATCAGTAACCAGATCATTGACCATTGCGCCGCCCAGGGTATTCCTTTTGCCCGTGAATACGGCGGTCACCTTGCCACCCGCTCATTCGGCGGCGCCCAGGTGGCGCGCACCTTTTACGCCAGAGGCCAGACCGGCCAGCAGTTACTCCTTGGGGCTTACGGTGCCATGATGCGCCAGGCCGCGGCCGGCAGGGTGCGAATCCAGCCCCGCACCGAGATTATGGACATTGTGGTGGTGGACGGCAGGGCCAGGGGGGTAATAAGCCGCAATCTGCTGACCGGCCGTTTTGAACGGCACGCCGCCGATGCCGTAATCGTGGCCAGCGGTGGTTACGGCAATGTCTACTGCCTCTCCACTAACGCCATGTCCTCCAATGTAACGGCGGCCTGGCGGGCCTATAAACGGGGAGCGGCCTTTGCCAACCCCTGCTTTGTCCAGATTCACCCCACCTGTATTCCGGTGCATGGCGAGCATCAATCCAAACTCACCCTGATGAGCGAAAGTCTGCGTAATGACGGCCAGGTCTGGGTGCCCCAAAAAGCCGGTGACCCCCGGCCGCCGGAACAGATACCGGAAGATGAACGGGACTATTTTTTAGAAACCAGATACCCGGCCTTCGGCAACCTCGTACCCCGTGATGTAGCCTCGCGCAACGCCAAGGAACAATGCGACAGGGGTAAGGGAGTCGGCGACAGCGGCCTGGCAGTCTATCTTGATCTCTCGGATGCCATCCGCCGCCAGGGTGAAGATGAAATATTCCGGAAATACAGCAATCTCTTTGAGATGTACGAAAGGATTACCGGCGACAACCCCCTGCGTACCCCCATGCGGATCTACCCGGCGGTTCATTATACCATGGGCGGTCTCTGGGTTGATTACGGGCTCATGACCACCCTGCCCGGCCTCTTCGCCCTGGGTGAAGCCAATTTTTCCGATCACGGGGCCAACCGCTTAGGGGCAAGCTCCATGATGCAGGGACTGGCCGACGGCTATTTCATTATTCCCGCCGCCATCGCCCCCTATCTCGCTGATATACCGGCCGGCCGGATTAATACTGACCATCCCCAATTTGCCGCCTGCGAACATGAAGCAAATGCCAAAACGACCCGGCTTTTAGCCATCAAGGGCCGCCGCACGGTTGATGATTTTCACCGCCGATTAGGCCATATTCTCTGGAATAAATGCGGCATGTCCCGCAATGACCATGACCTGCGTCAGGCCCTGGAAGAAATCCCCCGTCTGCGGCGGGAATTCTGGCAGGATCTTCTGATTCCGGGCAACGCCGCCAGTCTGAATCAATCTCTGGAACGGGCCGGCCGGGTGGCGGATTTTATGGAACTTGCCGAATTAATGGTACATGACGCCCTGGAACGGCGGGAATCCTGCGGCTGCCACTTCCGGGAGGAGAGCCAGACCACCGACAATGAGGCCCTGCGGGATGATGAACATTACGCCCATGTAACGGCCTGGGACTATCAGGGGAAGGACACTGCCCCCGTCAGCCGCCGGGAGGCGCTTGATTTTGAAAATATCAGGCTTAGCCGGAGGAATTACAAATAATGGCTCTCATCCAACTTAAATTAAAGGTCTGGCGGCAGCCGGGGCCGGAGAGTAAAGGCCGCTTTAAAGAATATAACACCGGCGCGGTTTCAACGGATATGTCATTTTTAGAGATGCTTGATGTCGTAAATGAGCGCCTTACCCTGGAGGGTGAAGAGCCCATAGCCTTTGACCATGACTGCCGGGAAGGAATCTGCGGCATGTGCGGTACCATGGTGAACGGTTACGCCCATGGCAGGGAAAAATCAACCACCCTCTGCCAGCTCCATCTACGCCATTTTAAAGACGGCGAGACCATTATTATTGAGCCGTTCAGGGCCAGAGCCTTTGGAACGATTAAGGACTTGATAGTTGATCGCGGGGCCTTTGACCGTATCATTACCGCCGGCGGCTATGTCTCGGTTAATACCGGTTCGGCCCCGGATGCCAGCACCCAGACCGTATCCAGAGAGGCTGCCGATGAGGCCCTGGATGCCGCCGCCTGTATCGGCTGCGGAGCCTGCGTTGCCAGCTGCCCCAACGCCGCGGCCATGCTCTTTACCGGAGCCAAGGTCTCCCAGTTCGCCCTTCTGCCCCAGGGTCGGCCGGAACGGGAAAAACGGGTTCTATCCATGATGCGGGCCATGCGGGAAGCGGGATTCGGCAATTGCAGCAATGAACGGGAGTGCGAGGCCAGCTGCCCTAAAAACATCTCCATCCGCCATATCGCCCGCCTGAACCAGGAATTCATCAGGGCAGCGCTAAAGGAGTGAAACAATAAGAGATTGAGCAGGCCTCCGTGACTGCCCATTATTCCGCGGCTGCCCCGACAACCACCACCCTGCCATCCATCTCCACCCGGTCACCGACACGAAGCTGGGCCCCGCGGCGAATATCCACCTTCCCATTCACCATCACCTCTCCGGCCTTGATCCTGATCTTGGCCTCACCGCCGGAGGACACCAGATTGGCCAGTTTTAATAATTGCCCCAGGCGAATGGTATCATCCTTAATCTTAATTATAATTTCCTCTGCCATATGACCTGAATTCCCTTAAATATTATTCTGTCTCTTGACCTTTTCCATCATACCCCTTACCCTGCCGACATGCGATTTCTACCAACCACCAAAGAAGAGATGCGACGCTTGGGCTGGAGAGAGGCGGATATAATCCTCATCAGCGGCGACACCTATATCGACAGCCCCTATATCGGTATCGCCCTCATCGGCCGGGTACTCATGGCCGCCGGTTTCAAAACAGCAGTCATCGCCCAGCCGGATATAAATTCAACCGCTGATATCAGCCGTCTCGGCAGCCCCCGCCTCTTCTGGGGGGTAAGCGGCGGCAGCGTTGACTCCATGGTGGCCAATTACACCGCTCTCAAAAAAAGACGTAAATCGGATGATTTTACCCCAGGCGGCAAGAATACCCGGCGGCCGGACCGGGCGCTGATTGTCTATACCAACCTGATCAGAAAACTGCAAAAGGAAACCGGCCGTAAAAGCCCCATAGTCCTGGGCGGCATTGAGGCCAGTCTGCGACGGATAAGCCACTATGATTTTTGGTCAAACAAGGTAAGACGATCCATCCTCTTTGATGCCAGGGCGGATATCCTGCTCTACGGCATGGCGGAACGTACCGTGGTGGAACTGGCCCGCGCCCTGGGTGAAAATGACGATTTCAGGACTCTGCCCGGTCTCTGTTATATCGGCGCTCAGGTGCCTGACGGTTTTACGGAGCTGCCCTCACATAAAACCGTGACAAATGATAAAACCGCCGCCTGCCGCATGTTTGAGGAGTTTTATCATAATAATGATCCCCTCACCGCCCACGGCCTGGCCCAAATCCAGGACAGCCGCTACCTGATTCAGAATCCACCCGCCCCCTATCTAAGCACTGAGGAATTGGATAAAATTCACGAACTACCCTTCAGCCGTGAAGTCCACCCCTATTACAAATGCCAGGGCACGGTACGGGCTCTGACCACCATCCAGGCTGCCATTACCACCCATCGCGGCTGTTACGGTGAATGTAATTTCTGCGCCATAGCCGTTCACCAGGGGCGGACGGTACGTTCCAGGAGTGAAAAATCAATCTTAAAGGAGGCGGTGGAGATAAGCGGACAGCCCTTTTTCAAGGGCAATATATTAGATGTCGGCGGCCCCACCTCCAATATGTACGGCTTTGAATGCGCCAGAAAACTCGCCAAAGGCCCATGCCGCCACCGACGCTGCCTGACGCCGGAAATATGCCCCAATCTCAAAATAAGCCACAAACAGCAGCTGGCGCTCTTAAAAAAGATGCGCCGGCTGCCGGGCATAAAACGGGTCTTTGTCGCCTCCGGTATCCGCTACGATATGGTCATGACCGGGGGCCAGGGCCGGGAATATCTGCGGGAGGTGGTGCAGCACCATGTCTCCGGCCAGTTAAAAATTGCCCCGGAACATTGCCTGGATCATGTTCTGGACGCAATGGGTAAACCCAGGGTCAAACACCTTCTGGATTTTAAACGCCTCTTTGATGAGGAGAGCCGTAAAGCCGGCAAGCCACAGTTTTTAACCTATTATCTTATCGCCGCCCATCCGGGATGCACCTTGAAGGACATGCGGGAGTTAAAGGATTTCTGCCGCCGGAACCTGCACATAAACCCGGAGCAGACCCAGATATTCACCCCCACCCCCTCAACCTATTCCGCCCTTATGTATTGGACCGAACGTGACCTCAAAGGAGATAAAATTTATTGCGAGAAGAACAACCAAAAGAAAGAGGCCCAAAAGAGAGCCTTAATCACCAGGAAACAAAAAAAGCGGTTACGAAATTAAAGACTGATAACCGCCGCGTCGCATGATAATTGAATAAGCTCCGCCGCCGTCCCATAACGGGCACCGTCAATTAAATCGTCCTCTGAAATCCGGCGGGCCTTGGCACATGGCGTACAGGCCAGAATCGGAACCTCATGGGCCTGGAGATATGTCATCAGATCATCGGCAATATCACCAGTCGCGGCCCGCAAATAATTAATTAAATCTTTTTTAACGAGATATACCGCTTCATCTAACAGAAAGAGGGTTACATTCTTACCCTCTTTATGAGCGACGGTGGCAAGATGAATGGCCCTTGTGGCCCGATTTGGGTTGTCTGTCCCGCAGGATACAACAATCACAACATTATTTGTCATTTTAATCTCCCTTTAATAAAATTGTTGAAATTTCCACAAACCCGGAAGCTATTGTGTATGTAACGCAACTTCTATTTAAATGCCAAGGGAAAAGAGGCAGAATCCGGACACAAAGGGGAGTAGAGCCATGATAAATCAGCTGACTACGGACGGGGAACTCCCCCCTCGAGCCGCCCCAGGCTGTAGAATATGGGCACATAAACCAGAGTGAGGATGGTGGCCACCAATAAACCGCCGATCACCACCACCGCCAGAGGCGAAAGTCTCTCCAGGCCGATGGCCTCCTGGGCGGCCACGGGCCACATCCCCACGATGGTACAGGCGGCGGTCATAATTATGGGCCTGGTACGCATCGTTACGTCCTGCTGAATGGCACTCACCAGGTCAGCTCCGCCCTTTCTTGCCTGTTCAATAAAATCAATCAGCAGGATGGAATTATTCACCACAATACCGGTGAGCAGAATCATCCCCATGGTGGCCGGCATGCACATATGACGACCGGTGATGAGCAGCCCCCAGACCGCGCCGATGATGGACAGGGGAATCGCCGACATGATGACAATGGGATTTACCCACGATTTGAAGGTAATCACCAGGGAGAAAAAGAGCAGCAGGACGGCGATACCCAGGGATTTCCCCAGACGTTTACCGGTTTCGCCCATCTTCTTGAACTCTCCTTCATAGGAGAGCCTGTAGCCCGGCGGCAGCTCAATACCGGTCAGGGCCTTGACAATCCGTTCATGCAGACGACTGATGGAGGTGGTGGCCCGGTAGCCGTACACGTCAATAACCGGGGAGATGTCTTTCCGGGTAAACACGGTGCGGGTAAAGCCGCTCTCCTGCACCGCGAATTCCTGGAGAGGCACCGGCCCCCTGGGAGTCGCTATCTCGTAGGCCATGATGTCTCGCGCCTCGTTCCGGTCGCCCTGCCCGTATCGCACCCTGATAAGATAGCCATCTTCGCCGGTTACCCGAAGAATGGACGCCCCTTCACCCTGGATTGCCTGCCGGATCTGGGCGCTTATGGCTGCCGGATTCGTGCCGAAGCGGGCGGCCTTCTGAGGATCAATACTCAGGAGCATCTCTTTCTTGTCTATACGCCATGAACGGGAAACCGAGGTCAGACCGCGCACCTCTTCGAGCCGTTCCTGCACCTGCCCGGCCAGAGCCGCGAGCACCCTGGGCTGCGGCCCGCTTATCATGATATCCACCGGGGCGGCGATGGAGGAGAGGGGGGTAGCGCCGAAATCATAGACCGACAGGGAGGTAATGCCAGGGATTTCGGCCGCCCTTTTCCTGATAGTCTCTTCCATCTGCCAGATTGTCTGGTGACGGTGAAAACGATCCACAAAATGGGCGGTAATCGAACCGTCCTGGGGTGTGCGGCCGGTTCCAAAGCTCACTACCCCAGGCTCCGAACCGACTTCAAGGGCCAGGAGCTTAAGCCCCGGCACGCTCTCCACCACGGCCTTCACCTCTTTGGCGATTTTCTCCGTGGCCTTGAGGGATGAATCGGCTTCCGTCCGGAAGGCCACTTTGACAATGCCGGTGTCCATGGACGGCATAAGATCACGACCCACTAAGGGCATCTGTCTCATACTGACCCCAAACAGAACAATTCCCGCCAGGATAAAAATGAACCGGTGAGAAAGGGCGAAGAGTACCAGTTTGGAGAAAAAGTTGGTAATCGGGATAATCGTAAACCGATCCAGGAGCTCAAATATTTTCTCAAAACGGTTGCTGGTGGTCTTACCGGCAAAGTACCTGGCAAGAAGCGGAATAATGGTGACCGAAACCACGAAGGAGGAAAGCAGGGTCAGGGAAAGAACCACGGTGAGGGGCCGCAGAATCTTACCGGGATACCCCCCCACGAACATGATGGGAACAAGGACAATCACCGTAGTGAAGGTCCCGGCCCAGTCCGCCAGGACGATCTCGTTGAGCCCCTCCACCACGGCCCGGTGGATGGGCTTCTTTAATTTAACCGCGTGCCGCTGAATATTCTCAATAACCACGATGGTATCATCCACCAGCAGCCCCACCGAGAGAATTATAGCCGTCATGGTGACGATATTGAGTTCATAACCCATCAAGTACATGCCGGCAAAGGCCATGAAGCATACCAGGGGGATAGAGACCGCGGCCAGGGCGGCCAGCCGCATACTGGCCAGCATGACAAATATAACCAGCACGGTCATGATGATGGAGTCCCGAAGGGCCTGCGCCATATTCATGATGCTGGTCTCAATCAGGTTTTTCTGGGTATCGGCTGTTTTAAAATTAATCTCCGGGAAGCTGGCCTTGATTTTGGGCAGGGCCTTCTCCAGAGCGGCAATTGTGGTGGTGACGTGGCCGCCCTTTTCCGGCCGCAGGATGTTAAGCCCGATGGCCTCCCGGTTATTGCCGATAAACAGGCTCTGCCGGTCCCGGTAAGAAACCTTTATCCCGGCAATGTCTTTTAAATGGACGGTCGCCCCGTCTTTAGCAGCCACCACGATATCCGCGATCCTGGCCAGGTCTTTTTTTTCACCATAGGTCTTGATGCGGTACTGCTTGTCTTTCCGGATAATCAGGCCGTTGGGGATGTTGACATTCTGACTCCTGACGGCCCCGATCACCTGAGCCAGAGAAAGGCCCAGGGCCCGGAGTTTAACGGGGTCGACACTGATCGCTATCTCCGGCAGAAAACCGCCGAAGACCTCCACGTTTCCCCCCTCGGGAATCCGCAGGAAGGCCTCTTTGATCTCGTTGTCCGCCAGCTGACGCACCTTGGCCAGATCCAGATGTGAACCCTTTTTGGCAGACAGGGCCAGGGTGAAAACCGGGGCCGTAGCATCGCTCACCTTGAAAATCTCCGGCGGCCGGGTATCGGTCGGCAGCCCGGCCTCTATCCTTTTCAGGGCATTGGCGACATCGGTGGCCGCCGAATCCAGGCCTTTTTTATAATCAAACTCAGCGGCCACGGCAGTCATCCCGTCCTGGGTGCTGGAACGAACCGTGCGGACAAGACTGATAGAGTAGAGGGCCTTTTCAACCGACCGGGTTACATCCGCCTCCACATCCCGGGCCGCGGCTCCCGGCTCCGCTATAATAACCACCACCTGGGGATAATTGGCGTCAGGGAACAGATTCATGGGCATGGAGAAAAAGCCGATTGCCCCGAGAACCGCGATCAGGAAAAGAACGGAAAATATCAGATGCGGCCGTTTGAGAACCCAGCCGCCAAGATCAAACTTCATGGCCGCTCTCCCGTCCCGGCCCGGCCGCCAGAACTCACCGGTCTTACCTTCCACCCCTGGTGGAGACGCAGCAGCACGTCTTCTCCGGCCGCCACCACCTTTTGCCCGGCAGCAAGCTCTCCTTTGACACAGGCCCGATCCGGAGTCTGCACCAGCATGCGCACGGGGACGATCCGCACTGTCCCGTCTTCAGCCACCACAAAGACAAAACTGCCGCTTGCTTCACGCAGAACAGCCCTCTGGGGCACAATGAATCCCCCGGCCCGGGCAACGGTAAAGACAACCCCGAGGGAAGAGCCCGCCGGCAGACCAAATGGACGAGCGCTGAGATCCACCTCGCAAACAGGCAGCAGACCTGCCGGGCCGGCCGGATAGAGACTGCTGATGACGGCATCAACGGTCAGTTTATGGTTCGTTCCAGCAACAATCCGCACGGCATCGCCAATCTTAAGAACAGGGAATACATTCTGCGGCAGGGAGACAACCAGCTTATAGCCCTTGTTCAGGGCGTCAATGGCAAGAAGCGGTTTCCCCGGCAGGGCGATGTCTCCCGGCTCCATGAAACGTTTGGTAACCAGGGCATCGTATGGCGCGGTAATCCTGGTATATGACAACTCAACCCCGGCGTTGGCAAACGAACTTTCAAGGGCACTGAGCCTCGATTCGGCGGCAGCCCTAACCATATTGGAACGATCAAGGGCCTCTTTGCTCAGGCCTTTATTCTGATACAACACCAGATCCCGCTGATATATGCCCTTGTAGGTGGCAAGCGCGGTCTTAGCGGCATCCACCTGAGCCGCCAGCGATTTTTCCCTGTCACGCTGGATTCTGGCATCCAGAAGCGCCACGATCCGGCCCTTTTTCACCACATCCCCCTCCCGAACCCGGATGGAGATAATCCGGGCCGCGAGCTGGGACGAAACCTGGCCGGAGACCCTGGGGCGCAGAATACCAAGATATCTTCTCGTAGCGGCCAGAGTACCGGATTGTACCGTCGCGACATGCACCGCCATGAGCGGTCTGGCCGGCGGCGGCACCTTTGCCAGCTCCTTTTTTTTGTTGCGGACAATGAGGATACCGCCGACCGCCAGAGCAACGGCAAGCAGGCAGAAAATGACGATTCTTAAAATTCGGGCACTCTTCGACATGGTTTGACTCTCCGAGTATTTTGTAATAGTTCGCAGTACATTAGATTCATTCAGCTTTCAGATCTGTACCCCCATGTGAGAAGGCCGCCTGAGGCAGGGACAAAGACTGCCAGGCCCCTACGGTATTTGATTGCTGTCCGCCATTTTACGCGGCCGGATAACACCTGCCGCCAGCCTGAGTGCCGTTACCGCCTGCCGCCGGTCAAACAGGGCCTTTATATATTGAGCCCTGGCCAGCCACCAGGCGCCTTGAGCCTTCAGCAGATCAGTTACCGTGCCGGTGCCCTTCCGGTAGCGCAGGCTCTCTATTTTGTATGCCTCCGCGGCGGTTATCCGGGCCTTACCGGCCAGCGCCATCCTCGCCCCGGCCTCCCGCAACAACGACAAAGCGGCATAGACCTGAGATTCCGCCCTGAGCGTAAGTCTCTTCAATGCCTCGGCGGCGGCCTGCCGTTTTGCCCTGGCCCTGGCCTCCTTCGCCGCAATCAGACCGCCGTTGAAAATATTCAGGGAAAGATGCAGGCCCGCAGACCACCGCCCTTCCCCGCCGCCAAGACCAGAGCCCGCGTGCCGGCCGTAATCACCTACCAGATCGACATCCGGCAGCCGCAGCCCTCTGGCAATCCGTAATAATTCGTCAGCCTTACTGACCATCTTCCCGGCCCGGATGATGTCGGGCCGTCTGCCGACCCAGGCCTTAATACGCCCGCGGCCCTCCGCCCCGGTAAGAGAAGCGACAAAGGCGGCCTCCCCCTTAGCGTTTTTCTTCAGACTTCCCCTGACCTCAACCGCAGTCGCGGGTGACCAGCCCAGGAGACGGCAGAGTTGCTGCCCGGCCCGCTTGAATTCCTCACTGGTTCTGACCAGCTCAAGACGTTCAGAGGCCACCTGAGTGTCAATCTCCATGAGATCAAGAGGGGCTATCCGGCCAACCTTTAGCCGGACAGCGGCTTCCGTTCTCGCCTCCCCGATGGCTGCCAGGGTTTTTTCCCTGGCACCCCGAAGCGCTTGCAGATAAAGAATACTGTTGAATGTATCCGTCACCGCGGCGATCAGAGTTTCCTTAGAATAGTCCAGCCCGGCCCTGGCAGCCCCCTCATCCCTGGCCGCGGCCCGAATCCCGCCACGCAGCCTGCCGCCCTCGTACAAAGGCATCCTGAAGGCAAGACCAGTCTGATATTGATCCCTGCTGAATAACGGAGGCGGCAAATGAAGCCCCTGAATGGGCACAATGGCAGCGGGGTCGCTCAACCTGTCGTACCTGACATAAGCATGCACCTGGGGAAAGAGGCCAGCCCGCTCCGCCCTGCTGCCGGCCGCCGCTCCGCGGAGCAAGGCCTGATTCTCCTTGATCTCCGGGCTGCCTGCCAGGGCAACCCGGATAGCCTCATCCAAGGTGAGAACCTTGGCAGCGCGGGCCGTTTCCAGGCCAAGGCCAGGGATCAGCCCAGCTGGCAAAGCCAATGTCAGTAGGCACAAACTTACCAACTTTATAACCCCTGTTTTATTCATAGTCTCCCAAACTCCTTCCGACAGATAATAAAGCTGCCCAACCCCGGTGCTCAAGCCTGGAGTCTTGGCAGAAGACCGCTCAAGAGGCAGTCAGGAATCGCTTTTTCAGCAGCCTTCAGATCAAATTCTCCGGCAGCGCCCTTTTCAAGCATATTCTTAATCAGAACCCCCTGCATCATACCCGCGAGACAGGTAACAAACCCGTCGGCATCTATATTACGCCCGAAATCTCCGCTCGCCACACCAGCCATGATAAGGGTTCTGGCAAGTTCTCTAAAACCTGAGAAAATGCCTAACATGGCTCTTCTGAGTTCCTCATCCTGATGGTATATGGTCTCAGCCAGGAGAATCAGATTTACCCCCCGGTGCCTGGCCAGATAATCGAGCATTGTCGCCACGAAAAGGGCAAGCTTATCCGGAGCGGGCAGATCTTCGGCAAGCACTGGGGAGAGCTCCGCGAGAAGAAGTTCCTTGACATAACCATAAAGGGCAAGGAGAAGATGGCGCTTGTTCTCGAAATGGCGGTAGATGGCAGCCTCCGTCACCCCGATCTTCACGGCCACTCTCTTCATAGTCAGGGCCCGGCTCCCCTCCTGCGCCACAATATCCAGAGCGGTAGTGAGTATCTCCTCCTGCCTGGCGGTCAATTTATCCCGAAAATATCCCATGTCAGTTAATATAAACTAACATTTAAGAAATGCAAGCCTCGGATGCAAAAAACAAATAGAATAAAAGAATCGTGATCTGTCCCCTATTCCCTCCCCACATCTACCCCTTCTGGGGGGGGATGCTACGTTGCAAACAATTTCAATGTCCAAAGACATCGCCTAAAGAATTTGCGGTAAGGATTCTTTCTGACCAGTGCAGGAGCTGTTCGTTATCTGCCTTATTTAATCTGGCTTCAAATTCCGGGGGAA
>JAJRZN010000146.1 GCA_024275235.1 Deltaproteobacteria bacterium
AAATAGTAAAGGAGGAGCAACATGGCAACAATCGAACATAATGGTAAAACCTACAACGTAGATGAGGATGGCTTCCTGACCAATGGTATGGAAGAGTGGGATGATAACTGGACAGACTATGTAAAGGCTCTGGAAGGTATCACTGAAATGACTGATGAGCACAACAAGATCATCAGCATTCTACAGGAATACTACAAGAAGAATGGTATTGCCCCCATGGTTCGTATCTTATCCAAGACCACTGGTTTCCCCCTGAAGAGGATCTATGAGTTGTTCCCCTCAGGACCTGGTAAAGGAGCCTGTAAAATGGCCGGCCTGCCTAAACCTACTGGTTGCGTTTAATCATTTTTGGTTAATGAACGCGAAAAAGGCACCTTTTTTAAAAGGTGCCTTTTTTTTTGCAACTATTTAGGTATGGCCCAAAAACTACCCAGAGCTAAACAGTTACCCCTTTTTTTGCCCAGCCCACAATTAGCAGTAAATTCAGCCGGGGGCGGATAAGCTGCCTTGAGCTGTGAGTTGTTCCGCCGCGTGCAGCATCTCTTCATGGACAGCCTCTGTCATCTCTTTATAGCGTGCCGCTGAAAGCCGTGCCCCCCGTATCCCGCCCCGCAGATTTATCTCGATCAAATAATTATGCTTACCGCTGACCATCAAATCAAGATGGGCGTAAGGGAATTTCCCTCTGACCATCACCTGCCGACATATTTTCTGCTGCTCGGCACTTAACTCACAGGGCGAACTTTTGCCGCCGCAATGTAGATTATGACGGAAATTCGCTTCGTTATGGCGTTCATAGGCTTCTAAATAACTGCCGATGACAATAACCCTTATATCTCTCGCTCCCTTATAAAAGGGCTGGAGAACAAAAGGAAAAGGCAGACTGCCGAGAGTGGCCAGGCTGTAGACCTCTTCAACGGACGGCCAGAGCTGCACACCAAGACCGGCATTTTTACCATCCTGCTTAGTTACCACTGCCCCGGCCGGGAATAAAGCCAGGGCCTCAAGGAGCTGATGAATGTCATAAACAGCCGTGGTCAGCGGCGGCATCCAGGGGCCGAAAACTCTGGCTTGCATGGTCTTGCGGCGGCTGATAGCCTGGGACAGGGCTGAGGGGATCAACCTGACTTTCCGTTCCAGGAGATCAAGCAGTATGCCGTCCTCTCCCGGCCGTGTACTGACGCGGCCGATGACTGTATCTGAGGCACCCAGCTCATCAAACCTTCGGCGCAGGGTCTGGTTATCCCTGATAATCAAAGGTTATCTGGCCATAATCAGAAGAGCATGGCCAGAAAACGTTGATGGGAATACGACAGGTCGGCATTACACTCGGCGCAGTAAAATTTAATATCGCCCAATATCTGTGACTCATCACCATCCTGGCTGAAGCTGCAGTCATCATTCTGGACATAACGGGTGGTAATTATCACTCCGTCCGCCACCTCAAAAAAATCAGTATCATTGCCGCACTCGGGGCAGACAATCCGCATTGTGGAATTTTTATTCATTTCATACCTTTCTAATAGTGCATAACAAATTTTCTCTCGCCCTCAACCAGGGCGATGGAGTGGGAGATTACCCCGCTTACGGCCGCCATGGGCGGCCCC
>JAJRZN010000008.1 GCA_024275235.1 Deltaproteobacteria bacterium
CTCTCTTCGGTGACCACTGTTTTCCGAAGAATCTCAGCAATACCGGTTGCCCCTTCAATCACCTTGTTAACCCCGGCCATGCGCAGGGTCTTCATCCCCTCTTGAATGGCGATCTTGCGTAATTGATCCTCAGGAACCTCGGCGTTAATGGCCTTGCTCACCTCATCGGTGACCTCCATGAGCTCGAAGAGGCCTACCCGTCCCTTATAACCGCCGCCGTTACAACTGCCACAGCCCTTAGGCCCGTAAATAGTTAAATCTTTTACCCCCTCTTCGGCAAAACCCATGGCGATCAACTCGTCGGGTTTATGGCTTTTATCCACCTCCTTGCATTCCGGACATAGACGGCGTGCCAGACGCTGGGACAACACCATGGTAATGGCCGAGGCCAGCATAAAGGCCGGAATGCCAATATCCACCAGCCGGCCGATGGTGGCCGGGCAATCATTGGTATGCAGGGTGGAAAAGACGAGGTGACCGGTCATGGCGGCCTTAATGGCGATTTCAGCCGTCTCCATATCCCGAATTTCGCCCACCATGATAATATCAGGATCCTGGCGCAAAAAGGCCTTCAAGGCGGCGGAGAAGGTCATCCCCACATCATTAATGACATTGACCTGATTGATGCCCTTAAAGTTAAATTCCACCGGATCCTCGGCGGTGAGGATTTTGGTTCCTTCATGATTTAATGAATTCAAGACCGAGTAGAGGGTAACCGTCTTACCGCTGCCCGTGGGGCCGGTTACCAGCAGCAACCCCTGGGGGCGGGAGATACAACGTTGCAGGGCCTCAAAGGTACGCTGTTCAAAACCCAGCTTGGTGAGATCAACATTAAGGGAGGCCTTATCCAGGATACGGAGAACAATGGACTCGCCGAAGAGGGTGGGCAATGTGGAAACCCGGAAATCAACGGCCCTGGTACGGCTGATCCGCATCTTAATGCGGCCGTCCTGGGGGATGCGGCGTTCAG
The DNA here is from genome assembly GCA_024275235.1 of Deltaproteobacteria bacterium. Taxonomy (GTDB): domain Bacteria; phylum Desulfobacterota; class Desulfobulbia; order Desulfobulbales; family VMSU01; genus JAADIV01. Next base: position 971 of record JAJRZN010000008.1, read on the forward strand.
TAATATCCAGGGATGCCAGGATCTTAATCCTGGAGACCAGGGCGTTTTTAATGGTGAGAGGCAGATTCATGGCCCGGTAAAGAGTACCGTCCAAGCGATAACGAACCTGCAGATTCTTCTCGTAGGGTTCAATATGAATATCGCTGACCCCATCCTTCACCGCCTTGATAAGGATACCGCTGACCAGCTTAATGATGGGCGCGTCAGAGGCGGAATATTGTTCAACCTCGTTCTCCTCATCACCAATCATTTCATAGTCTTCTGCCGCTTCCGAGGCCAGAGAACCGAAATCATCAATTTCGGTGACCGGCTCCTCGTCCTCCTCATCAACCCCGTTTTTTATCCCGGCACTGATTAGTTCCTGATAGACCTCATCCTTAATTTTGTAATATTTACGATAGGCCTCGATAATATCATTTTCCACCGAGATACTGACGGAGAGGCCCATCTTGACCTCGGTCTGCAAGGATTCCACCGCCGCGGTGTCGGTGGGCTCCGTCATGGTAATATGCAGGGTATTACCTACAGAACGAAGTGGGAAGGCCATATACTTCACGGCAATCTCAAAGGGCATTATCTTTAAGACATCCAGACTGGGAGGCTCGGCCGCGATACTCACCGCCGGGTAATTATGCACCCGGCTCAAGACCTTGAGGATGGTGTCTTCCTCTATATAGCCGAGACGAATGAGAATACTGCCGAGACGACCGCCGGACTTCTTCTGGAGCTCAAGGGCCTCATTCAACTGCGTATTGCTGATCTGCCCCTCTTTACGGAGAATTTCACCAATTTTCATCTTACCGGCCCCGGACTGATCTTTCACCGAGGCCCGGAGGCTGGATTGCTGCTTATTTTGAGGTTTAGGAGGGGACATATTTTCCAAATTAAAAAAACGGGTTATTCGACATTACGCCGCACTGTCACCAATAAGTTTACACTATGCGCTGGCGATATACAAAAAAAAAGGCGGGAGACTGTATTTGACAGCCCCCCACCTTTTTTACAACAACTTATAAAACAGAATCAAACAGAAAAATTGAAAATTTAGAAGACCCCCTTAACCTTGCCGGTCTCCACGTCCACATCAACCCGCCGGTAAGCCGGGTCTGATGCCGTACCGGGCATAAGGCTGATGGCCCCGGCCACGGGAACAACAAAGCCCGCCCCTTTGTAAGTCAGAATATCACTGATGGGCAGCGTCCAGCCGGTGGGCACACCCTTTTTGGCCGGCTCGTGCGAAAGGCTCAAGTGAGTCTTGACCATACAGGTTCCCATCTCTTTAATTTCCGGATCAGCTTCCATCCGTTTGAGCTTGGTCTGAGCCTCAGGAGAATAGCTTACTCCATCGGCACCATAAACCTCTTTGGCAATCAGCTCAATACGCTGACTCAAGGGGGTATCAAGCTCATAGAGAAACTTAAAGTCATTGGGCTCTTCACAGGCATCAACAACGGCATCGGCAAATTCCAGCGCCCCGTCACCGCCATGCTCCCAATGTCTTGAGAGAGCGACCCTGGCCCCCGCCGCCTCAGCGAGGCGCCGTACCGCTTTAATTTCATCGTCAGTATCGGTATAAAAGGCGTTGATACAGACCACGGGATTGATTCCGGCCTTTTTAACCGTCTCAATATGATGAACCAGGTTCGCGCAACCCTGATCCACCCAACCGACGTTCTCGGAACCATATTCCTGGGGCATGGGCTTGCCAGGCACGGGAATTGGCGCCCCGCCATGGCATTTCAAGGCCCTGATAGTGGCCACAACCACCGCGCAGTTCGGTTTCAGACCGCTGAACCGGCACTTAAGATTCCAGAATTTTTCAAAACCAATATCTGCCCCAAAACCGGATTCTGTCACATTGTAATCGGCCAGTTTAAGACCAATACGGTCGGCCAGTACCGAAGACTGACCAATGGCGATATTGGCGAAAGGCCCGGCATGAACCAATACCGGCTGCCCCTCAAGGGTTTGGAGAAGATTGGGGTTTAAGGCCTCAACCATCCAGGCGGTCATGGCCCCGGCCACGTCGAGATCCTCGGTGGTAACCGGTTGATCGCTGCGGTTGTAACCCACCACGATCCGTCCCATTCTCTCGCGCATGTCTTTTAAGTCGCGGGCCACGGATAGTATGGCCATAATCTCTGAGCTTACGGCAATGGCGAATTTGGACTGCATGGTCATACCGTCCATCTTACCGCCCAGACCTATGGTTATATTGCGCAGGGACTGAGCGCAGAAATCCATAACCCAGCCCATTTCAACCTTTTTAGGATGAATATCCAGCCTCTTTAAACCGCGCCGGGCCAGAATTTCATCGGTATAATTTGATTCGTGCTGCATCCGGGAGGTAACCGCCACCATGGCCAGGTTATGGGCATTGACAATGGCGTTTATGTCCCCGGTCAGACCGAGAGAAAAAGGAGTCAGCGGAATACACTGGGCCAGTCCACCGCCGGCGGCGCTGCCCTTGATATTCATGGTGGGGCCGCCGGAGGGCTGCCGGATAGCTCCGATTACACTTTTATTCCGTTTGCCAAGCCCCTGAACCAGACCCATGGCACAGGTGGACTTCCCCTCGCCAAGGGGAGTGGGAGTAATAGCGGTAACATCTATATATTTACCGTTCGGCCGATTTTCCAAGCGCTTAAGAATAGCCCGATAATCAAGTTTGGCGACATAATGGCCATGGGGCAGAAGTTCCTACTTCTGCAGGCCAAGTTCTTCACCAAGCTGATAAACTGTTTTCATGCGGCTTTCCGCCTCTTCAGCAATCTCCCAGTCCGCGTGCTTTGTCGGATCCAATACCATCTTGATTTCTCCTTTTGTTGAGTAATATTTAATAATTAAGGCTTTGTAATATATTCAATGAAGGCAGACAGACTTCCAGGAACAACATACTGTAATTTCAGGGGAAACACAGCAGCTCCGGGAAAACGAAGAGTCCAGGAAAGCAACGACTCCAGGGAAGCAACAACTCTGGATGTGCCTCATCTACTCTCAAAAAAACTTTCGGCAAGCAAAATAATGGATTGCCGAAAGGTTTACAATAGGTACAACCACCTATTTGATTGTTGTACTATATATCCTGACCGGGGAATACAGCTGGGAATATTACCTTAAATTCTTCCGACAGGGGAATCATCAATTCCCGCATGGAGGGCTCAGCCGCCGTTGAAGTGCGGAGCCTGAAGATATGCCGCCATTGCAAAAGGCTGGCAAAGACAATGATTTCTGTCTTACAGGAATTGGGCAGCACCGTACGGGCGGCCTGGGGAGAGGCGGTCTTCAGCAATTCAAAATACAGGGTTTCGGTCTCAACCATGGCTCGCTCCCAGAGCTTGTATTCTGCAGAGCCTTCGTCAAAAAACATTGGTTTGATAAAGGTAACTTCACTGCCGAACTGATCCTTATCATAACGGCAATAGCGCTGGCTCTCCTGCAGATAAGAACAGGGACGGTGGCGGACAATCTCATGAGTAACCGCCCGGTTGGTAATAAATTTCACCGCCAGGAAACGATGCCGGGCCATCAGGCCGGCATCTAACGTCTCCACCTCGGTTAGAGGAACCTTTTCCAGCGCGATACCGGCCTGGGGCAGCCAGCCGCTCCTGGGGCGCAGATCATCAAAAAAAAGGGGATAACGCCCGGCCAGCACGGCGGTTATCCCCTTCACCATCTTCACGGCCGGGTGATCCATAAACAATTCCCGGAATCCCCGCACGCTGCCGGTAATAAGCAGAGTGGCTTTATCCAAGCGGTCAATCACGAGATAACGGGGCACCAATTCATAAAAATGATTAATATACCCTTGGGTATCAGCCGTCACCTTAATGGTCAGAACCGCCATTTCAGCCACGGAATTATGTCCCCGCTTTAAGATATTTGTTATAAAGGGCCGGGCCGATTCATCGTTAATCTTTCCTTCGCTCTTATAACATACCCGGCCGCAGAACTCTATCCGCCGAGCCATGCTGTCGTGGTCAAGCTCCCGCAGAATCTCAAATGATGGTGGAATTACCCGCATACAGACCTCGTAATAATTTATATGAAAGTCACCTGCTGATGGCGTGGGCCACGCCGGTACTTCCATGCTTCGTCGCGCCGCTACAGGGTGATTTTAGATTAGGGTGCAATATAAAAAATTTCAGCCTTTATCACGATTCTGCCAGAATGGTGACATCTCCCGCAGCCCGGCAATAATGGCCGGCATTTTCTCTAAGACCAGATCGACCTCATCTTCAGTATTAAAGACACTCAGGCTGAAACGGATTGAGCCGTGAGCGGCGGTAAATGGTACTCCCATGGCCCGCATGACATGCGATGGTTCTAAAGAACCGGAGGTACATGCCGAACCGGAGGAGGCGCAGATATTATATTGATCCATATGGAGAAGAATGGCCTCACCCTCAATATATTCAAAGCTGATATTACAGGTATTGGGCAGACGACTGGTCTTATGACCATTAAGAATAGAATTGGGGATACTGGCCAGCAGCCCTTCCTCTAATTTGTCCCGTAATTTACGCACCTTACTGTTCTCAAGGCTCATCCAGGCTCCGGCCAGTTCACAGGCCTTGCCCAGACCAACGATGGAGGCCGTATTTTCCGTTCCCCCCCGTCGGCCCCTCTCCTGATGCCCGCCAATCATAAAGGGGGCGTATGGCGTACCTTTTTTGACATAAAGTACACCAACCCCCTTGGGGGCATGCAGTTTATGACCGGAGAGGGAGAGAAAATTAACCTCTAATTCCCGCAGATTAATAGGTATTTTGCCCACCGCCTGCACGGCATCAGTGTGAAAGAGAATCCCCTCTTCTTTAGCCATGGCCGCCATTTCGGCGATGGGGAATATCACTCCGGTCTCGTTATTGGCCCACATAACGCTGACTATGGCGGTATCATCACTCAAGGCCTTGCGGTATTCATCAAGATCAAGCATCCCCTCATTGTCCACCCCGAGGCTGGTAACCCGGTATTTATGGCCGGTGAGATTGCGAAGACTGGTGGCGAGGTTTTTCACTGCCGGATGTTCCACCCTGGTGGTAACGATATGATGTTTATCGGGGTTGGCCCGTACCGCCGAGAGAATAGCCGTGGAATCACTTTCCGTGCCGCAACTGGTAAAAATTATCTCCTCGGTATCCGCGCCCAGCAGCTCCGCCACCTGCTCACGGGCTTTGACAAGCGCCCGTCCCACCTGACCGCCAAAGCGGTGCATACTGGAGGGATTGCCGTATAATTCACTGAAATAAGGCAGCATTGCTGCAAGAACATCCGGCGCCACCTTGGTGGTCGCATTATTATCCATATATATTACATCATTCACCGCTCTTCCTCCACCACCAGGGTATCAAGTACCTGCTCACGCAGGGTCTTCTCAACATACTCTTTCAGAGTTGTTGTTGAACGCGAACAACCGCCGCAGGCTCCGCGCAGGGCGACAATTACCATATCACCATCAACATCAATCAATTCTATATCGCCGCCGTCGTTGCGGAGAGCAGGCCTGATTTCCCGCTCCAGGACATCTTCAATCTTTTTTATCTTCTGGATGGTAGTCATCCGGGCCGGGCCCTTCATTGGTATTATACGCGACTTGGCGCTGCCTGTTACCTCATCCAGAATTTCCTGCAGACGATCCAGGCATTTACCACAACCGCCCCCGGCCTTGGTGAAATTGGTAATATCCTCCACGCTGCGCAGGTGACTTTCCTCAATGGCCCGTTTAACTTCTAAATCAGTAACCCCGAAGCATTCACATACCACCTCACCCTCAGCCACAGGTACGGGTACGCCCCGGTAATTGGCAACAGCAGCCTCCAGGGCCTCGCGCCCCATTACCGAGCAATGCATCTTTTCCTTGGGCAGGCCGCCAAGAAAATCGGCAATTTCTTCATTGGTAATTTTTTCCGCCTCGGTCAGGGGCAGTCCTTTGACCATCTCGGTGAGAGCCGATGATGAAGCAATGGCACTGGCACATCCAAAGGTCTGAAATTTAGCATCAACAATTATCTCTTTTTCGTCCACCTTCAGCATCAGCTTAAGGGCATCGCCGCAAGACAGCGAGCCCACCTCACCCACGGCGTTGGCGTCCTTTATCTCGCCAACATTACGCGGGTTCATAAAATGTTCTTTGACCTTATCTGTGTATTCCCACATTATAGCAACAGCCTCCAAAAATAATTGTATGCCAGCCACCATGTCAATTTTCGGCACCTGACTGTAATTCTGAAACAAGGCCTAAAAACATAATTACTTGCCCCGTAAATTGCAACTTAATATTCAGCTTTAGGGCCGGGTGTCATTTTTTTCATTTCACCGTCAATAATCACCACGTTGATCTCCAGCTCCAGCCATCATAGACAAGCAGATATACGGCCGTTTTCCGCCTCATCAGGCTATGGCACGCGAATTGCTTAAGCTCAATAAAAGACCGCAGATATTTTTAAGGAGAGTATAGATGCCCATCAATAATATTCATGCCAGAGTACAGACCGCCTTTATTCAACCTCAGGAAGCCCGTAACCTGTCAGGCGCGGCCGCTGATAATTTTCAGAAAGTCCTTAACGACAATACTGACCCGGCCCGGCAGACTGAGAAGCGGCAAGAAAGCAAGATTATAAAATTAGGGGTAATAGACAAAAACACCCCGACTGTCTCCAATCTTCTCCATAAGAATAAAAAGTTTAAAGACGAGACCTGGAATATCATTTTTTCCGCCGCTAACCGTGGTAAGCATTTTAAAGAGATAAGAGCAGGCAGTGAGGTTACCCTCAACCTCTCCAATAATGAAATCAACTGGCACCGGCCATCCCGCAAACCTGTAATCCCCACCTCCGCCTGGAAGGAGCAGAAGCTCACGGCCGACGGCCTGGTCATAGTTGGCCGGATCAGCCGGGAAAACCCAACGGTCTCCAATCTGTTACGGCGCAACAAAATTTATCATGATGAGGCCTGGAACATAATTCTCTCCGGTATCAACAGTGACAAACCGTTCAACTCCATACGTCCCGGAACAACGATAGCCATTAACCCCCAGACCTTTGAACTGTCCTTTATCCGCCACCCCCTTCACACTATCGCCACTAAGACAATCAGTTCCGCCGCGCAGGAACATCTATCAACGGCAGTTAATAATTTTTTTGTCAGCAACAAGAATATTTCCCAGAAGCTGGTGGATGAAATCAGACCATATATAGGTCGTCCATACAGCGAGATAGACTGTTATGGCCTGGTAGTCAGAGGGTTAAAGGGCTTAGGTGTGCAATATGGCGGGACCGGCGGCCTGCGGGAGGCCCTGGAAAAAATGGCCCTGGCCCAGGGGAAGCCACTTAATTCCTACCAGAACGGTGAAGGATTGATCAGGGCGGCCGGCAAAACCACCTTTGTTAAAACCTTTAATCACATTCAACATCCGGAAAGACTGGCCGAACAGACCTTTAGCGGCCTGAAAAATTCTCTCCGCCAGGGAATGATTTTATCATTTTCCACCCCTTCCCGGGGCCACACAGGCGTTGTGGCAAGAGACAACGGGGAGTGGAGTTATCTTAATTCCGGCCTCATTGATCACCAGCTTGACCAGAAGAGCCGAGCCCGAACCTCCATGCGGGTAGGTGAAGAATCACTGGAAAAAGAAATAGATAACTGGTTTAAGCTGGCAAAAAACAACAACGAACCACTGGAAATAAATCTTGGGATGTTAGACAAGAACAAGCTGAATAATTTTCGCTCCCACCACACCGAAGTCAACCACCGGTTGTTTTAACGTAAGTACTCAATAAACCACAATCTTAACTTTTTAACGGCAGCCAAAAGACATACCATCAGCCGCCGTTAAAAGGTTCCCGCCCCGGAGCTGCCACCTGAATACCCGCCTTCCACCGGTCTCTCACCCCTTCTGCCCCTTGCCCGCTTTAATTTTGCCTGTTATAGTGCCCCTGCATTTTTCAAGCATAAGGCTCAAAGCCTATTTCTAAAATTGAGGCAAACAGCAATGGCAATGATAGGATTTATCGGCGGCGGCCAGATGGCCGAGGCCCTGATCAAAGGAATATTAAAGGCGGAATTATTTCCGCCCCGGGAAATAACAGCCGCTGATCCCACCCCCGGCCGCAGACAGATATTGGCGGGGTACGGAATAAATACCTGCGCTGACGCCAATGAAATGACCGCCAAGTGCCAAATCATCATCCTGGCCGTCAAACCGCAGATCATGGGGCCGGTATTAGACAGCGTACAGGCGGGTATTGGCGTAGATCATCTAATAATTTCCATTGCCGCCGGTATTCCTTTAAGCTTTTTAGAAGATAAGCTGGCCGACGGCGGCTGCCGGGTCATTCGAGTAATGCCCAATACCCCGGCTCTGGTTCAGGAAGGCGCTGCCGCCTTAAGTCCCGGGCGCGGGGCTACCGATGAGGATATGGCCAGGGCCCGGGCCATTTTCGAGGCCGTGGGTCAGGCGGTAATCCTGCCGGAATCATACCTTGACGCGGTTACCGGCCTTTCCGGCTCCGGCCCGGCCTATGTCTTTACCTTTATTGAGGCCATGATTGATGCCGGGCTCAAGGTTGGCCTGCCGAGAGACGCGGCTCAGACCCTGGTTCTACAGACCATACTCGGCTCAGTAAAACTAAGTATGGAGAGCGGTAAACATCCGGCCGAGCTTCGAGCCATGGTAACCTCTCCCGGCGGCACCACCATTGCCGGTCTGCATGAAATGGCCAGGGCCGGCTTTCAAGGGATCATCATGGATGCCGTTGAAGCGGCGACCAGACGTTCCATGGAACTCGGTAAATCCTGAGTTGCTGGTTCAGAGAGACGACAAGGTTCCTCTAACTATGCGGGAAATAGGCATAATCAAACGCCCCGGCAATACAGAGGAACCGGAAATGATCGCCGCAGAGCTGCAACTCTGGTTCCGCGAACGCGGCATAAATGTCGTGATAGATCAGGTAAAACAGGGCCTTGATCTGCTCATCATCCTCGGTGGAGACGGGACCCTGCTCCATGTCGCCGAGCAGGCCAGCCGCTACGGAATTCCTGTGGTCGGCATCAATCTTGGGGATCTTGGTTTTCTCACCGAGGTAAGCAAAGATGAACGTTATGAGGCCTTAGAGGCAATTCTCAATAATAAATTCACCATAGAGCACCGCCTGCTCCTGAAGACTAGACTTATCTCCAGGGGCCAGGCATCAGAGTGGCGGAGGGCCTTGAATGATGTGGTAATCAGCAAGGGCAATATTGACCGCTTGATCCAGCTTGATTCCTGGGCCAATAACAAATATATAACCACCTATCGGGCCGACGGACTTATTTTTTCCACTCCCACCGGGGCTACGGCCTATAATTTATCGGCCGGTGGCCCCATCGTTCACCCCGCCCTGCAGTCAATCCTCATAACCCCTATCTGCCCATTCATGCTGGACAGTCGGCCGCTCTTAGTGGCACCGAATACTATCCTCACTGCTAAGCTCAAGAATGGCCCCCGGCAGGATGTTAAAGTGCTGGTGGATGGACAGTCAGCCTGGGACATCCACCTGGATGATACCATTGAAATTCAAGCCTCGGAGTATTATCTCAAACTAATTGCCTCCTCCAAGAAGGACTATTTTGAAATATTACGCAACAAACTAAACTGGGGAAGCTCCATCAAAAATGGCAGAAATTCAAGCATATAGCACAAATACTTAAATATTTTATTATTTTTTATAAAACTATGGCAGATAAAATCTTAGTAATCGCGGAGAAACCCAGCGTTGCCGCTGATCTTGTAAAAGTATTACCAGGCAAATTCACCAAAAGCAAAACTCATTACGAATCCAGTAAATATATTGTTTCTTACGCCATTGGCCACCTGGTTTCCATCTGCTATCCAGAGGAGATTGATCCCAAATACAAGAGCTGGGGACTTAATCTCCTGCCCATTTTACCTGATAAATTTCCCCTCAAGGGCTTGAGCGGCACCAAGAGCCAGCTTAATGCCCTGCAAAAGCTCATCCGCCGCCAGGACGTTAAAGAAATTATCAATGCCTGCGATGCCGGACGTGAGGGTGAATTAATATTCCAGTATATAATTGATTACGTCTGGAATAAAACTGTAGCCCGTAAATCATTTAAACGCCTCTGGCTTCAGTCAATGACTAAGGATGCTATCCAGAAGGGATTTAACACTCTGCGGGCCAAGGAAGAGATGGCCACCCTGCATGATACCGCCCTCTGCCGCTCCGAATCAGACTGGCTCATAGGCCTGAATGCCACCAGGGCTCTTACCTCTTACAATTCCCGTAACGGCGGCTTTATGCTTACCCCCTGCGGCCGGGTTCAGACTCCCACCCTCTCCATGCTGGTTAAACGGGAAAAGGAGCGCCGGGAATTTATCCCCCGGCCCTATTTTACCCTCCATGGTTCGTTCTCCTGGGGCGAAGAGGCCTATGACGGCAGGTGGATTGACCCTGATTTCAAAAAAGATGAGCATGATCCCTACCTTAAAAAGGATAGAATATGGGATAAGGACAAGGCAAAAGACATCATCAGGCGCTGTACGGGCCAGCCTGCCGAGGTTAGCGAGACCAGTAAAAAATCGAGCCAGAATTCACCCCCTCTCTATGATCTCACCTCCCTGCAGCGCGAGGCTAATTCCCGTTTTGGATTCTCCGCCAAAAACACCCTGGGACTGGCCCAGGCCCTCTATGAACGGCATAAGGTACTAACCTACCCCCGAACCGACAGCCGCTGTCTGCCTGAAGACTATCTTCCTCAGGTAAAGAAAACCATCGGTACCCAAAAGGGCTGGCAGCTGAATAAATTTGCCGCCATGGCCCTGGAAAATAACTATATTAAAAAAAATAAACGCATCTTCAACAATGCCAAGATTTCCGATCATCACGCTATTATCCCCACTGCCAAACTGCCGGGTAAGCTCTCTGAACCGGAATTTAAAATTTACCTGATGGTGGTACAGCGTTTTATGGCGGTATTCTTCCCGCCGGCCCGTTACCTTAACACTACTCGTTTATCAATAACCGCCGGCGAGACCTTTCTCACCGAGGGTAAGATTCTGGTAGATCCGGGCTGGAAAATTATCTACGGGGATGCCAAGGGCTCCGGCAAAGATGTAATTTTAAGCCCGGTCCCCAGAGAGGCGGTGACCAACTGCCAAAAGGTGGAATTAGAAGAGACAGAGACCAAACCCCCGGCCCGCTTCAATGAGGCCACCCTGCTGTCAGCCATGGAAAATTCCAACAAGCTGATTGATGATGAAGAGTTAGCCGATGCCATGAAGGAGCGCGGCTTAGGCACCCCGGCCACAAGAGCGGCAATCATAGAGAAGTTGATTAAAGATAATTATCTGGCCCGGGAAGGCCGGGAACTGGTACCCACTGGCAAGGCCCTGGAGCTTCTCGCCATCCTGGAGGCCATGAAGATTGATGTTCTGGCCTCCCCGGAGATGACCGGGGAATGGGAGCATAAACTGAATCAGATTTTAAAGGGCAGTTTCACCCGGCAGCAGTTCATGAAGGAGATCAGAGATCTCACCGGTCATATCATTTCCCAGGTCAAGTCCTTCGAGAAAGACAGCGCTGAATCCAAAAAAGAGGCCGCTTTCAGCCCGGTTAACGGGCTCATTTTCTTTGACACCCCCAATGCCTACACTGCCGAAGACGGCAGTATTACAATTCGTAAAATACTGGGGGGCCGAGCCATGAAGGAGGCCGAAGTCATTGATCTGCTGCATGGCAAAACCCTGGGGCCGTTTGATGATTTCAGGAGCAGAAAGAGCGGTAAAACCTTCACCGCCTCAGTGAAGCTCACCAACAATAAGATAGAATTCATCTTTGCTAACGACACTGCCAATCTTGATCTGGAGAGTATTACCAGCACCCCGCCATTGGGAATATCCCCCATTGACAAAAGCGAGGTCTTTGAAACTCCAGGGGCCTATATGTCCAGATCAGCCCTGGAAGGGGATGATAAAAACGGTCTTAAAATAAGCAAAATTATTCTCTCTCGAAAAATTGAACCACACCATATTCAGCAGCTCTTAGACCAGGGCCGCACCGAGCTCATCAAGGGGTTTATCTCCAAAAAGAAAAGGCCTTTTGATGCCTTTTTGGTCTTGGACAAAAAGGGGAAAATAAGCTGGGAGTTCCCGCCCCGCAAACCGCGCCGTAAAAAATAGCTTTTTAGGAATTTAACTGCCACACCCAATCCATCGGGTAGCATAAAAGATGACAGTCATGACAGGGCGATGCTGTTGGCAAATGACTTTCATATCACACCGCGGAGCTGATTATAAATGCCTGCCAATACCTATAAATTTATCTATGACGATTATGGCAATACCCAGGCCATTGAGGTTAAGGCCAGGGGGATGAGTATCCAGATCAACAATTATCTCAATAAGGGCAGCGCCTTCAGCCGCCGGGAACGCCGGGAACTGAAGCTGGAAGGCCTCCTGCCCCCAGGCATCCGGACACTGCCCCAGCAGCTTGAAAACAGCATGTCCGTCTTTGAACATAAAACCAGCGATCTGGAAAAATTCATCTATGTCCGTTCCCTCTTTGACCGTAATGTGACACTGGCCCACGCCCTGATTCGTTCCGACATAAAACGCCTCATGGGCATTATATACACCCCCACAGTGGGGTTAGCCTGCCAGCATTACTCATCCATGTTCAGGAGGGCCAACGGCCTGCATTTTTATCCCGGCAATATAGATCAGGCGGAAGAGATATTAGGCCGTTACGGACACCGAAATATCAGAGTGGCCGTGGTTACCGATAACCAGGGTATTTTGGGAATAGGCGATCAGGGGGCTGGCGGCATTGCTATCTGCCTTGGTAAACTTATGCTTTATACCCAGGGCGGCGGCATCGCCCCCTGGCACTGTCTGCCCATATCTCTCGATGTCGGCACTGATAATCAAGAGCTTATTGTTGATGAAAACTATCTGGGCTGGCGGCATGAGCGGCTCAAGGGAGATGAGTACATAGATTTTGTCCAGCGTTTTGCCAGGGCCTTCAAAAATGTTTATCCTACCGCCATCTGCCAATGGGAAGATTTCTCCAAGCAGAACGCCTTTGCCATCCGTGATTCCTATCTCCACGACCTTATTTCATTTAACGATGACATTCAGGGTACCGGCGCTGTTAACCTGGCGGCTATCATAACGGCCATGAAAATTAAGGGAGAGTCCTTAAACAGCCAGAACTTTCTGATATACGGTGCCGGAGCCGGCGGTATAGGTATCGCCGAGCAGCTTCATACCGCCCTCATGGCTGCAGGACTGCAAGATCAGGCGGCCAGAAATAAAATATTCACCCTCGACAGCCGCGGATTAATCACCTCTGACAGGACTCTTGAGCCCTACAAGGAGAAATTCGCTAAAGATCCCGAAATGTTGGAGTGGTACAGCTCAGCAAAAGACGGAAATCTTTTAAATGTAATTAAACGGGCTGCTATAGGGGTATTGGTGGGGACTTCAGGCCAGAGTGGAGTATTTAACCAAGAAATCGTTCAGGCCCTCATGGCTAATAATAACCGTCCCGTAATCATGCCTCTGAGCAATCCCACCAGCAAGGCCGAGGCCGTACCGGAGGATATTTACCAATGGAGCGCCGGGCGGGCCTTAACTGCCACCGGCAGCCCATTTCCAGCCCTTAAGGGCTTATCAGATGATATTAGAGTTGGGCAATGCAATAATGTTTTTGTCTTTCCGGGCCTGGGATTGGGGACAATTGCCTCTGGAGCGCGGGAGGTGCGGCCGTCTTTCTTCACGGCCGCCGCCCAGGCCGTGGCTGATATGGTTACAGAACAGGATCTACGGCGCGGTATTCTCACCCCGGCGGTGGACGATCTGCGTAAGGTAAGCCTAACGGTGGCCAAAGCTGTGGGCCGGGCCGCCATTAAAGAGGGGGTAAGCGCCCCCTGCGCCTACAGCCGTTTTCAACATCATGATGACCCCGGTAGCCTTGATACGCTGATAGAGAAGATGCGCTGGCAGCCCCAATATTTACCTTTGCCCCCTTCAATTTCGAGTTTATAACATCTCGTAGCGGTACGATTAGGATCGTATGCGCGCCGCCAGGGTATTCGTGGAGCGCTTACGA
>JAJRZN010000147.1 GCA_024275235.1 Deltaproteobacteria bacterium
CGATATCATGGCAGCTGGCGCATGTGGTGTCGGCCTGGAACTGTGTATGCACGGCTGCGGCCGTCGCCGGAGTCAGACCATGAACAGGTGCGCCGTTAGTAGTGCCGTCGTGGCAGTTCTGGCAGTTAATATCTGTTCCCGCCTTCCCTGTGGTAATGGTATTTATAACGGACGACAGGGTACTGGTATGACAGGTAGTACATGCAGGATGCAGGCTGATACGTTTCGCCGCGGTATCAATATCATGGCAGCTGGCGCATGTGGTGTCGGCCTGGAACTGTGTATGCACGGCTGCGGCCGTCGCCGGAGTCAGGCCGTGAAGAGGGGCGCCGTTATCCGTGCCGTCGTGGCAGTTCTGGCAGTTAATATCTGTCCCTGCCTTCCCTGTGGTAATGGTATTTATAACGGACGACAGGGTACTGGTATGACAGGTAGTACATGCAGGATGCAGGCTGATCCGTTTCGCCGCGGTGCCGATATCATGGCAGCTGGCGCATGTGGTGTCGGCCTGGAACTGTGTATGCACGGCTGCGGCCGTCGTCGGAGTCAGGCCGTGAAGAGGGGCGCCGTTATCCGTGCCGTCGTGGCAGTTCTGGCAGTTAATATCCGTTCCCGCCTTCCCTGTGGTAATGGTATTTATAACGGACGACAGGGTACTGGTATGGCAGGTAGTACAGGCCGGATGCAGGCTGATCCGTTTCGCCGCGGTATCGATATCATGGCAGCTGGCGCATGTGGTGTCGGCCTGGAACTGTGTATGCACGGCGGCGGCTGTTGCAGGAGTCAGGCCGTGGAAAGGAGCGCCGTTAGTAGTTCCGTCATGGCAGGTCTCGCAGTTAACCGCTGTGCCGGCTCTGCCGCTGGCAATGGTATTCATCACCGCACTTTTTGTTGATTTGTGGCAGGTGATACAGTCTGGATGCAGGCCGATTCTTTTTGCCGCCGTATCAATATCATGACAGCTGGCGCAGTTGGGGTCGCTGTTGAACATATTGTGTAATGAGGCCGGATTACGATGGTTGGGGAAGAACGCGCCGTGGCAGGTGGTACAATCCCCGCCACCGGCCGGCATGGCTATAACATAACCATTTGGTGTGGGTACAGTTACCAGACCGACAATATTTGTCGTGGTATTGATTACATGGCAGGTTGTGCAGGCGTTATGGACTTTTGGGTCGGTTGTACTTACCGGTACATTGTCAACTCCACCGGCAGTAGCGGTGTGACAGGTGATACAGAAGGCTGTTCCTGCTACCAGAGTTGTATGATTCCCGGCATGACCTGTGGTGGTGTTATGACATGTAGTGCAGGCACCGTTTACTGCCGGCTGGGTATTGTGATGAATCCAGGGTTTTGGGTATGTTGTACTCGGATGGCAGGTAAGGCAGGTCGCAGTTCTGAAATTAGACAAGGCTGCACCTAATTGGGCATTGCCGTCTCCGCCTGCGCCGACGATCGTTGTTCCGGTGCCGCCGGATGGATTATTGTGGCATAATGTGCAGGTGTTTTTGTGTACTCCGGCAACTATGCCCTGACCGCCGTCAGTATGGCAGTCATTGCAGTCACCGGCCCAGGCAAAAGTCTTATCTGTGTGACCACCTGGCTTAAAGCCTTTTGCTGTGTCATGACAGGCTGTACATCTAATGGAGGCGTTGTGATCATTGAGCAGACCATCCTGAGTCCAATGGGTAGTCTTGGTATGACAGACCTGACATATGCCGGTGGGAGGAGTCTCTTGATTGGTAAAACCGCCCACCGCATATGTGGTGTCGGGGTTAAAGAATTTAACCGGCCTTGGATTGGGGGTGTTCGCGGGCGGGTTTGGTACTGTAATCATTGATTTGATCAACTGGCCATAGATAAGGCCAAATGACTTGGTGGCATCTGTAGAGGCAACTACCCCCTTTACGGTTATAGTTGTGGATGTGGCCGATACCACGAGATAGGTGTTTTCAGCTGTGGCTGTATTGACAACCAGAACCAAGCCACGGTTTGAATTAGGGCTGTCGTCTTTTTTGCTCCATCTGGCCCGGCTGGTCCAGTCGCCGGTTAAATCATCGGCTGGCGCGCCACTGTAACCCAGGGTGCTGGTACCGTTACCATTATCAGTAACCGAGTCAATGGTGCCGGTGATGAGATATAATTTGGAGGCATAGGTCGAGGCCCAATCAAGCTGGGCTTGAAAATGCGGGTCGTGGCAGTCGGTACATGACGTACTCCATGTCCCGGTGGTTGAACCGGTATTAGTGCTGGAATGAGAGAGCATAGGGGGATAAGCGGGGTGGTTGCCATCATGACATCTGCTGCATATTGCTGAAACTATGGCACTATGGTTATGGGGTGCTGGACTCTGATCGGCTGGTGAATATTGCCACCACAATGAATACGTATGGCAGGTAGAACATTGAATGCCATTGGTCTCATTATGTGGTGCATCAATAATCGCTGCCTGAACTGCGGTTGCCGTAAGCAAAATTAGAAAGCTTAACAGCAACCGGAGTTGTTTGTCCATCTTCATGGTGTGTCCCCCAATTTCTATTTTTGTTTAAATTGTATTTTATAATGTCGTAGAAAAGTTCTCAATAATAAAAAAAAATTAAAATGCAATATGAATATTATTCTATGCTTATTATGGCTCTGACGCTAAGAGATGCAATGCAATTATTATACCATGGTTTTTGGATTTTTATTTTATTCGTGATCACAATGCATTATTGTATTTATGAATTTCCTATATCTCTCACAAAATATCAGGCCACGGCTAATTGCCCCCAGATTGGGTGAAATCCCCCTTTGGGGGCAATTAAAGAAAAACGGAAAGAAAACGGGGTCTGTCCCCTATTCCCCTTACACATATGGTATGCCGAAGGCCTGCCAAATCACTAACTATTTTACAAACTCATAGGCTCCGATATCACTTGCCGGGCCTTGCGGTCTCGGGGTTCCCGCAATATCTTTTGCGGGGGCATATGCACTGTCGGCGTGGTCAATGGCATCAGAAGAGATAGTCAGGTGGTAATTTCTACCTGCCGCGTTAACAAAGAAAGGATCGTTTTCGGATTGATAGCCGTTAACTGTAGGGGCAGATGATAATATGCCTGCAACATAAGGCCCGTCGCCGAAATTACCGTCACCGTCATTGTTCATGACGATATTGCTCATAGTCAGGCTGCCGCGGTTAAAATAGACAAAGTCACCGCTGGTGGCTGCTTGATTGCCCCATAGAATACTGTTTCTGACGGTAATAGCGGCGGAGTTTGAGGTAAGAATCACTCCACCGCTGCCTGTAATCGCCTGGTTGTCGGCTACTGTGGAGTTGGTAAAAGTTAGCGGGGCACCGTTGGTGAAAATCGCCCCTCCCCCCGCCGCCTTGTTACCGGCGATAATGGAATTAGTAAATTCTGCCGATGAGGAACCATTAATCATGTCAACGGCCCCGCCGTTTTTGGTCGCAGTATTATCGATAAGACTGCAACCAAAGAAATGTACACTGGAATTATTTACATATATCGCTCCGCCGTTGACTTTAGAGCTGTTATTCTTGAAAATACTGCCTGTGATGGTGGCTGAGGTATTCTGGATATAGATCGCGCCTCCACCGCCGGTGCCGGAACCCGCGGCGGTATTATTATGGAAAATGGAGTTGGTAATAACATGGTTGCTGCCGCTGCTCAGATGGATTGCGGCACCGTAATCATTGTCAAGGTTGTAAAATTCACTGTTGGAGACGGTAAGTGTGCTGCCGTTTGCCATGATGCCCTGTTTACAGTCATGAATTTTACTATGGTTAATTGTTGAAGTTGCGCCGTTGAGGTAGATTTCCGTATTGGCGCTGGAGCCGCCGATGATCTGGAAGCCGTCCACCGTTGAGCCGGTGTTAGTATGGAAGTAGATAACATAGGTTGTTCCATCGCCTTGAATGATGGTGCTATCCGGGCCGCAGACCGAGCGCACTGTGGTGTTATTGTCATTGCTGCCGCTGAAGGAAAGATTCTCATTGTACGTCCCGTCATAGACCAGAACGGTATGGGCGCTGTTGCTGGCATCAATGGCGGCCTGGATGGTTGAGTACCAGCCTGTGCCGCCGGCCAGTCTGACCTTGTATGCCTTAACCACGGTGAATGTATGATCGCTGGTGGGGCCGCCCACCGCGTTGTCTATGCCGTCCGAGGCCTGGAAACGATATTTCAGGTCATTCTGATTGTCGCTGCCCGGCATGGCGATTTGCTGGGTCAGGCTGTAGAGTTTACCATCGGCACAATTAGTATCGCCGGTATCAACCGCGGTTAAATTATGTTTTTCTCCGGCATCGTAAAGGCCGTTATTGTTGGTATCGATCCAGACCTGAATATTACCTGTTGCCGGGCATTGGTTGTCTAAATCGGTGTAGTTGACGAGGAAATTAAAATCAGTGCCGCCAGCCCCGAGTGGCGGTTCAACACCGCCTGTTCGACAGCTGCCATTCACCCAGGTAAGGGTAGGCGGGGTATTGGTCGTTGTCTTGACGGTGAGGGCGTTGGTGGCCACGGGGCTGCCGGTGGCATCCGCCTGACCGTCTGAGGCGTAGAAACGATAATTAAGTACACCGTCTCCGGTAAAGGCAAGAGGCAGGCTCAGGGTGTATAATTTCCCATCGCTGTATGTCGTATCATTGCTGTCAACAGCGGTCATGCTGTGTTTCTCATCAGCTTCGTAGGTTCCGTTGTCGTTACTGTCAACCCAGAGCTGAATTGCTGCCGGGGCGGTATTGTTGCTGTCGGTATAACTTACCCGAAAAACGAAATTGGCCCCGTTGCCGCCGATATTCGGGTTTACCCCGTCCGTTATATAACCTGTTTCATTGGTCCAGGAGAGAACAGGCGCATTGTTTAAAATGGTAATCGAACCGCCGGTAGCCGGACTGCCGGTGGCATCACCGCCGCCGCTGGTGCCGTCTGAGGCGTAGAAACGGTAATTGATGACATTGGCAGCCGGGTTTAAGATGGATATTGTTTTGGTATAGAGCTTACCGTTGGTGTAATCGTTGTCCGCTCCATTGACGGCGGTCATGGCATATTTTTCATCGGCCTCGTAGGTGCCGTTATTATTTTCATCAATCCATACCTCAATGGGGCTTGGAGTATCGTTGTTGAGGTCGGTGTATTTTACCCGGAAGGTAAAGGTGGCGGTGGCGGAACTGCCGGGTGATACACCGTCGGCCTCATAGCCGGTTTCGCCGGTCCAGTCAAGGGTTGGCGCCTGGGCCACGTCCTCGAAAGGAGTCCGGTATGTTGGTGATATTCTGGAGTTACCATGACAACCCGTGCAGACGTTGGCGACGGTGGTACTTTTCCATAGTATACCGGTGCTGGCGCTGAGCGGCAGGTCTTCGGGCTGTGGCGGGTTGACACCATCATTATAGACTATGGCATCGTTGTTGTACCACATCTGTATGCCCGGTGTCCGGCCGGTGAGCCTGCCGTCCCTGACCATGGCCAGACGGGTAGAACCGTGGACGTTGTGGCAGGTAATGCAGGTTGGCCGGCTGGTGTTGGCACCGTTCCAGTCAGCAGGAAAGAGTAACGAATTCAAAGACAGATGGAAGGCATGGCGGTTGATGCCTTTGTTTACCAGGTTAGTATTCATGTTAGTAGAGTCGGTAAACGGCCCTGAATCATGACAGTTGACACATAACCGGTAATTATTGGCCACATTGCCTGCGTTTTTCCCGGCAGGGATAAGCAGGGGCTCACGGCCGTTGGCGCCGGTGCCGGTGCCGGCAGCGACGAGTTTAAGTCGGTAGTCTTTACGATAAACGCTGGGGGCGGTAGTGCTGCTGTCATTATCGTTATAAGGCCGGGCAACTCCGAAGATATGCCTGGTGGTAAAATCATGGCAATTGGCGCAGGTCAGCGGCCGACCGCTGAGGGTGGCTGTTCCACCTTCAGACGGGAAGGTCCTGGCGGCGGGAAGGCCATGGCCGGTCTTGTAGAATCCCCAGCCGGTTCCGTAGGTATAGGCCCCGCTTTCATCGCCTATGACGTTGGGAGCGCTGATTCCCTTGACTACAGAAGGAACCTCATCGTGACAGGTGGCGCACCATTTGTCTTTGCCTGGCTTCAGGCTGCCGCTGGTATTGTAAATGCCTTTTGCCCAGTTGGCTTTGGCGCCGATAACCGGGTCGTTGACCCCGTCGTAGGTGCCGCCTGGACTGTGGCAGCCATTACAGATGTCGGTTTCAGCCAGGGTATGGTTACCCGTGCCGTCCTGATTTTTAAATTTCGGCATATTGTTCAGGTCGTGGCAGCTGGCGCAGTAAAGTGCCGGACCCCGCTGATCATCACTGTCAACTTCCGTATGTGTTGAGTGGCTCTGAAAGGTTCCTGCCCCTATACTTGCTATGCCCTCGGAATTGGGGACATACGGCGGGCCGGTTTTGGTCATATCGGGGTCGTAAATGGTTCCCTTGTCATGGCCGTGGCACTGGACGCACCCAGTTCCACCTCCACCTGCCGCGCCTCCTGTGCCGCCGTGGGCGAAGCCGCCATGGTGGGAATGGCAGGTAATACAGTTCGCGGTAACCTGGCCGCTGTGATCATAGCCGTCTGTGGTGGCGTTTATCTCGCCGGTATTGCGGAAGTGCCGGGTTTTTGTGTGACATACCTGGCATATGCCATCATTGTCTCCGAGATGAACAAATCCCCCCTTGGGATTAAAGAATTTGACATTGGCCATTGTGCCGTAAACGTTTATCTGATCTCGGATTAACTGGCCGTAAATTAGACCAAACTTGGTGCTGTCGGCGGCGTAGGAGGCCTTGAGGCGTCCCCTTACCGTAACCTCTGACTGCCCTTCGTTTACTCCGGTTATCTCATAGGTGTTGTCAGAGGTGGATATGGGCAGGGTGAGTATAAGTCCACGGCCGGCGGTACCGGATTTGGCTGTCCATGGTGTGGTGGCATTGTCCCATCCCGCGGCGTTTATGACCAGATTCTGATATTTAAAGGTGCTGTAATAGGGCGAAGAGGGGGTGCCGCTGCCGGTTACGGAAAGTGAACCGGGAACTAAGGCTCCGGTTATTAGATAAAGGGTATCGGCCGGTACGGATTGGCTCCAGTTGAGCTGATCCTGAAAATGAGGGTCGTGGCAGTCAATGCAGGCGCGGGACCAGTCGCCAAGGGCGGCCCGATGGGCAGGGCCAATGGCCGCGCTGGCGTGAGTTACCTCGGTAATCTCCGGCCCGGAATCACCGTGGCAGGTAAGACAAACGGCATTGGTCTTTGCGCTTCGAAGCTGTGGATTGCTTAAGAGTGGGGAATATTGCCACCATAAAGAATAATTGTGGCAATTGACGCAGGAAATATTATTAGTTTCATTATGTGGTGTATCAATGATTGAAGCGTTTGCCTGGCCGACCCCCAGGCAGATTAGAAATAATAGCAGAAATATTTGTTTCATGGTCGTCCCTTGCTCCCTTTTTGGCATTTGGGGATTATATGATGAATGGTAAAAAAGTATAGACTATAGTCCAAGCAATATTTGTACCGGTATAAAGAAAAAACGTCGCTTAATGGAGACATGACGTCAGTAGGGCTTTATTGGCCAATATAACAGTACTTGTTGTTTCTGCGGTTATTCCTGCTGCATGGTGAAATCCCCCTCATTGGGGCATTTCACGTCATACAATTCCCCAATGAGGGGGATTCGAAGTTAAAAAGTTTGATGGCGTCGTAAAAAGTCCGATCTACGGTGTTGTGGCGTTTCGGCAGACCTTCGGCATACCATATGTATGGCCAAAGCCCTGCCAAACCACCACGCCTCGCAGTCTTCGCTTAGCTGATTTAGCCATCTTTAGTTAGTGATGGACTTTTTACGAGTCCATCAAGTTTGATATACCGGTAAGCGAACATCGTGAGACTCCCGGTAAGCGAACATCGTGAGACTCCGAGACGTGGTGGTTCGGTTGGGCTTCGACCATATTTAATTATCATTTTTTTACTGGCCGCGAGTCAAGCATAAATGTGTACAATTGAAACCTTGAGGTTGGTTGAGCTGGATGAAAAAAAGCGGTGTCCAGAAAAAGGGCACCGCTTTTTAGAATTCAACGTCTGTAACTAAAAAGGTCTATTTGCCGGTAATCATATGAAAGACCCTGGGACTTACCACTACGGCTGAACGGATGGCTACGCCCTGATTGTTAACCTGGTCGGCGGCGGTGATTACAATACTGTAAGTGCCGGTTGCGGCGGGGACGAAATGGGTTGCGAAATCACCAACAGTACCATCGTAGGTCATGGGCAGTTCGCTTATCTTTTTACCATTTTTCAAGATGGTGGCGCGGATGGTATATTTATTGGCATCCCACAGGAAATCAGGGCTGATCGGGCAGCCGCACATGGGGCTGATATGGGCCGCGATCTTAATGTTGTCGCCCACGAGATGGAACTCATGGGGGACTGGTGAGGATGGTTCCACCATGAGGCCGTAGAGAGTGAAAATGATACCGTCCTTATCGAGATTACGGCCGGGAATCAACCATACCGTCTTGCTCTCCCGGTGAAGATCAATGCCGGCGGAGAGGGGGCCGCTTATTTCAATGAGCAGTTTAACCGGATGATTAATGTCCAAGGTGGTGGTAAATGATGCCGCTTTTTTTCCGGCTATCTGCTCACCGCGTTTCAGGGGCTTTTGCATCAGAAGTTTGGTATTTCCCGTACCTCCGGCGATCATCCCGTCGGCCAGAATTTTGCCGGTGTTAAAGTCTTTGACAGCCACGGCTATGCCGCCTACTGCCGTGCCGATAAACTTGGCATCGTTGGCTCTGGCTCTGACCACCAGCGTGGTGGGGATGGCAAAGGCCGGGATGGAGCTCAGGACGAATAAAAGTGCAAAAATGCTGAGTGCCAGTTTTTTCATTTGGTAACCTCCTTTTTAGATGGTTCAGAATTAAACAAAATTCTTAAATTATGTATTTGCATATATGTCGTTGCGGCAAAAAAGGCAAGTTTAAAAAAAAAATCAGCAGGTAAAACTTGACGGCAGGGAAACCAGCATTTAAATTCGAAATGGGATTTTTTTTCAGATATAAAAAGAGGAATATAATGATTAACAAGGAATTATTGGATATCCTGGCTTGTCCAAAATGTAAAGGTGAGCTTAAACTTACCACCAAAGAGGACGGCCTTGTTTGTGATAAATGCAAGCTGCTCTATGAAATTCGGGATGATATTCCGGTAATGCTGATTGATGAGGCCAGGAAGGTTGACTGACTATCCCCTGTCCGTTAAACGGGCCGACTGCTTTGTGAACGCGCCCTATGGTTTCCTGGAAGAGGGGCTTATTGATACCTTTATTGAGCAGGGTCTTCAACCGGAGATCGGCCTTGAGGGTGAGATACTATACACCAGGAAGGAGAGTGACTATCGGAAAATCGCCGATCTTCTGCGTAAAAATTCCCTGTCATGCACCCTGCATGCCCCGTTTTTTGATCTCGCGCCCGGTGCCATTGATTACAAAATTTTAACCGTCAGCCGTGACAAGCTGCGTCTTGCCTTTGAACTTATCAGCATTTTTCAACCTCGGGCGGTTGTCTGTCATCTGGCCTATGAAGAAAACAAACATGGCTATAAATTAAAGGAATGGTGTCGTCACTCCGAGGTTACCTGGCGGCAACTGGCGGCGCTGGCGGCATCAGGCGGCAGCCGCCTGATGCTTGAAAACACCTATGAGACAAATCCGGAGCGCCATATTACCATGCTGCAGGCCCTTGACTCTCCCCATGCCGGGTTTTGCCTTGATACCGGCCACCTCCTGGCCTTTGCCCACAGCCCCTGGCAGGAGTGGCTGCCGGCCATGTCGCCCTGGCTTGGTCATCTGCATCTCCATGATAATAATGGCCGCCGGGATGAACATCTCGGCATAGGCCGGGGAAAATTTGATTTTCAGGGGCTGTTCCGCTTCCTGAGCAGGCACAATCTTCATCCCCTGATTACCCTGGAACCACACTCGGAGGATGATCTTCAGGTCAGTCTTCGGGCCTTGGGCCTTAATTCATAAGATCATAAGCTGTGCCTGGTTCCGGGCCTGACGAAACACGATGATTTTGACAGGGCCGGTACCCCGGTCTGCTTACCTTCATATAAACATCCTGGATTATCTATAATGACTGCTACCGATTTCGTTCACCTCCACGTTCATACTCAATACAGCCTTCTGGACGGGGCCATCCGCTTTAATGATCTCTATGCCAAATGCCATGAATTCGGCATGGATACCGTGACCATTACTGATCATGGTACCATGTTCGGGGCTCTGGAATTTTATGAGACAGCGAGGAAGGCCAAGCTGAAGCCCATTATCGGTTGTGAATTTTATGTCGCCCCCCACAGTCGTAAGATTAAGGGCGGCAAGACGGCTGGTGAGGTGCTTTACTATCATCTTGTTCTTCTTGCCATGAATAAAAACGGCTATCAGAATCTTCTGAAACTGGCCAGTTACGCCCAGCTGGACGGCTATTACTATAAGCCGCGGATTGATAAAGAACTGTTACGGGAGCATAGCGCCGATCTTATTGCCCTTTCTGCCTGTCTACATGGAGAGGTGGCCTATCAGGTTGGTCATAACCGGGATATGAAGGCGGCAGTGAAGGCGGCTTCTGAGTTTAAGGATCTTTTTGGTGACCGCTTTTATCTTGAGCTTCAGGAAAACGGTCTTGAGGAACAAAAAGTTGTCAATGACGGCCTGAAAAAGATAGCGGCGGAGCTTGACATGCAGCTGGTGGCCACCAACGACTGCCATTATCTTAATCGTGAAGACGCCGCCGCCCATGAGGTTCTGCTCTGTATCCAGACCGGCAAGACCATGGATGACCCCAAGCGCTTTAAATTTTCCACTGATGAACTCTATTTTAAGTCACCGGCTGATATGGCCCGTGATTTTGCCCATTGCCCGGAGGCTCTTGCTAACGCGGCCGTTATTGCCGGCCGCTGTAATCTTGAGCTGGAGTATGGTGAAAGCTGCTTCCCTGTTTTGAGCCGCCTGAGGGCTATACCCTGAGTACATTTTTTGAGAAGCAGGCCCGGGACGGTCTGGAGGAACGTCTTGAAGAACTCAGGGGCAGTGATGGCTTAAGTACCGAGCAGGAGGAAATATATCGTCAGCGCATGGATATGGAGGTTGGGGTTATCAAGACCATGGGATTTCCGGCCTATTTTCTCATTGTGGCCGACTTTATAAACTGGTCCAAGAGTCAGGGCATTCCCGTGGGACCGGGCCGCGGTTCCGGGGCCGGCAGTCTGGCCGCTTACAGTATGCGGATTACCGATATTGACCCCATTCGTCACGGCCTGATATTTGAGCGCTTTCTGAATATCGAACGGCAGGGGATGCCGGATTTTGATATTGATTTCTGCCAGACCCGCCGCGGTGAAGTCATTGAATACGTCAAGAGGCGGTATGGCGGTGAGGATCATGTGGCCCAGATCGCTGCCTATGGCTCCATGAAGGCCAAAGGGGTAATCCGCGATGTGGGCCGCGCCCTGGCCATGCCCTTTGGCGAGGTTGACCGCATTGCCAAGCTGGTGCCCAATGTCCTGGGTATTACCCTGCCCAAGGCCCTGAAACAGGAACCGCGCCTGCAGGATTTGATGAAGCGGGATGAACAGGTGGCTAAATTAATGACCATCGCCATGCGCCTTGAGGGGCTGCCGCGCCATATATCCACTCATGCCGCTGGTGTGGTTATTTCACCTGAGCCCATGATGGAATATCTGCCTGTCTGCCGTGATTCCAAGGGTGATGTAATTACCCAATATGACAAGAAATATACTGAAAAGACCGGTCTGATAAAATTCGATTTTCTGGGGCTGAAGACCCTGACGGTGATTGAAAACGCCATTAAACTCATTGCCAAGGTTATTGGAGAGCGTCTTAATCTGGCAGCTATCAGCATGGATGACGTTAAGACCTTTAAACTCCTGCGTAAAGGCGATGCCCTGGGGGTTTTTCAGTTGGAAAGCTCTGGGATGAGAGCCCTGCTCATGGATATGCAGCCCGAGGTCTTCAGCGATCTGGTGGCTCTGGTGGCCCTTTATCGGCCCGGCCCCTTAGAGAGCGGCATGGTCTCTGATTTTGTCAACACCAAACATGGCCGCATGGTGGCCAAATACCCCCTGCCTCAGTTAAAACCTATTCTGGAGGAGACCTACGGGGTTATCGTCTATCAGGAACAGGTCATGAAAATCGCCAATGTCCTGGCTAACTACAGCCTGGGTGATGCCGATATTCTGCGCCGGGCCATGGGTAAAAAGGTCAAGGAGATCATGGATAATGAAAAAGAAAAATTCATGGCCGGTGCCCTGGCTAATAATATTCCCCAGGATAAAGCGGAATATATATTCGACCTCATGGCCAAATTCGCGGGTTATGGTTTCAATAAATCCCACAGTGCCGCCTATGCCCTTATTTCCTATCAGACCGCCTATCTGAAGGCCCATTATCCAGCCCAGTTTATGGCCGCTTTATTGTCCTGCGATGTAAATAATACCGACAAGGTTGTCCTCTATATTAATGAATGTAAACATCATGGTATAGAGGTTTTGCCGCCGGACATCAACGAGAGTGACAAGGATTTTAATGTCATTGAAGGGCGGATCCGCTTTGGTCTGGCTGCCATCAAGAATGTTGGTGACGCGGCCCTGGATTCTATTATTGAGGAACGAGAGAAGGAGGGGCCGTACACCTCGCTTGAAGATTTCTGCTCCCGTATTGATTCCCGGCGGGTCAACAAGAGGGTGATAGAGAGCCTCATTAAAACCGGGGGGTTTGATTCCTTGGGAGCTCGGCGTTCGCAGATGTTTGCTGTTCTTGATCAGGCTCTGGAACAGGCTCAGGCCGCCCAGCGGGATAAGTTAAGCGGCCAGTTTTCCCTCTTTGAAATGCTTCCTGAGGATGAAAACAATAAGAATCAGGCCATCCCCCTGCCCGATATTCCCGAATGGAGTCAGAAGAAGATGCTGGCTGCTGAAAAGGAGATGGTGGGGTATTATATTTCCGGTCATCCCTTGGATAATTATCAGCAGGATCTGGCCGACCTGGTGGATGCTAATCTCATGGAGGTTGCTGCCAGTAAGCATGAGCGGCAGGTGCGGGTCGGGGG
The DNA here is from genome assembly GCA_024275235.1 of Deltaproteobacteria bacterium. Classification (GTDB taxonomy): domain Bacteria; phylum Desulfobacterota; class Desulfobulbia; order Desulfobulbales; family VMSU01; genus JAADIV01. The sequence goes on from JAJRZN010000147.1 coordinate 13,136, forward strand.
GCTGGTGCGAACCTGGAAAGAGCATAAGAGTAAGAAGAAAGAACGAATGGCCTTTGTTACTCTGGAGGATTTGACCGGCAGTATTGAGGTGATTGTTTTTCCCCGCACCTTTGCTGAGTGTTCTGAGCTCTTAGATAGTGAAGAAGCCTTGATTATTCAGGGCCGTCTGCAGACTGATGAAGAACGGGGCGAGGCCAAAATTATTGCCGATTCAGTTGATTCCCTGTTAGGTGCCAGGGAAAAATTTACCGAAAAAACCATTGTTCGTTTGCGGGCGGAGACCATCTCCCGGCCCGTTATGCAGAGGGTAAAGCAGGTATTACAGAAGTTTTATGGCAGCTGCCCGGTGAGTCTGATAATTCATTTTGAACAGCGGGGTGAGGTTGATATAGATGTTCCCGGGGATATGACCATTAGGCCTTGCCGGGAATTTCGCCAGGAGGTCGTTGATTTAATGGCTGATTGCCAGGTACTGTTCCAGCCCAAAGCGGTTGAGATAAAACAGCCCCGTAAATGGTCGAAAAAATAACTTCTACAAAGCTGATGTCCATTAGTTTATGATTTCTTCTTCGCTCAGCATAATTATTTTCAGCCGCTTTAAAAGGGCCGTCTCAATCTGTCTGATACGTTCCCTTGAAATGGCAAACTGATCGGCAATATTGCTCAAGGTGCGTGGTTTTTCCTGGAGCAGGCGCTCAAAGAGGATTACCTGTTCCCGGTTGCTGAGCTCCGGGCGCAGATCCTCAAGACGCTGGAGGAACCAGGCAAGATACTCATGTTCCGCGACTGCTTCTTCAACTCCGGGGCAGGAACTTTGCAGAAAGGTTTTATGGGATGGGCCGTGTTCATCACCAATGGGTGATTCTAAGGAGAGATCATGGTTGCCCAGGCGTTGCTCCATTTCCTGAATGTCCTGTTCCCTGACCTTTAAACGCTGGGCCAGGGTGCTGTTATCGGCCTTGATTCCCTGTGATTCAAGATTTTTCTTTTCCCTGTTCAGGCTGTAGAAGAGTTTGCGCTGGGCTTGAGTGGTGCCAATCTTTACCAGCCGCCAATTATCCATGATGAATTTCAGGATATAGGCCCGAATCCAATAGGCGGCATAAGAGGAAAATTGTACACCCCGATGGGGATCATATTTGTCAACCGCCTTGGCCAGGCCGAAATTACCCTCCTGGATAAGATCAAGAAAATTCTCCTTCCAATAACGTCGAAAGTTCATCACCAGCTTAACCACGAGGCGTAAATTGCTTACCACCAGGGTACGGCCGGCCTTTTTATCCCCCTCTTCATAGACCCGGCGGGTCAGGTTGCAGGTTTCCTCTTTGCTTAACAGGCGGTATTGACTTATATCGCGCATATAACGGCTTATGTCCCGATAGTTTAAGGGGATTAAATCGTCTTTCATCGGCATAATCAAGCAGTTATTAACTTTCATGATGGCTCCTGTAAGGTTGTGACGGTTCTTTTGTCGTCTGGGCCGGGATGGCGAAAAGACACAATTACTTACAGCAACTTGCATGCCATGGAATGATGTTTAGTGTTTAACTATCGTGAATTAATTAAAAAAATAAAATTTGACTTTGCCTGTTTGTGATATTATCACGCCCTGATTACAGTTGTGATGTTATGTTTGTAATTCAAATTACAAAACAGGTAGTTGGCTATTTGCGGCGGCGGGGGGTAAGAGTGGGGCGCTGGGCGAGGGTGAACTGCAGCCATTTATAGGCGAAACGAAGCAGAGCCTCATCGTCGGTATCTAAGGCCCGCACCTGAGATTTGCTTAGTTTAAATTGCCGGAAAATGTTGTTGAGACGGACATAGTCCCGGAAGTCATCAATATTATAGCAGGCCATGAAGGCGAGACGCTGCAGGGGGCCTGCTTCCCCTTCACCCTGCCATGGGTTGCTTAAAAAGAGGGTATCCATTTCGGCCCAGAGATCATCCATCATATTATAAGGAAGAATATTCTGATCCCGCAGCCAGGCGTCCACGGTCATTTCGTGTGGTTCTTTGTGCCCCAGGCAATAGTCATGATGGGTCATAAAATAGTATTCATCGGGACGGTCGGACGAAGTTCCACGGTCAACGGCTCGTTCCAGGGGGTAGGTGCGGCAGGCTGAGGGGCGGTTTTCATAGACCGAACAGCCTGATTCTATCAGGAAGGGGCAGGTGTATTCTTTGTTGTTCCGCATCCTCAAGACCACTGAGGGAAAATGAGGATTTGTGCGCCCGGGAACCAGCCCGGCGTAAAGATTTAGAAATTCTGCCGAAGTGATGCGCAGATGATTTTTTAGTTTTATGACATCAAAGGGATAGATAAAGAGTTCCAGGCGCCGACAGCATTTTTTAAAACAGGCCACCTCAGAGTGACAACGGAAATTAAAGCTGTTCTTGCCCAGCGGAATCATGCCTTCGGGGAATTGTTTCGGGTGATTACTCATTTTTAATTTCTGAATTTGGGGGTATTGGAATGGTTGGGACTCGTCGCTGTCATGTACTTCGTTGTGGATAAAAAATCAACCGCCAATCCGTGACATTTCTCCATGGCAGCTGCCGGTTTTCTGGCCCTGGGTCAGGGTATGCCCTTTTGGCTTGTTGATAATGGTTTGAATAAGTAACCGGCGGATATCCTCGTCGGAGGCCCCGCTGCGCAACGGCCCCTTGAGATCTTCCTCGCGGTCGGTGAGCAGGCAGGAGCGCAGACGTCCCTGCGAGGTCAGCCGCAGGCGGTTGCAGGTATCGCAGAAATGATTACTCAAAGGGCTGATAAAGCCGAGGCTGCCTGCTGCTCCCGGCAGTTTAAACATGCGGGCCGGGCCATGGAGACGCTGGCTCTTGATGGGTTGTAATTCACCCAGGGGGGCAATCATTGTCATTATATCTGCTGTTGAGATAAATTTTGCCTGCTGTCCGGCCCCGGCCAGGCCAACGGGCATAAATTCGATAAATCGAATATCAAGGGGCTGTTTAATGGTCAGGCGGGCAAAGTCAATGAATTCATCATCATTAACTCCGCGCATGGCAACCACATTCAATTTAATTACTGGAAAGCCCATCTCCAGCGCTTTTTCAATTCCCCGCCAGACCTTAGCGAAGCAGGCGGAACCTGTGATTTCTTCAAAACGGCGGGGGCGCAGACTGTCTAAGCTTATGTTCAATTTTTCAAGTCCGGCCCTCTGAAGATCATGCAGCATTCCCTCCAGCAGGACACCATTGGTGGTCAGACGTATTTCACTCAGGCCGTCTACCTGGGCCAGACGCTGGATAAAGGGTATTACTCCCCGCCGCACTAAGGGTTCGCCGCCGGTGAGACGTACCTTTTTTATACCCAGTTCCACCGCGAGGCGCACTATCCGCAGAATCTCCTCGTAAGACAGCAGGTTGGTATGCTTAGTTTTACCGTCCCTCGGGGTGCAGTATTGACAGTGCAGGTTGCAATGGTCGGTAATGGAGACCCGCAAATAATTTATACTGCGGTTAAAGGTGTCGGTAAGGGCGTTTTTATCGGTATGCATGGCGGTTAAATGATAAAAATAAAAAATTAAGTTGTTTTACTCCTTTTTTGACTATAAATTAAGTCTTTTATGGAGTTGTTTTAATCTCATTCAATCTATGTGATAACGGAAAATATATGTTAATCCTCGGAGTTGAAAGCTCCTGTGACGAAACAGCCGCCGCGATACTGGAAGACGGGCGGTTATTAAGAGCCAATGTTATTAATTCTCAAATTGCTGTTCATGCTGAATATGGCGGCGTGGTGCCGGAGCTGGCTTCCCGCCATCATCTCCTGAATATCTATCCCGTGGTGCAGGAAGCCCTGCATCAGGCGGAAGTGAGCCTCGACGATATTGATGCTCTGGCGGTTACTCAGGGGCCGGGGCTCATCGGCTCGCTTCTCGTGGGACTGTCTTTTGTTAAGGCCCTGGCCTTAGTCAGGGGGCTGCCCTTTACCGGGGTTGATCACCTGAGCGGTCATATCTCGGCGGTTTTTCTCGGAGATCGGCAGCCGGATTACCCCTTTGTGGCCCTGGTGGCCTCCGGTGGGCATTCGAGTATTTTTCAGGTCTCCGGCCCTCTTGATTACCGTCTTCTGGGTTGTTCCCGGGATGACGCGGCTGGTGAAGCCTTTGACAAGGTGGCAAAGCTTCTCGGTCTTTCTTATCCCGGCGGCCCGGCGGTTGCTGAACGGGCCGCTGAGGGTGATGGCAGGGCCATTAAATTCCCCCGCGCCTGGCTGGAGGCTGATAGTCTGGATTTCAGCTTCAGCGGTCTCAAGACCTCGGTGGTAAATTTTGTTAATCAATGCCGGATGAAAAATAAACCAATACCCATTGCCGATATCTGTGCCTCATTTCAGGAGGCGGTGGTGGAGGTGCTGGTGGAGAAGACCGTCATGGCCGCTAAGCGCCAGGGAATCAAACACCTTACCGCGGCCGGCGGGGTGGCCTCTAATCAACGTTTGCGGGAGGTACTAAGCAGACGTTGCCGAGAAGAGGGGATGGAACTGTTCCTTACCCCGGCTGAATTCTGTACCGATAATGCCGCCATGATTGCCCTGGCCGGCTGGTATCGGCTGCAAAACGGTGAAACCTCAGGAAATGACCTTGATGTCTATTCCCGCTCATCTTTGTGGACATGAAATTTAATCCCTCCCGTCTTTTACGTTATTATTACCTGCGTTTTATTCGTCTCAAAGGCGATCCGCGCAGTATTGCCAGGGGGGTGGCTCTTGGTACGTTTCTGGGAACCACCCCCACCATGCCTCTGCACAGTATCAGTCTGCTTGTCTTTGCTCCCATCTGCCGGGCCAATATATTAGCCGCTTTTCTGGCCAGTATGGCCATATGCAACCCTCTTACCTATTTTCCCCAGTATTATTTTGCCTGGTTAATCGGCAGTAAAATCACCCCCTATGATCTCTCCTGGGCGAGAATCTCCGAGGTGCTGAGTGTTATTTCCGCCCATAGCGGCTTTAAAGAGACTATACAAAGTATTGCCAATCTGGGCTGGGACGCGGTGATTGTTATGCTGAGCGGCGGCGTGGTGCTGGCTTTGCCTCTCGCTATTATCGCCTATTTTGTTTCTTTGCGTTTTTTTGTGTAGTTAAACAAAAAAAAAAGGGACAGGCATGTTCTTAACTGACCTGCGGGCATGCGTTATGAGTTTTTACCGGCCAGCTGCCCGCAGGCGGCAGAGATTTCCGCTCCCCGGCTTTCACGGATGATGGCAGTGTATCCCGCTTCCTGCAGAATCTGCTGAAATTTTTCCACCACCGCTCTTTCTGGGCGCTTGAAGGGCAGGGTCTCGGTTTCGTTGCAGGGCAGAAGATTGATTTTGCAGCGTAGTTTATGAAGGATTTTAATGAGCTGCCTGGCGTCTCCCGGGCTGTCGTTGATTCCGGCCAGCAGGACATATTCAATCATTATCCGCCGCCTTTTGGGGAGCGGATAAGCACGGCAGGCCTTTAACAGTGCCGCTATATCGTAAGTCTGGTTAATGGGCAGCAGGCGGCTGCGGGTCTCGTTATCGGCGGCATGCAGTGAAATGGCGAGATTAACCCTGGTCTCCGCCCCCAATTGTTCTATTTTGGGTACTATGCCGCAGGTTGATACTGTGATGCGTCGCTGCGAAAAATCCAGGCCGTGATCGTCAATGAGAATATCAAGGGCGCGGCGGAGGTTGTCGTAATTAGCCAGTGGTTCGCCCATGCCCATGAAGACCAGATTGTTGATTCTGTCTTTGCCCCCGGCCTCCAGCTCGTTTCTGGCATGGATGACCTGATTAACGATTTCAGCGGCAGTGAGGCTGCGGCGCAGACCCATGCTGCCGGTGAGACAGAAAGCGCAGCCCATGGCGCAGCCGGCCTGGGAGGAGACACAAAGGGTATGGCGGTCGTTATCCGGAATAAGTACACTTTCGATGATGGCGTTGTCTGCCAGTTTAAAGGCGTATTTTACTGTTCCGTCACCGGCTTCTTCTCGTTTGTCAACCCGCAGGCAGCTGATGCGTGCGATATTTTCCAGGCGGGCTCTGAAGGCCAGAGACAGATTGGTCATTGCGGAAAAAGAGCTGATTCCGGGGCGGTAGAGCCATGAAAATATCTGCCGGGCTCTGAACCCGGGTTCACCGAGTTCGACAATAAAATCGGTAAGCTCTTGCAGGGTGAGACCACGCAGGTCTGTTAATGGTGAATCTGTTGAATTGTCCGGCATAATATGGTCACAATAGAATAAAAAAAGGGAAAATCGGCTGTCGATTTTCCCTTTGAAAATTTGGGGTGAGCGGTGGGTTTCGAACCCACGGCCTCCGGGGCCACAACCCGACGCTCTAACCTACTGAGCTACGCCCACCATACATTAATGTATGGCAACTATATAACGGATTGCGGCCTGCTTGGCAAGAATAAAAGATATTCACGGTTGAGATTAATCGCAATTCATTTCTTTGCCGCAATGTTTACAGATCTTGGCCTGCGCCTTGATGATTTCGGCGCAGTAAGGGCATTCCTTCTGAAAGGAATTTTTCAGCATCCGGCTGAGGGCCAGATCAGCCGCCTGGCCAATTTCCGTATGGCGGAATTTATGGTTACGAATGGTGTCCAGGCATGAGAGATCGTTAATCTCTTCCATGAGCTTAACCGCCCGCCGCCGTTCTTCGAGATTGGCCTCTTCGTCGATTATCAGGCAGAGGGCCGGTTGTGGGTTTTTGTCCGCCACGCAGGTTTCAAGCTCCTTGATGGCCTTTTGTTCCCTCTGGTACCTCTCGTTGCCCTTTTTTAACTCCTCAAGGTCAATGGCAGCGTCGGTAAAGGCGATTCTGCTGGCCACCATCATGGGCGAGCCCTTTTTCTCGCCGGGGAGCAGCATATAACGATAGGAGGCGCTTTTTCCGTATTGCTCCTCAATATATTTCCAGCCTTCAACAAACATTGAGCAGTCATCATTCAAGCAGATAAAAAAAACGTCCGTTCCCCAGCCCAGGCCGTCTCCCACATGAATAGGCGGGGTGTTGCAGCAGCTTAAAAGGGTGTTGCAATGCGGACAAAAATGCTCTTCCATGGCGTACTTCAGAGCGGCGTCACTAACCATATTGTTTCTCCATAAAATTGATGTTGTTAAATTCAGGGCTGTCGGGCCGGTAAACGGGGCCCCTCAACCTGAGGGGCAGACTGGGGTACAGTTCAAACAGCCGGTTCAGGCGCTCTGAATAGATTAAAGGCCAGCCAGGCGATGAAGATTAAAATCAACCAGGTGACACGAGGAATTTTTATGAATTTCATGGAAAAAGAAAGTAATGCAGAATTACCTTAAGGTCAATGCGCTTTAATTTCTCTCTTGACCATAATGGTGTGTAAAACTATTATTAAAGCTTTTTACATGCCATCAAACTAAAAGGAGTACCATGACATTATTGCGTCCTGACAGTTATGCCCGTAATACCCTGGAAAGATATACCGGTTCCACTGTTGATGAATTTCAGTCTCATGTGCTTCTGTGTAATTTTGAACGTTATATTCAGGAGTTCGCCAGAATAACTGATAATCCTGTTAAGGCTGGATATTGGCAGGTGGTGCATGATAAAGAGCGTGATGTCTCCATTATCAATCACGGGGTGGGTTCCCCCTCGGCCGGGATTATCATGCACTGCCTTTCTTTTCTTGATAATCTTAACTGCGTGATAATGCTGGGAATGTGCGGTGGTATCGACGATGAGGTAGAGATCGGTGATCTGCTCATCCCCACTGCCAGTATCAGGGACGAGGGTACCAGTAAACATTATCTTCCCCAGGACGTGCCGGCCCTGCCGGAATTCTGGATTAACCGGGTATGTGAGGAGGTCATCTGCGCCGAGATGGGGGTGAAACCTAAATCGGGTATAATGCTGACCACCGATTACCGGATGTGGGAGTTTGATGAGGAATTTATTGAATATATTCTCAAACATCGCATTCTGGCCATTGATATGGAGATTGCCACTTTATTCGCGGTGGGATACGCTCTGAATGTGCCCACCGGGGCGGTGATGCTGATCTCTGATCTGCCCATGCGTAAAGGCGGCATAAAAAGTAAAGCAAGCGCCAGGGATATATTTTGTAAATTTACCGATAATCATTTAAAGGTCGGTTTGGATATTATGGCGGAAATTAAGCGCCATAACCTGAAGACCGTTAAACCATCCCTCTCAGAGCAGAGTTAAGCAGTGCGAATCAGCGATTTTCAGGAACGGGTCTACCGGGTGGTACGTTGTGTTCCCAGGGGCCGGGTGACCACCTATAAATTACTGGCCGCAGCCGTTGGCTGCCGGTCTCCCAGGGCCGTGGGCCAGGCCCTGCGTCACAATCCCTTCGCCCCTGAGGTGCCGTGCCACCGGGTAATCAGGGCTGATCTGACAATCGGCGGTTTTATGGGTGAGGAGCAGGGGCCGCTCCGGCGGCGCAAGATTGAGCTTCTGCGTCGTGAAGGTGTTTTGTTCCGGCGCGGGGTTCTGGTTGATGCGGCGCGGCTTTATAATCCGGTCTTATGAGCTGGCAGAGTCTGCTGGCAGACAGCCTTACCTCTGCCGCTGAGATCAGCCGCCGTTTTCCGGCTGCCGACAGCGGGGTGATTGAAGAGGTCTCCCGGCAATATCCCATGCGGATTAACCCTTACTACTGGGGGCTGATTAAGGATATTGCTGATCCCCTCTGGCGCCAGGCCGTGCCTTCGTCTCTGGAGCTGAAGGATATGGTCTGTGAGGCTGACCCGCTGGCCGAGGAGAAGCTCAGCCCCGCGGTTAATCTGGTGCATAAATATCCGGATCGGGTATTGTTCCTGGTCAGCAGTCAATGCGCCATGTACTGCCGTTTCTGTACCCGGAAGAGGAAGGTGGGAACGGCGGCGATGGTGATTGATGATGCCACCATCGCCCTTGGGTTGGATTATATCCGCCGAACCCCGGCAATTCGGGATGTCCTGATCTCGGGCGGTGATCCGCTGCTGCTGTCAGATGAGCGTCTGGAGTGGATACTGGCCGGAGTGCGGGCCATCCCCCATGTTGATATAATCCGTATCGGCACCAGGGTTCCCTGTGTTCTGCCCATGCGGGTTTCCCACCGGCTTTGCGTCATGTTGAAACGTTATCATCCTCTCTATATAAATACCCATTTTAATCACCCGGCCGAGTTGACGACGGAGGCCGCTTCTGCCTGCGGCCGGTTGGCCGATGCCGGTATTCCTCTGGGCTGCCAGACGGTATTACTGCGGGGGGTAAACGACAATTCAGAGGTTATAAAGGCTCTGTTGCGTGGTCTGCTGCGGATACGGGTCAGGCCTTATTATCTCTTTCAGGGGGATATGACGCGTGGTACGGATCATTTTCGCACCAGGATTGATACTGGTTTGACAATTATGAAATCATTAATCGGCCATATCTCGGGGATGGCGATTCCTCATTTCGCGGTGGATGCCCCCGGCGGAGGCGGCAAGATACCACTGCTGCCCGATTATGTGATTTCCCGGGGGGAGAAACTGGTATTTAACAATTATTGCGGGGAGATATGCTCTTATCCCGATGGCTATTGATGCCTGATTACAGCTTGTTCCCTGAGATCAGACGGCAGGGTGTTTAAGACTGCCGCTGCCGCGCTCTTCTTGTTAAAGCGTTTTTCCACAACAATCATAAAGGCGGCTGTCTTATCCCCTGGCAGGCGTCGGGCAGGGACAATGATAATGGGCGGGCTTCCTGCCGGATAGGTCTTGACTACGTCCACTGCCGCCCGCAAAGTATTCAGCACCCCTAATTGCAGCCAGAATTCATGGGCGCTGGGCTGAAAATTTACTTTGGCGGTGCCGGGGAACTTGATTATGATTCCCGGCAGCAGTTCTCCTGAACCCAGGTTCTTGTTGGCTTTACGGACTAATTTTAATCTACTCCCCGTATAGCGGCCATATACCCGGGCAATCATCTTGCTCAGGGTATCTCCCCTGTGAACCTCTAATTCGCCCAGAACGGCGGGCTCGACAGGCATGGGAAACCAGGCGGTTTTTAGCTTTAAGGCCCGGCGCTTTAACGTTTTTTGCTGGTCGATGGGGCTGGTTGCTGTTTTTACTGTCGACGGGACGGGTTTTGTTCCGTAGGCCCTGGCAGGAGCAGTTCGTAATATGTTTTGTCTGACGCTTGACCCTGCCGGGGGGTGAAAAATCTCCGGGCTGAGGATTATGGCAGTGATTCCGCTTAGCGCCAGGGTAATAATCAGCCCCTTTCGGCGTGGCTGGGCCGTTTGCTTATTGTCCTTCAGACTGAACAGGAGATCAAACAGCCCGGCTCCTTGTTTGTTCTTTATCAGAAGGGCGATAATCAGTCTGGAGCAGAGGGTGACTATGCGGCGGGGGCAGCCGCCGCTCAAAAGGTAAATCAGCCAGACGACCGGTGGTGAGAAAACCCTGGGTGCCGCGGTTGATTTCTGGTGCGACCTGGAGAGCCGGAAGGAGACCATCTGCTTAGTCTCACAAAGGCTCAAGGAGCGGAGGTTGAGGCGCAGCGCGATCTGCCCGCTTAAATCAGCCCTATGCCGCAGGGTGAGGTTAAACTTTCCATTAGCGAAGATGATAATCTGCAGGAGTTTCTGCCGACTGCTCTCAAAGGTTAAAAAAACGCCTAAAATCTCCAGAACAAAGTCTGGTATATTCTGACCTTGATCAATAATCAGGGCTGTAATTTTGCCTTCCTCTGCCGTCTGCTCAAGATATCTTTTTATATTATTCTTTAACTGCTGTTTCGTGGACTTATTATCTATTGGCAGTCCAAGGCTCATGCTCATAGTCTGGAGGAATTCCCGTGCTGAACCGCATCGCGGTTCAAAAATAAGCCGGGCCTGGATATATTGATTTTTCTTGGTCAGCTGCTGGAGTAACCGGCGGCTTAAGGTGGTTTTGCCGGTGCCGCTTTTACCGGTTACCACAGTTAATCCCCGCCGCAGGCGGACAGCACGTTCCAGCTCCTGGAGACAGTTGAGATGCTGACTTACTTTGCAGAACATTTATAAATCTGTGGTATTGGTAAATGGTTTTTTATTGAAATTGCGTAGTTTGTAATATTTCATTGCGGCATTTATTTTAAAAGTGTTTCATTCGTAATGCTCTTATTATTTTTTTTATAAAAGAAAAAGTACAAAAAAATCTATTGCCTCATCAGGTTATTAATCATGGGAATAGTGATTATACCCAGTTTTACCCCCAAAATCTACCATTGGATGTTACCCCGCTTTAGCTGCTGACAGGTAAGTGAATATAGTAAATTTTTTAAAGGGAAACTATGCTTAAGCAACTTGGGAAAAGGTTTTTGGCCGTAAGTTCGGCTGCCGGCTTTTCCGTGATGCTGATTGCCGCGGTGGTGGGCTCCATGACGGGCCTGGCAGCGGTCTTCTTTATTAACCTTATTGCCTGGATTCAGGTGGAGTTCTATCACGGGGCGGGATATTTTCTGCCCTTTGCCGGTAATTTTTCTTATATAATTATTCCTGTTCTCGGGGCCTTAACCGTGGGGCCGCTCATTGCCTATTTTGCCTCGGAGGCCAAGGGACACGGGGTGCCGGAGGTTATGCAGGCCATTACCCTGCAGGGCGGCCGTATCAGGCCCAGGGTGGCTGTTGTCAAAATTATTGCCTCAGCCCTCTGTATCGGCAGCGGCGGCTCCGCCGGCCGTGAGGGGCCTATTGTCCAGGTAGGCTCGGCCATGGGCTCAACAATAGGGCAGTGGCTGGGGCTTTCGGAAGAGAGAATAAAAAATCTGGTCTCCTGCGGGGCGGCAGCCGGGATTGCCGCCACCTTTAACGCCCCCCTGGCCGGAGTGGCCTTCGCCACCGAGGTGCTGATGACGGAACTGCATGGCCGCTTATTCGCCAATGTGGTAATTGCTTCAGTTTCGGCCAGTATTATCAGCCGGATGTTTCTTGGGGACAGGCCGGCCTTTGAGGTACCGAGCTATGTCATGCGCTCACCCTGGGATCTGTTTCTCTATCTTCTTCTTGGAGTTTTCGCCGCTCTGGCTGGGGTAATGTTTATCTATATGCTGGATTTTGCGGAGACAGTATTTGACAAATGGCGTTTCCCCCTGGCGCTTAAACCCGCTGCCGGTGCTTTGGCTCTGGGGCTCCTTGGTCTGCTTTATGTCTATTTGCCGGGGGTTGCCCTGTATTCTCCAGAGACCTTTCACCTTGATATGCCTCTGATGGGTAATATTCCCCATATCTACGGGGCGGGTTTTCTCTTTATTGAGAAGATTCTGCAGGGTAAGGTCTCCTTTCTGCTTATATTTCTGCTTATATTTTTAAAGCCCCTGGCCACCTCTTTAACCCTGGGTTCCGGTAACTCCGGCGGTGTCTTCGCGCCCTCACTCTTCACCGGTGCTGTCTGCGGCGGGGCCTTTGGCTATCTCGCCAACCAGCTGTTCCCGGGAATTGCCGGCAATATTGGAGCCTACGCCCTGGTGGGAATGGCCGCGGTCTTTGCCTCAGCGGCCAGGGCGCCGCTTACCGCCATGCTTATTGTCTTTGAAATGAGCAATGATTATTCCCTGATTTTACCTTTAATGGTCAGCGGGATAGCGGCAACCGCCATTTCAGCCCTGCTCTGCCCGGAGTCTATTTACACGATTAAACTTGTTAAACGAGGTATTCATTTTGTCAAGGGCCGTGACCTGGATATCATGCAGGGGGTAAGGGTTGAGGAGGTAATGAATGAGGAGCCCATTCATTTTAATATCAATCTGCCCTTCACGAACCTGTACGCGGTATTTCAGGAGACCCATTTTCATGGTTTCCCGGTGGTTGAGGACAATAAAAAATTGTATGGCATGGTTACTCTGGAGGATATGACCAGGGTATTATCAGGAAATAACAGGATCAGTGAATTGAAGATTATTGATGTGGCCAGTGCCAATCCGGTTACCGTCTTTCCCGATGAGCCGGTATGGGCTGCTATCCAGAAGATGTCACCCCGCGACCTGTCCCGGTTGCCGGTGGTTTCAAGAGAGGACGGCGTTACACTGGTGGGTCTCATAAGCCGTAGTGATATAATCAGGGCCTATGAGGTGGGAATCATTCGTAAGCAGCGGGAGACATATGCGGCGGAACGTATGGCCCTGCGTAAGGTAAGTGATACAGCATTTGTTGACTTGCTGGTTAAAGCGACCAGTAACGCTGCCGGTAAAACTCTGGCTGAAATGCAGATTCTCAGGCGGGTGAATGTGGTGTCGGTGGAGCGGAACGGCACCGTTATTATCCCACGGGGTGATACCAGAATTCAGGCGGGTGATCTTTTTACCTTTCTCTGCCGCCCTGAAGACGTAGATGAGTTAAAGAAATTTTTTTCCTGAAATCATATATTTTTTCTTGCAACAAATCCAACTCTATAGTTAATAATAACGAGGGAAGTAATCGCTCCCCTTGTCGTTAAAGGAAATTTTAAGAGGAAAAAGCATATTTGCTTATTTTAGAAAGAATATTATTTTTAAAGGGGATCAGATGAATAAAACAGAACTTGTAGCCGCGATTGCTAAATCCGCAGAAATTACCAAGGCCGATGCCAGCAGAGCTTTACAGGCCCTCCTTGATGCAATAACTACCAGCCTGGCCGATGGTGAGAGTATCGCTCTTACCGGATTTGGCACCTTTTCCGTTACTAAGCGTGCCGCCCGTACTGGCCGTAATCCCAGAACCGGTGCCGAGTTAAAGATCGCAGCCAAGACTGTGGCTAAGTTTAAGCCGGGGAAAGGACTATCTGAAGCAGTAAAATAAACTTCATAGTTTTTCTCGTTTTAAAGAAATCTCTCCATTGGCCATGGGGAGATTTTTTTATTGTAGGGGGTAAAAATCAACATTTTTATTGGCAGGCAAAGGTCTTATAACTTATCGTCAAAGTGACAGTGTCAGGGCAGTAAATGGACACGATCATAAAATAAAGGAGAAGTAATTATGGAAACATTCAGTACCAGTATTTTTAAAACCGAAACTATAAAACTGGCAGACACGGAGGAGTTGATTGTCCGCGGCGGCCGGGATCAATTTCATCTTCTGGAGCAGGCCTTTGCCGGTATTAAGCAGATAGGGGTAATCGGTTGGGGTTCTCAGGGGCCGGCGCAGGCCCAGAATCTTAAGGATTCGCTGGCCGATTCCGATATCAGGGTTGCCGTTGGACTGCGTACGGGCAGCGCCTCCATGGCCAAGGCCAGAGAAGCCGGTTTTAACGAGGAGGCCGGTACTCTGGGCGAGATGTACGATATTGCTGCTAAATCTGATCTGGTTATCCTGCTTATTTCAGACGCGGCCCAGGCCGAGAATTATCAGCGGGTCTTTGACGCCATGCGTGACGGCGCTACCCTGGGGCTGTCGCATGGATTTCTGCTGGGCCATCTGACCAGTGTCGGACAGTCATTCCCCAAGAATATTAACGTGATAGGAGTATGTCCCAAGGGGATGGGACCGTCAGTCCGCCGGCTCTATGTTCAGGGCAAGGAGGTCAACGGTGCCGGAATTAACTGCAGCTTTGCCGTGGAGCAGGATATTGACGGCCGGGCTACCGACCTGGCTCTGGGCTGGGCGGTGGCCATTGGTGCTCCTTATATCTTCAAGACTACCCTGCGTAATGAATATTGCAGTGATATCTTTGGGGAGCGCAGTATTCTGTTAGGGGCAGTTCATGGTATTGTCGAATCCCTTTATCGCCGTTATGTAATGCGGGATAATATGAGCGAGGCGGAGGCCTTTACCGCCTCGGTGGAGAATATCACCGGTATCATCAGCAAGACCATCTCCCATGATGGAATTCTGGCCGTTTATGAAAAATTAGATGCCGATGATAAAAAGATATTTGAGAATATCTATTCTCAATCCTACGGCCCGGCCATGGATATTCTGCTGGAAATTTATGACGAGGTCTCCTCTGGTAATGAGATCCGCTCGGTGGTTATGGCCGGTCAGCGTTTTTCCCGCTATCCCATGGGCAGGATTGACGGTACCAGGATGTGGCAGGTGGGTGAGAAGGTCAGGGCGTCCCGCCCGGAGCAGGAGGCCCCGGTTAACGCCTTCACGGCCGGGATGTATTGTGCCACCATGATGGCCCAGCTTGATCTGCTCATTGAAAAGGGTCATTGTCTGAGTGAGGTATGCAACGAGTCCGTTATTGAGGCGGTTGATTCCCTGAACCCCTATATGCATTATAAGGGAGTGGCCTATATGGTGGATAACTGTTCCGTTACCGCCCGTCTCGGTTCCCGTAAATGGGCCCCGCGCTTTGATTATAATCTCAGCCAGCAGGCCCTGGTTGCTTATGATAATGGTGCCGATGTTAATGACGAGTTGATCAACGCCTTTAAGAATCACAAGGTACACGCGGCTCTGGCCACCTGTGCCACGTTGAGGCCGTCGGTTGATATTTCCTTATCTGACGCCGATTGATTGACCAGCTGTTTCACGTTTAAAAAGGCCCGTCTGAATTGTCAGACGGGCCTTTTTTCTGTGGCAATGCGTAACTTAAATGACTTAAATGTTCGATGAGGTGAATAATTAGCCAATTTTATTATATAATCCCAAGATTATAATAAAAATTTCCTTTCTGAAACTTTTGTTTGGTTTGCCATTCCTGTAATGCTATAATAATCACAGTAGAACCATTACGATAAATAACCGTATTACATTACCTCCCCCAATAAACAACGAAGTTAAAAAGCTCTGTTTCCTCCGGCAGAGTTCAGACGTTTAAATTTAAACGCCTTGATTTGAGGCATGTTATTAATTGTATTTGTTGACAGGAACTATTTTTTTTACAAAGAAAGAGGTTGATAAAATGCTTGCAAATCTGAGATTAGGCACGAAAATTACCCTGGGCTTCGCAGTCGTCATTCTGATATTCGGCATTGTCACGCTTGTCGGCTGGCGGGGAATCACCAGCAGTTCGGAAGGCTTTAGTGTCTATCGTTCATTGGCACGCCACTCAAATCTGACTGGCCGTTTGCAGGCAAATATGCTTATGACCCGCATGAACGTCAAAAATTTTATTATCTCCGGTTCAAAAAAAGATATTAAGCACTATCATGAGCGTCTTGATAAAATGAAAATATTTTTGGCTCAATCCCGGGAAGAAATTAAGAACAAGGCCCGTGCTGAAAAAATTAAATTCATAGCAGATCATATCAAAAATTATGAGGTTGGATTCAATAAAGTTGTGAAACTGAAGGCAAAACGTAATGACCTTCTTGATAATACGTTGAACAAAATTGGGCCGCAAATGGAGAGAACTCTTACAACCATGATGAAATCAGCGGAACGGGACAATAACTCCCGCACTGCGTATATGATTGGAATAACCTTGCGTAATCTTCTGCTGGGGCGCCTGTATGTTGTAAAATTTCTTGACACCAATGGAGTAAAGGAAGTCAAACGGGTTGAGTCTGAATTTGCCGAGATGAATGATGATATTCAGAAACTGGAGCAGGAAATTATAAATCCCGAAAGCAGGCAGCTGCTTGCCGGGGTCGCAAAGAACAGGAATGTTTATTTCAACGCCTTTAAGCAGCTTGTTGCCACCATTAATGCAAGAAATAAGATTATCAAAGGCGATCTGGACGTTATTGGCCCCAAAGTAGCAGCCCTGACGGAGCAGGTTAAGCTTGAAATCAAAGCGGAACAGGATAATATGGGGCCCAGATTAGTCAGGCGGAATCAAAGAAATGTATGGATGATTTCTATATTCGGTCTGCTGGCAACCGTTATAGGGATTTTACTCGCCGTCTTTATTACCCGGAGCATTACCAGACCGCTTAACACGGCTATTGACTCCCTGAAGCAAGGCACCGACCTGGTTGCCGCGGCATCCGGTCAGATTGCCGGATCAAGCCAGCAACTTGCCGAAGGAGCCAGCGAACAGGCGGCAGGTCTCGAGGAGACATCTTCTTCTCTTGAAGAAATGGCCTCAATGACGAGAAGGAACTCTGAAAATGCCGGGCAGGCCAGTGGCCTGATGAATCAGACAAACACCATTGTAGCTGAGGCCCAGAGGATGATGGATGATCTCAGAACGGCAATGAATGAAATTTCAAAGGCAAGCAATGATACCTCAAAGATTATTAAGACCATTGATGAGATCGCCTTTCAAACTAATCTGCTGGCCCTTAATGCCGCGGTGGAGGCCGCCCGTGCCGGTGAAGCAGGGGCCGGATTTGCCATAGTTGCTGATGAAGTTCGTAACCTTGCCATGCGGGCTGCCGCCGCGGCCAAAGAGACTGAAACCCTTATCGCTGATACCGTAAACAAGGTGGACGGCGGTAATGATCTTCTAAAAAGTTCCAATGAAACATTCTCCAGGGTTGCGGAAAGCTCAACGAAGGTAACCCAGTTGGTCAACGAAATTGCGGAGGCATCCGAAGAACAGTCTCAAGGCGTGAACCAGATCAGCAAGGCGGTATCGGAGATGGATAAGGTCGTCCAGGCCAATGCCGCGCTTTCAGAAGAATCAGCCAGTGCCTCCGAGCAGCTTAATGCTCAGGCGGCAGCTTTGAAAGATGTCACGCAGGATTTAGTTGCCCTGGCGAGAGGAAGGGGCTCCGGAGGCTCTGGCGCGGCCGCTCATCGTGCCAAAGATACATCTCTAACGGGCAATAACCTCAAACTTCCCTCACCGTCATAATAGTTATTTGATAATCCAAAAAACGTCTGCAAAAGAGGTTCAGGGCAGCGAATAACCTGAGCCTCTTTTGTCTCCTTGACGTATTTATTCCGTTCCGCTTCACTCCCCCTGGCGTACAGTTATAATAAATCCTTGCCATAGTATTATATATTGTTTATATGACTACCTGGTCACATGATAAAAAATGAATTAAGCAAACCCAAACAGACCTTCCGGAATTTAACGGAGGAGAAGAGGCTGCGTATCGAAAACGCCCTGGTGGAGGAGTTCGCCCGGGAGGGGTATCGGCGGGCCAGTCTCAATAACGTGGTGAAGAGTCTGGGGATTGCCAAGGGCTCTCTGTATCAGTATTTTGATAACAAGGAGGCTATTTTTCTTTTTGTCTTTGAGCGTTTTACCCGTCTTGTCAAAAGCATGGTGGGGAAACCATCGGCGGCTGACTGCCGGCCGGATAATTTCTGGCGGACAGTACGGCGGGTCTGGAAGGCCGGCATTATTTTTATAGATAACTACCCCGCCTATTACCAGCTTTATCTGAACGCCCTTTTTGAGCAGGATATTCCGCGCCGGGAGGAGATTATAAGCCGGGTGCGGCTCTTCTCCATGGAATTTTTTGGTCCCCTGGCGGCCGCGGCGCGGAAAAGGGGCGGGCTGCGGCCTGATGTGCCGGTGCCGGTGGTGGTATTTATGATTGACGCTGCCATGGATCGTTTCCTGCAGTCCTATGCCCGCTCCTACCTTGATGATGGCCTGGAACTGGCAGCGGCTGACCGGGCCAGGGCAGAGGCCGGGATGGATACCATTATAGAGGCGCTTAAAAACGGACTTGGCGGCGGGCAGAGATCCCCATAACCAACGGCAGGGGCATATGCCCCTGATTTGATTTCAGGAAATGCTGAAAAAATTTACGAATAATTTTAACAAGGGCATAAATCAAAATGGAAGAACAACTAATTACAGCGGCCGGCCTGGGAGATATTTTAGATAAAATCAAGAACAGCGAGCGCCTTGACCCTGCCGACGCCCTGCGCCTGTATGAAACTGATAATATCCTGGCCCTGGGCTTTCTGGCCAATATTGTCCGGGAGCGTAAAAATGGTGATAAGGCCTATTTTATCTATAATCAACATATAAATTATTCCAATATCTGCACCAATTTATGTAAATTCTGCGCCTTTGGCAAGGAAAAGGGGGCGGAGCAGGCCTATGAAATGAGTATTGACGAAATCCGCCGTAAGGTGGAAGAACGTCTTGATGAGCCCATTACCGAGATTCATATGGTGGGTGGGCTCCATCCCGATTTACCCTTTTCCTATTATATTGAGGCCTTGAAGGTTATAAAAAAGGTGCGTCCGGAGGTGCATATTCAGGCCTTTACCTGCGTGGAGATCGCCCATCTCGCCGAGATTAACGGCAAGTCGGTGCATGATACCCTGCTGGAACTTCAGAAAGCCGGCTTAGGCTCTATCCCTGGCGGTGGGGCTGAGGTCTTCAGCCCGCGGATCAGGGCCCTGACCTGTGAAAAAAAATTGTCCGGCGAAGACTGGCTGAAGGTGGCCGGGATCGCGCATCGTCTGGGGATCAAGACTAACGCCACCATGCTCTACGGCCATATTGAGACCAGCGAAGAACGGGTGGAGCATCTCGCCGCTCTGCGGCAGGTCCAGGATGAGACCGGCGGTTTCATGACCTTTATCCCCCTGGCTTTTCATCCCCGGAATACGGAGATGTCAGATCTTTCCCGCACTTCGGGGATTGATGATCTGAAAAATATCGCCGTGGCCCGCTGTTTTCTCGATAATTTCCCTCATATCAAGGCCTATTGGGTCATGATCGGTGAAAAACTGGCCCAGATAGCCCTCTCCTTCGGGGCCGATGATATGGACGGCACGGTCAAGGAGGAACTTATTACCCATATGGCCGGGGCTGAGACCGGGCAGATGCTGACCAGTAATAAGCTGGTGGCCCTGATAAAGGAGGCCGGGCGGGTTCCCGTTGAGCGTGATACCCTGTATAAAGAGCTGCGGAGGTATCAGGATGATTGCCGATAAGATATTAGCCGGGGAACGTATCACTGTTGCTGAGGGGCTTGAGCTGGCCGCCGATGGTGATCTGCTGCGCCTGGGCTTTCTGGCCGATGCCGTGCGCCGTCGCCTGCATCCGGAACCCCTGGTGACCTATGTTGTTGACCGTAATATAAACTATACCGATATATGTACTTCGGGCTGTAAATTCTGCGCCTTTTTCAAGGCCCCTGATGATCCGGAGGGGGTAGTGTTAAGCCAGGATGAACTGGGCCGCAAAATAAAGGAAACCAAGGAGCTGGGCGGTACCCAGATTCTGTTGCAGGGCGGGCTGCATCCCGATAAGCCGCTGGAATTTTACGAGGAGATGCTGCGCTTCATGAAGGGGCTGGATATTCATATTCATGGTTTTTCGCCCCCGGAAATCTGGCATTTTGCCGCCCTTTCCGGCCTGAGTGTGGCCGAGGTAATTGCCCGTCTGCGCCGGGCCGGGCTGGATTCCATTCCCGGCGGCGGGGCCGAGATTTTGAGTAACCGGGTGCGTGCCGAGATCGCGCCGCGTAAATGTAACGCCGATGAATGGATAATGGTCATGGAGGAGGCCCATAATCAGGGGTTGCGAACCACGGCCACCATGATGTTCGGACACGTGGAGAGCATGGCCGAGCGCTTTGAACATCTGCAGAGGGTACGGGATTTACAGGACAGAACCGGCGGCTTCACGGCCTTTATCCCCTGGCCCTTTCAGCCGGATAATACCGCCTTGTCTCATATCGCCAAGACCAGTGCCTTTAATTATCTGAAGATGCTGGCCCTGTCCCGGATATTCCTGGATAATGTTGATAATATTCAGGCCTCATGGGTTACCCAGGGGGGGCAGATCGCCCAGCTCTCCCTGTTTTTCGGGGCCAATGACTTTGGCAGTACCATGATTGAGGAAAACGTGGTGGCCGCGGCCGGGGTCAGTTTCCGGTTAAGCGAGAAGGAAATCCGACGGCTGGTGGAGGGGGCGGGGCTCATCCCCCGTCAGCGTTATATGGATTATCGTCTGGTGGCTGCCGGGTGAGTGAAATGATCTGCTACCGGGCTCCCCTTGTGGTGCCGGTGAGCCGCGCTCCCATCCGGGACGGTGCTGTCCTGACGGTCGACGGCCGGATTGCGGCGCTGGGCAGTTTCAGCCGTCTGCGGGGGCAGGGGAGCAGGATTGTTGAACTGGGAGACAGTATAATAACCCCGGCTTTGATTAATTGTCACAGTCATCTGGAGCTGTCTCATCTCGCTGAACTTGGCCGGAAAAATTACGGGCCGGATGATGATATAACCGTCTGGATTCGTGCCCTGCTCGCCGCCAGGGGCAAGGAGGTGGATGGTGAAAAAATTAAGGCCGCCGCAGACCTGGCCTTGAGACGTTTGAGGGTGGGCGGCGTGGTGTTGACGGCCGATATTGGCAATGTTGAGAGCGGCAGACCGCAGGTGGCTGAGTTGCCGGAGGTGATGTTTTTTCTGGAACTGCTGGGCTTTAATCCCCCGGCCGCTGACGAGGCTCTGGGCCGTTTGGAGACTTTTAATGGAGCCTGCGCGGCCCATGCCCCTTATTCCACCCATCCCCGCCTTATCAGGGCGGTGAAGGCCAGGGCCAGGGCCAGGCGGGATATTTTCCCGATTCATACGGCGGAATCCGCCGCTGAGACGGCTTTTCTCGCTACCGGCGGCGGCCCTTTGCGGCTGTTTCTTGAGGAGCGTCTTGGCCGGTTGGATTTTTTTACTCCTCCTGGCTGCGGAGCGGTGGAGTATCTTGAGCGTTTAAAGGTGCTGGATCGCCAGACCCTGTGCGTTCATTGTGTCCATATTACCGAGACTGAGGTGGAGATACTGGCCCGGCGCGCGGCACAGGTGTGTTTATGTCCGGGCAGTAATCGTTTTCTGCGGGTGGGGCGGGCGCCGGCGGATCTGCTTTTGCGGTACGGATTGCGGCCCTGTCTCGGAACGGACAGCCTGGTGAGTAATCCTTCACTTGATCTCTGGCGGGAGATGCGTTTGCTCCAGGAGGATAACCCCGCTCTGGCCCCGGAGGAGATTTTTAAGATGGCTACAATCAACGGGGCAGCGGCTCTGGGACGTGAAGAATTCGGCAGCCTTGAGCCTGGTAAAGACGCCCGGATGTTAGCGGTGCGTTGTGAACGGCTGCCCGGAGATATATTCTCTTTTCTGGTCAGCGGCGAACATCAGGCCGTGTGGCTGGAGGATTACAATGGCTCTTGATAATAAAATAAAGATCGGCATGGTGAATTTTATTAACACCGCTCCTCTCTATGAGGTCTGGAAGGAACGGGCCGCGGTCACCCATCATGAGAATTGGCAGGTAATTGAAGGTCCGCCCAGCCGTCTGAACCGGATGCTTTATAATGGTGAGCTGGATCTGGGCTTTATCTCCTCGCACGAATACGCCCTTCACCCCGGGGAATACCGGATTCTGGACGGTCTCTCCATCAGCGCCCGGGGCGAGGTCGGCAGTGTCTTTCTGTTTTCGGAACTGCCCGTTGCCGCTTTAGATGGTAAGCCGGTGAGTTTAAGCCCTCAATCCCAGACCTCCAACGCCCTGATTCGGATTATTCTGGAGGAATATTATCATATCAGCCCCTGTTATGTGGAGTCGGATGAGGCCCCGGCCTGTCTCGCCATTGGTGACCGGGCCTTGCGTCTGAAGGCTGAAAAACGCTATCCCCTGGTGCTTGATTTAAGTCAGGAGTGGCAGTGTAACAGCGGACTGCCCTTTGTCTTCGCGGTCTGGGCCGTGCGGGAGGAGTGCTGGAACAGCTATGGTACGGAGGTCAGGGCCATTCAGGAGGAACTTTTAACCTGTGTGGAAATTGGCCGCCGGCGTTTAATGGAGATAAGCACCAAAGTGGCGGCGCGGATTCCCATGTCGTCTGCCGCCTGTTACGAATATCTGCAAAGAATCGAGTTTGATCTTACCCCGGCCAAGATTCTGGGCCTGAGCCGGTTTTATCAAAAATTAATCGACAGGCGTGAGGTTAGTCCAAAGGCTCTGCCCCTTAGGATTTTGTAAAGTCCGGCTGCTTGTTCGCCATCACGCCGCATAATTATATCACCTTAAAATACAAAAAAAAGATATGCAAGACAGGCAAAATATGCAGGATGCTGCCGAGAAAAAGAAATTCGTAAAAGAAAAATTTTCTTCCATCAGTAATAATTATGATCTGATAAATTCCCTGGTCAGCTTCCGGATCGACCGTTATTGGCGCTGGGTGACCACGAGGGAGTTACGGCCCTTCCCCCAGGGGGCAGTTCTGGATCTCTGTGCCGGAACCATGCCCCTGGCCCTGGAGTTGACCCGGCAGGCCCCGGAACGCCGGGTGCTGGCCGTTGATTTTTGTGAAGATATGATCCGGGCCGGGCTCAAGACCCTGCCCGCTGATGAACGGCGGCAGCGGATTACCCCGGTATGCGGCGATGGTGAGGATATTCCGGCCGTTGACAACAGTTTCTGGGGTTGTACGGTGGCCTTTGGAATTCGTAATATTTCCCGGCCCCAGAGGGGCCTGGAGGAGATGTACCGGGTTCTGAAGCCAGGGGGTAAGCTCCTGATTCTGGAGTTCTCCCGGCCCACTAATTTTATTGTTAAACCGCTCTATTTTTTCTATCTGAACCGGATACTGCCCCTGGTGGCCGGTATGGTTTCCGGTGACAAGGAGGCCTATGAATACCTGGCCTCCTCCATTGCCAAATTCTATGAGCCGGAGGACTTTATTGCCATGATGCGTCAGGCCGGTTTCAGCAGGAGTTACCGCCGTACCCTGACTTTCGGGGTAGTATCTATCTATGTGGGGGTAAAATGAAGCCCTTTATTCTGGCAGTTACCGGGGCCAGCGGCTCTGTTTACGCCCTGGAATTTTTAAAAATCATGGCGGAATGTGATGTGGTGGTGGATGCCATGATCTCCGGGGCCGGGGAGCGGGTCTTGAAGATTGAACTGGGGCTGGAATACCATGATCTGCCTCATGTCCGACGCTGGTATGCTGCCGCTGACTTTGCCGCCCCCATGGCCAGCGGCTCCAGCGCCTATGGCGGCATGGTTATTCTGCCCTGCAGTATGGGCACCCTGGGGGCGGTGGCCGGCGGCCTCTCCCGCAACCTTCTGCACCGGGCCGCTGACGTCACCTTAAAGGAACGGCGGCCGCTGGTGCTGGCGGTACGGGAGAGTCCGTTGAATGGTATTCATCTCAAAAATATGCTCACCGCCCATGAGGCCGGGGCCGTTATCTGTCCCGCCATGCCCGCCTTTTATCACCGGCCGGCCGGGATCAGTGGACTGGCCCGTGATTTCGCGGCCCGGGTAGCAGTACTCCTCGGGATAGAGGTGCCTGGTATGCGGCGCTGGGAGGGAAGCGATGTTTAAGAAAATTGCCATACTCCTGGAGATGATTAAGTTCAAACATACGGTTTTTGCTCTGCCTTTTGCCTTGATGGGAGCCTTTCTCGCCGCCGGCGGCCCGCCTAATTTCCGGGTTTTTATCTGGGTGGTGGCGGCCATGTTCGGGGCCCGCACCTGTGCCATGGGCTTTAACCGTATTGTTGACGCCCGTTTCGACGGCCGCAATCCCCGCACCGCCGGGCGGGCCATTCCGGCCGGCAAGGTGAAGATGGCCGAGGCCTGGGCCATGGTGCTCATTGCCGCCGCCATCTTTTTTCTGGCCTGTTATGAATTGAACCGTCTGACTCTGCTTCTTTCGCCCCTGTCACTGGGACTTACCCTGCTTTATTCATTGACCAAACGCTTTACTTCATTCTGTCATCTGGTTCTGGGCCTGGCCCTGGCCTTCTCGCCCCTGGGCGGCTATGTGGCGGTATCAGGCAGCCTCAGCGGCTTTCCTTATGTTCTTTCTCTCGCGGTATTGTTGTGGGTATCGGGCTTTGATATGGTCTATGCCTGTATGGATGCCGATTTTGACCGCCGGACGGGGCTTTATTCCATACCGGCCTCATTCGGCCGCAAGCGGGCCTTTAGGCTGGCGGCCCTCTTCCATTTTCTGGCCTTTGTCCTGTTTATGATTACTGGAATTCAAAGTGGTCTGAATTATTTTTTCTTTATCGGTCTTGGAGCCGCCGCTCTCTGCCTTCTCTATCAGCATCTGATCGTTAAACCGGATGATTTAAGTCGTATTCAGGTATCTTTCTTCCAGATGAACGGCATGGTGAGTCTGATTCTCTTTGCCTCAACCTGGCTGGCCCTGGCCGTGGACTGAGGAGACTGTTATGCTTAGTGACAACCCGTTTGCCGTCTACACTGAGGAATATGAAGAGTGGTTTGATAAATACCCCTTGGTCTTTCAGGCGGAGCTTAGAGCCGTTAAGGCCCTGATGCCTGCCGGATCTGCCCTGGAGGTGGGGGTTGGTTCCGGACGTTTTGCCGTTCCCTTAAAGGTTGCCATGGGAGTTGACCCCTGCCCGGAGATGTTGACTCTGGCCCGTAACAGGGGGGTACGGACAGCTCTGGGCCGGGCTGAGGCCTTACCAGTGGCTGCCAGTCGTTTTGATTGTCTGCTCTTGATTACCGTCCTCTGCTTTTTAGCGGAGCCTGAACAGGCCTTAAGCGAGGCCAGACGGGTGTTGCGGCCGGGCGGCTGCCTGCTATTGGCCTTTATTGACCGCCACACCCCTCTGGGCCGGGAGACGCACCGCCAGCGGCAGAAGAGCAGCTTTTATCGGCAGGCCCATTTTTATAGTGCCGATGAGGTGCTGGCCCTGCTTGGAGGAGGCGGATTTAAGGACTTCTCCTGTTGCCAGACTGTTTTTCGGCCATTGGCGGAGATAGATGCCGGGGAGGAGGTAAGGCCGGGCTGCGGTCAGGGCGCCTTTGTGGTGGTCAGGGCAAACAGGGAATAAAAACCGGGTTCAGAGGGGCCGGTTTTAAGATAACTTCTGCAAGGGGGTGTTTGTTGCGGGTCAGGGCAGATAAGAATCTCTAATTACGGGAGCAGATGCGTTAAGTTCCCCAGGTAAGCGAGACCCCGATATGCAGGGGTATTGTCGGGGGACTTCCGCACAGTATGGCGTCCCTGAAATGCTCGCATACGATTGTAGTTTGTTGAGCGCTTATCTTTATACAATAGCGCAAGCCTGACTCCTTTCCCCCTCTTTCCCTTCCTGGTATATTGACTTTAGAGGGGCTACCAATTATTGTTTATCTATAGTTTTTCCTTTATTCACTTCCTCACGAACTCTATGGCCAATCGCGACAACAGCTATAAGAATCTTTTCTCTCATGCCCCCATGGTGGAGGATCTGTTCAAGGGTTCGTCTGAGAAACTTGGGGAAAGGAGCTGCGTAACTTTTAACATGTCTGCTTGAAAAGAAATTTGGGGATATTTCTGAGAAAATTATGTTGTGACTTAATCAGGCGGATGAAGAGCAAATTGTAAAAAAAAAAGTAAAAAACGGGGTCTGTTCCGCATTTCCCTGCTGTTCCCCTGAGATTAAATGTACTATTTTGGTCATAGCCCGGGCATGCAAGAACATTTTTGAGGAGCGAAGATGAAAAGAATGAAAATAGATGTCTCCTTTATAAATCGTGAACGGGAGACCGCTGAACTGCGCAACTATCTCGAAGGCAGGCCCAATTCCATTCTCTTCCTGCACGGCCCCAAATCTTAGGGCAA
Source organism: Deltaproteobacteria bacterium (assembly GCA_024275235.1). Taxonomy (GTDB): domain Bacteria; phylum Desulfobacterota; class Desulfobulbia; order Desulfobulbales; family VMSU01; genus JAADIV01. The sequence goes on from JAJRZN010000147.1 coordinate 39,503, forward strand.
GACTACCCTGATGTACCGTCTGTTTGAACAGATTGAACAGGAAAAGGACTACGATATCAATTTTCTCAACCTGCGCGAAGTGCTGCTGACTTCCTATGATGATTTTATTGACACTTTTTTCAAATCTACCTCAGGCGATAACGGTATAAAAACCGGTACCAGGCGTCAGTACAGCCTCTTTGGCCTGTTCAAGCTGGACGCCTTCACGGAAAAGATGCTGAAAAAACGGCAGGAAGACCCTTTTCTGGTGATGAAACGTGAGTTCCAGCGCTTGCGGAAAAAAAATATTCAGCCGGTTATCATTATTGATGAGTTCCACAAGTTAGATGGTCTCTATATGCCGGACAAACAAAAAAGACTCATGGTGGAGTTGATGAATTTCTTCGTGGCCATGACCAAGGAGAGCCACCTCTGCCATGTGATTATTGCCTCATCCGATGCCTTTTTTATTGAGCAGGTCTATGTGGACAGCAAACTTCGCAAGACCAGTAAGTTCATGAAACTGGATTATTTGGAAAAAGAAGACGTTGTTCTCTGGCTCAATGACATCAGGAGATTCAATAAGGTTCAGGAATACAGTCTTGATAAGCAGCAAATAGAGGCAATATGGAATACAGTAGGTGGCAGCGCCTGGGAAATCTATTACATTCTTGAAGAGTTGTTTCAATATCCCCTTACTGAAATTATTGCCAGAATGAAACGAGAAAAGGTGGCGATGATAGCCGACTGGGTTGACTATGACGATATTGCAGACCGCCGTAATCTGTTGTTGAAGTTCAATAAAAAACCTATTATTGACAGGCGGGAGTTGACGGGATTACGCAGTCTTCTTGGCTTGGCGGTAAAAGACAACATTCTTTACTATGATCCGGTTGAAGGTACTTATGGCGTACAGGGTAAAAGCCTGGAATGGGGGATTGCCGGGTATTTCGAGTAACTTGTGATAGTAGTAGAAATGTATGGCATATATATCTTATTCGGAGTTATTCCCTTGCCAATTTTATTTTATCCCTTCCTTTTACTTCTGCCTGAAGGCCTTAGTGCAAAAGGGTTTAGTAAGGTTGATAATTTTCGAAGCGGCAAAAATAAACAGGTATATGCCTATCTCCTGACACTAACCGACGTTGAAGAAAAGGCTCGCATAACCGTTAGATTTTTATAACTATTCAGAGTGATACCTGAAAATGACGATGTGAGCTTCATTCGGAAATGGAAGATGCGGCTTATGATGATTTTTGAATTAGCTGTGTCCCTGAAATTATTTTTAGATATATCAAAACAATATGCAAAAGTTACCCATCGGCATACAGACTTTTAGTGAGATAATCGAGGAAAACTATGCCTATGTGGATAAAACCGGTCTGGCTGTTGACCTGATTGAAAATGGTAAATACTATTTTCTTTCTCGACCCCGCAGGTTTGGCAAGAGCCTTCTGGTTTCAACTCTGCAGGCTCTGTTTGAGGGCAGACAGGAACTTTTCAACGGTCTGGCAGCTTATGACCGCTGGGACTGGTCTGTAAAGTATCCGGTCATAAAAATCAGCTTTGCAGGCGTTGCCAGAACTGTTGCGGATATGAAGCAGGATATAACCAATATTCTGCGTGATAACGAAGAACGGCTGGAACTAAAATGTAGAGACATTGATGATGTGGGTGGCTGTTTCAAACAACTTATCAGGGAATCATGCAAAAAGTATCAAAAGGTTGTGATCCTTGTCGATGAATACGATAAGCTCATTCTCGATAATCTTGATCAGATAGAAATGGCAAAAGAGGCCAGGGAAATTCTCAAAGACCTCTATACCACCATCAAGGACTGTGATGAATTCATTAAATTTGCATTTTTGACTGGGGTGAG
>JAJRZN010000148.1 GCA_024275235.1 Deltaproteobacteria bacterium
AAGATGTCAGGTTTTATATCATCCTGATAGCGTTTTATAATATCAAGAATCACGGCCACACAGGTTTCTCGAACTCCACTGGGCATATTGGCCCGCAGGCTGAGACTCGCTACGGTTGACTGCAGACCGCCGCCCTTCTCACGCAGACGAATTGGGCAATGGATATCCTGCACCCCGACACTGTTTAATTTCATGGACATGGTAATTTGTCAGCCTGATGTATGACCTGTTGCAAAAAGCAGATTTTATAATATATTTTTTTGCGAATAACCAGCTATCTTTTAGATAGTGAGGGAAAAGAGGCCCGGAAAAACACATTTTTAAAGATAATACTGAAGTTTAGGCTCTGGCCACGGCATGACTGGCAATAAACACATCCAGCAGAGTTCTCTGCTCTTTATCAAGATCGGCAAAGGCCACTCCGCAACGTTTAAACTGGTGGCTTAAAGACATGCTTTGCGGCTTGGGCTCTGAAGGGCAATAGTCTTTTTTACAATATGAGATAGGTTGCAGCGGGATGTCTTTCAGGATGGCAATATGGCCTGATTCCTTTTCCTCACTGAAAATAAGATCTATGCTGAAAGGCTTTGCGTCCCAATCCCCTTCATTTATGCACAAGAAGGAAATGCCGCTCTCACTTATATCAAGAATTTTACCTAATTCCCGATACTGGGGCTGTTTTAAGATGGCAAAAACGTTATCATGCACCTGAAACCTCGTGCTGCTACGATTCTCGCCGAGACGTTTTGATTTTGAACCGGACATAGATGTCTCCAGGATAGGCGGTTATAATTACACTCACGGGTCATACTTACCTCTTTAATAATGCCCTGGGACGATTTTACATTTTCAATTTTTCAAATTATACTGATTTATTTTGCTTATTAATATCCTACCAAAAAAAAATAGAAAATAAATTATTTAAGTGTAAATGCTCAACAAATCATACTCTTTTATATTAAAGTCATCTGCCAATGGTATTGACCGTGGCACATGATTTTCATGTTTCGTTATGCCCGGGCAATTAGGAATGGTGGTTACTTGATAACACCTCGGCATGTAATTATTTCATGGCCACCCTGCTGGGAACTTCTATTTAATGGGCTATAATTACTTGATTCCCCTTTGATTTTTATATATCGTAAAGGAAAAGACGGGTGGCCTGCCCTACACCATTGAGGAATATAATGCCATTAGCACCTGTAATAAAAAAACTGCGGGAATGAGCCCGTCAGATCAGAAGATTAGAAACAGACGCCGCCGCGGTTCTCGCTGACAATTATGATTTAGGGGCCTACCATGATCTTTTGAAGCAAAAAGCCGAAATTCTCCATGGCATCTCTGATCTTGGCCGGGATTTAACCTGGGATTTAGATATTGATATTCAGAAGCTTCTTCGCGATCGCCTGGGTGGATTCTCCCATGCTGCCCTTAAGGCCCTGCAATTAGACAGTGTCTTTTATATGGCCGCCCTTCTTTATCCGGAGAATTACCAGCCAGGGTCAAAAAACGATCTGGAAATCTTCATAGATACCCTTGGCAGATTATAACAGGTGGTGGTCAATGAGCGAAAGATTTGAGCACTGCTTCCAAGATGTCAGGGTAGAATGTCCATATGGTATGGCGTATCCCGCTATTTATCATCAGGCTTATTTTGATTCTCTACCCATGGAGACGCTGGAGTTATTCCTGTCCACCGGCTTCAGGCGTAATGGCAATTATTTTTATACCATGCGCTGCCGGAACTGCCGGGCCTGTATTCCCATTCGCCTTGAGGCCGAAACCTTCAGGAAAAATCGTAATCAGCGCCGGGTATGGCGGCGCAATCAGGATTTAGAGATTAAAATATCACCTTTAAACGTCAACACTGAAAAGCTTAATCTCTGTGATAAATTCCTGGGCAGCCGCTTTCCCGGACGGAATAATACGGCCCTGGAATATTACGCTGGTTTTTTTATTAACAGCCTTGGTTATACCCACGAGGTAGAATTCCGTTTGAATGACCAATTGATCGGGGTCTCCATTGTCGATATTTACGAAAACACCATTAATCTGGTTTATTTTTATTTCGATCCGGAGGCGGCGCACCGCAGTCCAGGAACCTTCAACATCCTGTATATGGCCGATTACGCCCACCGATATAAAATGAAGTATATCTATCTTGGACTTTATATAGAGGAGGTGGCTGCCATGAATTATAAGCTTAAATTCAAACCCTGTTACCTTTTGCTGGAAGACAAATGGATTTTACAAGACGGGCGGCAAAATGATATCAGGAATAATAATGGTAAAGGTACTGCCGTGCCCGGGACTACTCTTAACCTTGACCTCACCGCCATGAGCCCGGACAATATGTTTAACGATGGCAAGACCTAAGCCTGTTCCCCCCAGCTTCCGGCTCCGGGCCTTATCACTGCGATAAAAACGTTCAAAGAGGCGGGATAAATGTTCTTTAGCGATTCCGCAGCCGTTATCACTCACCGCTATCTGAATTTGTCTTTCATCCTGCCATGATTTGATCCGTACTTCCCCGCCTTCACTGCTGTATTTTATGGCGTTAACCACAAGATTAGTTACGGCCTGTTCCATGAGGCTCTGGTTGATAAGCGCTGTTATCCCCGCTCCACCGTCGAGGATGAGCTTTATCCCCTTTTCCCTGGCCGTCACGGCGCACATCTCAAGACAATTATTTAACACCGGCAACAAATCCTGATGCTGGAGTTCAACCGCGCCCATATCATCTTCGCGCTCAATTCTGGATAAGTTTAAAAGATCATTAATAATGGCATCCAAACGCTTGGCCTGTCGATGGATAATCTCTAAAAAGTGTTTCGCCTCCAGACTGTCCTCCAGAGCGCCATCCAACAGGGTTTCCACAAAACCGTTGATTGAGGTGATGGGAGTTTTAAGCTCATGTGAGACATTGGCCACAAACTCCCGCCTGATATTTTCAAGTTTCTTGGTTCTGGTAATATCGTTTAAAACTACCATGGCCCCAGTCTTATTACTACCGTCGCGGATGGGGGTGCCGCTTAAATGGAAATAATGTTCCCCGCCCGCCAGGTATAATACCAGCTCCTGCTCCCTTACATCGCCGCCTGATAGTATCTTGCGGATAAATCGGGATAAATCTGCATTCCGAATTGACTAGGTAATGGCGGCTGGATGAAAGTTCAAGGGCAGATTGAATATCTTAAGGGCGGTGTTATTAACCCGGACAAGCCGACCGCGGTTGTCCACCACCAGAACCCCCTCTATCATGCTTTTAAAGACCGCTTCCAACTCGTTTTTCTGCTTGGTAACGGTGTCGATCCGGCGGTATAATTCCATGGCCATGGAATTGATTGTGTCGGCCAGCTTGGCCACCTCAATCGAGTATCCCCTGCCTGGAAAGTTAATTTTACGGCTAAAATCAAGTCTACTGTATTGCCGGGCCGTCCGCTCCATATCCTCCAACGGTTTGCTGAGTTTGCGGGAAACAAACAGGGTGGCAACGGCAGCTATGATCAACATAATAAAGGCAGCAAAAAAGTTCTGCCAATACATCATGTCCAGAACCTGGTTAACAAAGATAAAAGGAATGGCAAGACGTACTACCCCAAGAACAGGGGGTAGTTTATTGCCCTTAGTAAAAACCGGCAAGGCAACATAAATCATATTTTTGCCCAGGGTGTGGCTGAAACGCATGGAGGTTCCCAGGTTCCCGGTCAGCGCAACAGCAACCTCCGGGCGGTGAGCGTGATTGTCCATGCCTGCCGGGTTTTTATCAGAATCAGCTCTGACCCGACCATTGGCCTTAATCAGGGTAACCCTGGCTTGACTCAAAACGGCCAGCTGCCTGGCGCGTCTCTGTAAATCGCCCTGCTCCGCTCTGAATTCGGCCTGGATCTCAGAACGAACAAGCTGGGCGCGAACCTTTAAATTTGTGGTTATCTGCTCCAGATAAAACTGCCGGGCTATTTTTGAGGCAAGGAAGAAGGTGCCCATCACCGCTATCATGGTCACCACCAGCATGGGAGGGAATATCTGCCAGAGCAGGCGCTTACGTTTACTCACCGGCTTAGTTTGTATCCTACGCCCCGCACGGTTTCAATGGTCTGTTGCGGACCAAGTTTCTTGCGTAGCGATACTATCTGAACATCAACGGTACGGTCAGTTACTACGATATGACCATCATGAATAGTGGAGAGAATTTGATCTCTCGAAAAAACCCAGCTTGGTTTGGCGGCGAGGAGGGAGAGAATTTTAAATTCAGAGGCCGTCAGAGGAATCGGAGTACCGGAAATCGTGACCTCGTGGCAGTCCTTATCAATCACCAGATCCCCCAGAATAATCCGGTTGCCGCCGCCCTCAGCCTGCAGCGCGGCACGGCGCAGCAGGGCCTGAATCCGGGCCACAAGTACCCGGGGACTGAAGGGCTTGGTTAAATAATCATCAGCCCCAAGTTCCAGACCGGAGATAATGTCGCCTTCTTCGCTTCTTGCCGTCAGCATCAGGATGGGAACAGCCCCGAAGTTTCCCTGCTTCTTCAACTGCCGGCAGGCCTCAAAACCGTCAATCCCAGGCAGCATGACATCAAGGACAATAAGATCAGGTCTTTGTTCCTCCCTAACCGCGGTTAGCATCTCCTCGGCATTTGGAAAGCCGCTGACCTTAAATCCCTGTTTTTCCAGATTATAATATACCAGGGCCAGGATATCTTCCTCATCCTACACCAGCCAGATCTTTGGTACTGCCATTATTTCCTCCAGTTCGTGCCAAATTAACAAATATTGAAATATTGGAAACTGTTCAACCGTGCTCCAGATCTGTCATCTCAGGACTTCGAAGCATGGTCGTATTTGCAAGGCCTATGATGGAGAAAACTCCGAACGGGCCAAGATTGAGTGCGGTTGAATAGTTACAAAACATATTCAGCTTAAAACAATTAAGCCAGGTGTGTCAACAGTTTAGCAAATGAAGCTGACCTGGGCACATGCCATATAAAATGTAATTGGTAAGCGTTTACTATAATTCTGCATACAGCTCGGGGGCGTTTGCCAGCCCTGGCTGAAGTACTACATTTGTCCGGTTTAATCTCACTTTAATATCTTTCTAATTATTCCTTAACAATCTTGCTCTAATAATCAATTAAGTGACTGTTAAGCAACATGCAATCTCCACTATTGCAAATTTTCGCTTACCTTAAGCACGGATGCGGGGGCATATCGCATAAATACGCCCCTTGGTCTGCAAACGGTTACAGCGATGAGTTTGGGGGTAATTTACAGCCCTCGTAGAACAATTACCTCTTGAGGAACAAATCATGATGAAAAAGATCCTTTTATTGGGGGGTGTATTATTATTTTTCACCCCCGCCAAATGTTTAGAAGCGCGACAGGTTATAAACATTGTTGGTTCATCCACGGTTTACCCTTTTGCGAAAGTGGTCACCGAAAAATTCGCCAAAAATACCGGCTTGGCTTTACCAAAATTAAAATCAACCGGCTCCGGAGGGGGCTTTAAACTTTTTTGCGCTGGAGCGAAACAAAAAAGCCCAGATATAAGCAATGCCTCTCGCAGTATTAACCGCGCGGAATATAACCAATGCGTTAATAATGGCGTCAAAAAAATAGTGGAAGTAAAAATCGGCTATGACGGCATTGTAATAGCTAATTCGAGCCAGGCACCTCGGTTTAAATTAACCATCAGGGATATCTTTCTCGCCCTGGCCCGAGATGTTCCCGATGGAGGTCAAAAGAAGTTGATTCCCAATCCTTATGTTTTCTGGAATGAGGTCGACCCGGCTCTCCCCCCCTTCAAGATTCAAGTTTACGGGCCGCCGCCAACTTCAGGAACCCGTGACGCCTTTGAAAGACTGGCCATGGAAAAGGGCTGTAGGACGTTTACCTGGCTAAAGAAATTAAAGAAGAGACATAAAGAAAAGTTCCTGGATATATGTAAGTCAATCAGGCAAGACGGTGTCTATATCAATTCGGGTGAAAACGATAACCTTATAGTTGACAAGCTGGAAGCAAACAAAAATGCTTTCGGTATCTTTGGATACAGTTACCTTGAACAAAATCAGAACGATATCCAGGGAGCATATATAAATTCATCCCTTCCCGATTTCCAAACTATTTCATCTGCTTCTTACCCGCTGTCCCGACCTTTATATTTTTATGTCAATAAGGGCAGGGCCGAGTCCATCCCAGGGCTAAAACGATATTTGATGGAATTTACCGAAGACTCAGCCTGGGGGCCAAAAGGCTATCTAATTACCAAGGGCCTTATCCCCATGTCGAATAAAGAACGAGTGAAATACCGTGAAATAGCCAAAAAATTAATAATTATAAAAAGATGGTAAGGCAAGAGATGATATCAGATGTAAATCACCATTCAAAAATTATTGGTATGAGGGCGTTTCGTGGTATTTCTACCTGAATTTATAAAAAAAAGAATTATTCTTCAAGTCTTGCTGGCAACCGTTCCCGTATTATTATGCGGACTCTTGGTGGTTATCCAGCTGCTTTCAGGAAGCTTCCATTCAATTATCGGTATAAACAAAGAACTGCGTGATTTTTTTCAAAAGGACATATTTAGCCTGGAAAACAGGATAGTCAGCCTGACTGACCTCAATTATGCCGATGCCGCCAAGCTCGAACAATATAAATTAGACCATGAAAAGTATAAGCAGCAACTCGCCCTTTATAAACAGGGTTTTAGCGCCAAAGGCGCGGTCATCGGCGGTGCCATACCTCTGTCTCGCAAAATTATTTTGCAATTCGAGAAAAAAGATCTCTCACCAAAGGCGGCCTTGGCCCAATTAAAAAAATTATATGGCCAGAGTACCTATGAAATTCTGTATTGGAAACTATCCAGTAATTTAACTGAACTCAGAGACTTTAAGGGCCTCTCCGATGATTTCATCAATTATATGAAAATATCTGCCCGAAACGGCAAACCCGATTGGTTTGAGGATGAATTTGGCTTTCGTGATATTGTGGTAAGCCTTGTACCATATAGAACAGGCAGCTCCTTGACGGGCGTTATAGCCTTAATTTTTGATATTTCAAAGGCCTACAGCATTATCGAGACTGCTGATCTCCTAAGCTTAAGTATCAAGTCGGCAAAAATCCAGGAACAACGTTTACGAGAGGGGGAAAAGGTCACCGCCCATTTCCGGCAGAGACGGCAAAAACAAAGAAAGTTAGTGCAAACCAACGCAGAAAACAACCAAACTATAATCACTAAGGCTCGAAATGAACTTATCCTTTTCATCGGCGCTAATATGACGATGTTAATAGGCATATCAGTTTTTCTGTTTTGGTGGCTTGGTTCTCGGAGAATTACCAAATTACGGAACTGGATGGTCGCTTTGACGGAAAGCAACTATATGTTACAGCCCCTGGCGGCGGATAATTTTTCACCACCTTCCCCTGTAAATCTTTCAGGAGATTGTTTTAGAGATTTGGCCTCAGACAGCAATTTATCTAACAACTATCCTCAATATTCCATCCTACCGCACCCGGAAAATACTTGTAATCCAGCCGCCCCCCACAGGGAGGATCAAAAGGCCATTCAGCCACATTCTTCTGCGCGGTTAGAAATCAAATCCATGGATGAAATAGGGGCCCTAAGCAAAAGTATTAACGTCATGTTAGACAGCCTTGACAGCACAATGGTTTCCAAGAATTTACTTCTTCAAGAAAATGAAGAGAGAAAACTGGTCGAGAAAAGACTGCGTGATAATCAAGAACGTTTAAAAACGATATTTGATGCGGTGCAGGCCGGAGTTATTATTATTGATGCTGAAAACCATAAAATAGTCGATGCAAATCCGGCGGCTCAAAAGATGATAGGGGCTCAACGCCGACAAATCATAGGTAAAATCTGCTACCAGTCCATTTGTCTGCAAAGACTGCAGGAATGCCGGATGTCACAACCAGGCAAGTCGATAGACAACATGGAACATCTGCTTTTTACCGCCGCTGGTCATGAATTACCAGTAATTAAGACCGAGACGGTAATCATGCTTGACGGGAAAAAACATTTTATATGTAGTTTCGTGGATATAAGCGCCCTGCAGATGGCAAGGCTTGCCCTGGAAGAAGCCAAACAGAATGCCGAGCAGGCTAACAGAATCAAGAGTCAGTTTTTAGCCAATATGAGCCATGAAATAAGAACGCCCCTAAACGGTGTTCTTGGCATGGCTGACATTGCCCTGCATACCAGATTGGATGAGGAGCAGAGGCATATAATTAACACAATTAACACCGAAGCCGCTTCGCTGCTCCGTATAATTAATGATATTTTGGATTTTTCTAAGATTGAGGCCGGCAAACTTGAAATGGAGGAAATCAGCTTTAATCTCCATACCATTTGCGAAGAAGTTGTGCAGACCATCATTTTCACGGGTGAACAAAAGGGATTGGAAATCATTTTCTTTATTTCTCCCGATATTCCTGAAAAGGTCAAGGGCGATCCAGGTAGAATACGACAAATTTTGACGAATCTCTGCGGTAACGCCCTAAAATTTACTCATCAAGGGGAGATATACATTAAGGTTGAGCTCTGGCGGAGTTCCACCACTACCGATCTTGTCCGTTTCTCCATAAAGGATAGCGGTATAGGAATCGCTGAAAATAAATTATCCAGCATTTTTGAAAGTTTCAGACAAATTGATGGTTCAACCACCAGAACATACGGAGGTACGGGGCTTGGAACAACTATTTCCAAACAGTTAGTGGAACTTATGGGCGGTCAGATAGGAGTCTCAAGCAAGGTGGGAGTGGGTAGTACTTTCTGGTTTATCCTGCCCTTACCCAAATTAGATGATGACGAAAACCTGACAAATACAGAGCAGATCAACAATCTCCTTCTCAGCGGCCGCCGAGTCCTTATTGTTGACGATAATCAGACGAATCTTTTCATCCTCGAAGAATACCTTAATTCATGGGGCTGCATTCCCATAAAAGCAGTAGACGGCAATAATGCCCTGCGAATTATTCATGAAGCCGAAAACTCAATCGCGGCAATAGACCTCATAATTACCGATTTCAGTATGCCTGAGATGGATGGCTTTAATCTCATATCACAGCTGAGATCTTCTAACAGCAAGGGCCGCGACACCCCGGTTATTGTGCTTAGTTCTATTAATTCTAAAGCCGACATCAGAAGTTGGGATAAATTAGCAATCCAAGGATTTATTAATAAACCAATTTTACGCCAGGAACTTAAAGTTTGTATTTGTAAGGCCTTGGGGACATTTAGTTACGCCAAGGATGATGAAGTTAATCAAGAAAATCCCATCCGGACTGCGGCTGACAGCACCCCAAATACAGATAATACAGATAAAATTCTTTTAGTGGAAGACTACCCGACAAACAGGAAGGTGGCCTCTTATTACCTGTCTTCGGCGGGCTACTCTATAGATGAGGCAGAAGATGGTAAACAGGCAGTGGCTATGATCAAGGATAAAAAATATGGATTAATATTTATGGATATCCAGATGCCGATAATGTACGGTTATAAGGCGACAAGGAAAATAAGGGAGTGGGAAGAGGATAGTGGCTGCCAGCGCTGCCTTCCTGTTATAGCGATGACCGCTCACGCCCTGGCCGGTTACCGCGCACAATGTATAGAGGCTGGAATGAATGATTATATAACCAAGCCGTTGAAGAGGCAGGAGTTTGTCAATATGGCTGAGAAATGGCTGTCAGCAGCGGCAGATTTACCGCCTGCCAAGGCTCAGACACCAAAAGTTACCTCTTCTTTGCCCATCGTTGAGAAGAGCGGCTCACCGGTAGATATTGCTGGACTATTGGCAGAAATGGACAATGACAAAGAAATTATCTTTGAGCTGTTCGATAGTTTTGATAACAGCCTGCAGGGGCAAAAACTGGCCATGAGACAGGCTTTAGAAACCAAAGATTATAAACTTTTAGAACGGGAATCTCACGCTATTAAAGGTGCCGCCTTAAATGTTCACGCTAATGAGCTGGCTGTAACAGCCAAAGATCTCGAAAATTCCTGCCAGGCCGGCCAGGTGCAAAAATATCATAATCTTTTTATTTTGCTTAACGAAAAAATTGATGAGGTACAGGTATACATGCAGGAGTTTGTAAACAGGGGGGCGGCCTAAAAACAAAAATACACAAATTATGCTTAACATCTTGACTAAATTTCAACAACCTGCATAGAGAGGTGAATCATGGAAAGCCATGAGTTAATGATTTTAAAGCCTGGGGATGTGACTGGCAAAAAAATTTTAATTGCCGATGATGACCGCACAACCCATATAAAATTCAGAAAATTTTTAATTGCCAACGGTTTTGAGGTATTCAACGCCTATGACGGAGCCACCGCCTTCTCCATCGCCCTTGAACATATACCGGATGTTATTCTCTTAGATATTTCCATGCCTGAAATGGATGGCAGAGATGTATGTAGAAAATTAAAGTCTCAACCGGACACAAGTAAAATAAAAATAATTATGATAACCAGCCGGGATCAGCATTATGACCGTTTGTTAGGGTTCGCGGTGGGAGCGGATGAATACATAGAGAAGCCCTGCTCAATATATTATCTGGAACGTTCTATTAACGCACTTTTAAGGCCCTCGGAAACATAACTACTCAGAGCCCCCCCTCGGCGAGGGGGGGGTGAGGTTTAGTCATGAGGAGCGACGGAGACAGGCGCTTCATTTTTCAAGACCTCTTTGGGGTCTTTAATCTTCTCAAGAAGTTTTATCCTGGAATTATAAATAGATTTCATTTCTCTGATATCCTGCATAACTTCAAAGGCTCCATGCCAATGGGCATAATCAGGACTTGCCATAGCCGCCCCTTGTCTCATTCTTCTGCCCTCGTGGTGCCATGAATAGTAATACAATTTAAAGAACGGATCACTCCATAAATCAGAGCGGATCAAGCCTTTAGCCTTAAGTTCTGTGAACATTTTATCAGCGATAGTATTATACTCATTGTATAGCTCTATTTGAGCATCTACCCTTATAAAATAATTTTTTACAAATGTCGTTTCATGACACATCGCGCAGACGTGCTTCATCTGAGTTCTCGCGGTTTTTGGCCCTTCAGAGTTACCAGCTTTTGAGTTACCCCTTAATAATTTTCGGTTTTTATACCAGGCCCATCCTGCTGTTTCGTCACCTTTAGTTCTTGCAAAACTTTTTGGAGCCCAAAGATTCCATTTAAGCCTTTGTGAAATATTATGGGTGGAGGTAAGACCATTAACGTCACTCATGTGACATGTAAAGCATGTTGGAGCCCTCAATGTTTTCATCGGGATTTGTTTACCCGTGGAAAAATCATAATCTTCTTTATTTGTTTCAAAAATATGACCATGGACACTTGAGTCAAATATCTCTTTATCTGGATGATCCGGGCCTAAATGACAATTGCTGCATGCGCCTGGCTGTCTTGCTTCAGCGGCCGAGAATGTGTGTCTGCTATGGCAGGCTGTGCAACTTCCAACTCCGCCATCGGGGTAAAGCGATGCCATACCATCACTTGGCCATACATCTGGATCAGGAAGGCCTTGTTTATTAAGCGTGATTACAGCCCCATGACATTGAACACAGGTATTTGCGACTGAATTTGCCGCTAAGTCAGGCTTATTTTGATTCACTTTAAAGGCGGGGTCTATCCCCTTACCCATATCGGCATGACCATTCAGAGATGGATTATCACCTCTCATGGCTTCATAGTTGTATGACAACTTGGTCATCGCGTAACCATGCCCGCTCTTATTGGCCGCCAGCCATTGAGAACCGGCCCTGGCGTGCCCGGAATTCATAAACTGAACAACTTCTTCTGGATGGCATTTGGCACAGGTTAGCGATGAAACGGCTACCTGGACAGTCCACGTTGAGCCTTGCATTGGATGGGTCTTAAACGCGGTTGGGTAATCTTTGGGGACAACGTGACAATTAACACATCCGACCCCGGCTTTTGCGTGTTTAGAGTGCTGCCAGCCGGCAACGATCCCCCGATCTCTCGTTTTGTGACACAACAAACATTGTTTATTGGTTATCCCCTGGGGCTTAAAGTTTTTAAGTATTTCATAATTTGGATTATCCTTTAAACTGTTCGCGTTACCTGCAGCCGCGAAACCAAGAGCGACAAAGGCAAATAGTACAACCCTTAATGCTTTACCCATCTTTTCCTCCTTGTTTATTGCATGCTGTCAGCTGTCCTCACCAGACAGCTTAGCCGCTTGATTTCTGGTATTAAAAGGCTCGTAATAGCACACAAGTCTATCTCTCCAGATTTAACATTTACAGTAAGCGCTCAATAAATCACATTCTTGACTTTATAATATCTCGAAATGTAGCGGTACGACTACAATCGTATGCGAGTGTTTCAGGGACGCACAAGTATTCAGCCTATAGAACGAGCGCCAGGCAAATCTGAAAATACATTTTTGGGATGGGCATCAGTGTGGATTAACCATCCTTTTCGACCATTTCAATAGCTTCGACGGGGCAGGAAGCAATCGCCTCTTCACAATCGCAGGTATCACATTTATCCGGCCCGATTACCCAGGATTTATCGTCTCTAATCTCAAAGACGTCAGGACAAAATTCAGCGCACACTCCGCACCCTATACACAATTCATGATCAACAGCTGGTTCTTTCAAGAAATCACCCTTTTCTGTAAAAGTTAATTCACGTTTTAGTTATGGAAAGTTACAAAAAAATATTTTTTGTAACTTTTGTATTAATCTCCAGAAATGGAGGCCAGATACCGGCAATATTGGTCATCTTTAATTTCTTTATTCCATTTATTGTAACCTTGTGTGAAATATATTTCAGATTAAACAACCAGCAATATTGCTGTCAATAACTTTTTTTGCAATGACCTTGTCCTGGGCTCAGACTCCTCTTCACTTCGGTGGGATGTAATTAAAATTTAACAAATTTCTTACGGGAATTTAATACAGTACCCCTATAATGACATTGTTGGTCGAGGTTTAAAAAAAAATTATAAAGGAGGGGGGGGAATATGGCCGAAGAACTTAATGATCAAAGAGCATTAATTCGAGCAGCGAAATATATCTGTACCGAAAATTGTGGAAAATGCCCAATGTATATTGAAAACTTCCCATGCCCTGAAGAATGCGGTTTAGATACGGTTCCATGGGAGTGCTGGCTGGAATTTTTTAAAACTGCTGGCGCTGAGGCGAGGCAAACGGCATAAAGACTCTTAGCCACAGGAACGGCAATCTGGCTTTCTATAGCCAATTGCCGTTCTCAATCGCCCTGTTTTTAGTGAATATACTCTCCCAACCTGGGAGATAGCAGCTCATCATCCTAATTTACCTATAGGTATAGCGTTTGGCCCGACGGTGTCAGCAGCATTCTGAAAAAGATAATCATTAATTACGGCAAGTTGTTGCGCTGTCAATTTGCTCCAGCTGCCATTTTTAGCGCAACGGGTATATTTCGTGGCAAAAACCCGATTCCAGCCTTTGCGCACCTTTGATTCCGAATATAAAAATTTGGCGTGTTCTTTGTTGCCCCGGTAGTGGCAGCTTTTGCAGTCACTCTGAAACAGCTTATAGCCATCCCTAACGTCTTGATAGGTAATTAGGCGGCAAGTCTTAGTTGTCTTATCGAACCGTTTTGCGGTACTTGCCTCAGCATGGCTGAAGCCGTTAAACAATAAAAATCCACTAATCAAAATAATAGCTGCTGTTTTCATCCTGACTGTCTCCTGTTTTTGGTAAACATCGGCTCCAAGTCCGCCAATAGACTCTTTTAAATCTCTCAACCTGAGAGATAACAGCTCATCAACCGCAGTCTGTTGCATCGTATGGATCATAGGTGTCAGCCGCGTTTTTAAAAAGATAATCGTTGATCCTGGCCAGTTGTTCTTTAGTTAACTTCCCCCAGCTGCCATCCTTCGCGCAACGGGTATATTTTTCATCAAAGACCCGGTTCCAGCCTTTCCGTACCTTTGACTCAGTATATAAAAACTTAGCGTGTTTTTTATTACCTCGATAATGGCAGCTCTTGCAGTTGCTCCGAAATAATTTATAGCCGTCCCAAAGGGTCTCATGGGTAAAGATTCGGCAGATTTTGGTTGTTTTATCGCATCGTTTTATCGGGCTGGCCTCTGCCTGGCCCAACCAGTTAAACAATAGAAGCCCGCTGATTAATACAATGAACATTTTCTTCATCTCAACTACCTCCTGTCTTTTTGGTACCACAAATACTGCCTTGGCCATTTTGATCCATAAAACGCTCCTTTTTACAAATTTTATTCCACTTCCCCTTTAACTAAGCTGTACCTGTAAAATTACTTACTTTTTGAGACAGACGTCGCATTAACAGTTTTCCCAGATCATGAGCCGCAAGGATTTTTTCAGGCTGCCGGCTTAGGTCGGGGATAATATCCTCTGTAATCCGCTTGCCAGCCCCATACATCATCTGGACTGCTCCCGCCTCGCAATTCTCTCCATACCCACAAGTGAAGCACGATGCCGCTCCCTGAGCGGATACCGTCCCCACATGATCTATTTTATAGTAAGTAAAGATCTTTTCGATCTGCCGGGCTGGAATTTCCGGTTGGAGACCGCCGGTGCTAACCACAACCGCGAGTTTACCGGCCAGTAAGCTGCAAGACTGATGGCGAAACTGACAGAGACGTTCTAAAAAATTATGGGTTATGCCGTTCAACATGGAAAAATAGTTTGGTGCTCCGATAATAAAGGCGTCAGCCTCTATTATTTTTTCACGCAGGGAACGCATATCATCCTGAATTTTACAAATATTATCTTTGACACAGGACAAACAGGCAAGACAGGGAGAAATGTTCAAGGGGGACAGACGGATAAATTCTGTTTCGCACTCCACCTCCTTGAGTATCTCATGGATAACTCTATCTGTTGTTTTTCCTTTTCTCGGACTTCCTGAAAGAGCTAAAACCTTCATTGCCGCACCTTTGTGTACCAAACGGATAGTACATTTTTTGAGATCACCCGCGCTTTAAAGTGATTAGTTACGGAACGGGAAATCAAAGGATTAAAGGTAACTGTTTAGGGCAAACTACAGTTACACCTAATATAGTCTCTTCACTCAATAATTCATCATACAAGTTACGATTAAAGAAACTATTTTACCGGCCGCAATAGTCCCTTTAATGATTCTATACAATCCACCAGATCTTTTTCATCCTTACTGACCCTGGACATCATTATCCCGCCTTCTATGGCGGCAATAATGAGTTTGGCCAGTTGGTGGGGGGCAAACCTGGTTATAAGCTCTCCTTTTTCAACCGCCTCGCCTAGATGCCCTTCAAGAATATTTGACCAGCGAATAAAAAGTTTATTGATAATTCTGGCAAACTCGGAATTAGTGTCGCTCATCTCCAAGGCGGTATTACCAAATAGACAACCGCCGACAAAATGTCTTTTCCGTTGTTCACTTAAAATGGCCTCAAGAAAATTGTTAACCTTTTCAAGAGGTGTGCTGCCGGAAAAAGCCGCCTCAAGGAGCTGAAAGAATTCGTCTCTGGCGTCCTGCAATACGGCTATGCCGAGATCTTCTTTGCTGGCAAAATGATAATACAAATTACCTTTCTTGACCCCGGTGGCCTTAATAATATCATTGATACTGGTATTATAAAATCCTCTCGTTATAAGGATTTTCCGGGTACATTTAAGAATTTTGTCCCGAGTTTGCCCGCCTTTTTTAGTATTTTTCATAATATTTTTAAATAAAACCGACCGTTCGTTACAAAACCTATTGTATTTTTTTGTTTTTGTCAATTAATTTCCACATTAGGAAAAAAGAAAGGCGCCATAACTTCAGCTATTTCCGCTTTGACCATTTCTGACTAAAGTAATCCCCTGTCAATCTTGGATTAATCGTAAGCGCTCTTTGGCCTATTTAGTCGTTGGCCCATCACGATGCTCATAGGTACTTGACATTACGATAGTTTTCTTGCCTTGCCATTGGTCACGTAGAGAGTACTTTTGTGCTTTGAGTAACATATTAGGCCATTTTGTATCTATGTACTTCATTTTTAAGTTTTTCTTCAAGTAAGTCTTCTGCTTTTTCTAATTCGAATCTACTTTGAAGGTTCATCCAAAAGTGAGGAGACATATTGAAAAATACACCAAGGCTTAATGCCGTATCAGCTGTGATAGATCTTTTTTGATGAACAATCTCATTAATTCTTCTCGGTGGAACTGAAGTGTCCTTGGCTAAACGATATTGAGTAATTCTCATTGGCTCAAGAAATTCTTCTAATAATATTTTTCCAGGGTGTATAGGAGGTAATTTCTGAGTTTTCATTTTACGCACCTGTTGTCAGTCACTTTATTTAACAAAATACCGGCATGCTTTGGTCAGATTATCCAACCGGTGAAATTCAGGAACTGGTACAATAATCAGACGTTGATCTTGAAATGCTTTTTTATTCGCTGCTCTCCTCATACCTTATAAAACCTTGGGGTTTGGGGCGAAGCCCCAATTCTTTAAATAAGGCGAAGCCTTCACAATAGTGTTTTAAATCGGCCATTGTTAACAAAATGACGTATTTTAATTTGGACAAAGTCCGGTGATATAAACTGGACGACAACAACTAGTCTCGCTTTAGCTTAGGGTAAAAATTAACACTTAACTAATGGGAATAATTATTGACTTTCAAGACAGTATCTTATTCGTTATGTGCTAATTTGGTTATGAGCTGATTCAATATTATTGTGTATGTATGGCTGAGCATTAACCTTACCTCCGCTCAATACGTATAAATGTACTTCACTTTTATGACTTCCTGATTGGATGATGTTATTTGCGGCTGCATGAATTGATGAAAATCTTGCAAGCCCGGCATCCATACTTTCAAGGTTTTCTTCTTTTATAGCCACTATCACTAACACATCACACTCTTCATGAAATACTGATAGCGTAAAAACCTTTTTGTTCTTTCTTTTTGAAAATATCTCGATGCTGTCAGCCTTATATATTATCTTTCTGACCAGTGGTTTTATCTTTATGTCATAAAATTCATCTATGACTTTTACGGCAAACCACCCTGGTAACAATAGAACAATCCCGAAAAAACCGGCTGTCGCAAGATCAAAAGCCTTTGGGTTTGAATCATGTTCAAATATATTATTCTTGGGAACCTCAATATATTGAGTTTCTTTTAGCTTCCCCAATTCATCAGCTAAGGGTATAGCAAATGCCCTCAGAAAATTCGAGTTGCCGCCAGCTACAACAGAATATGATATTTTCTCAGTCATTTTTTTGCACATAACAGTTAAATAGGCAGAATATGCCAATATCAGGATAGGCAGATTCCACCTATCGACTTTAGATTTTAAGCATGATATTTTAAAAACAAAATCTTACATTTTTGTTACAATACCATATATCAAAGACTAATGTAAGACAGCCTGATGCAATAAAACTCTTTTGGGATCGTTACATTCAGCCCTTGTCCAGCAAACGACTGGCAAACCATTCCGCAAAAGATGTTATAGACTATCTGGAAGTCTTGAGTAAAAATATAAAAATTAAAGACTGGCAATTTCGTCAGGCTGTTGATGCTATACAGAATTTATTTACCATGCTTGAAGTTCCCTGGTTGAACGAGGTAGTTGCAGAATATAAAAAAACTGCCGGCTGCTTATTTCTCACTACACCAGCGATAGGCGTTCTGGAACATGGTGAGCCAGGGAGAGGCGGCGAGATTTTTCATATTATCGGGCAGCCAATGGGCCTGCCAGGGCAGGAAGGTTCTCTCCGGATGGGGCATCATGGCGAGATGACGGCCGTCCGGGGTGCAGAGAGCGGCAATCCCCCGGGGTGAACCGTTGGGATTGAAGGGGTAGGCCTCGGTGGCGGTGCCATTATCCTCTGCATAGATTACAGGGGTCAACCCCTTATTGATTACTTCGTCCAGCATGGCGGATTCCGGGAACTCAAGCCGCCCCTCACCGTGATCGACATGAATGCCAAAGATCATATCCTCCATACCTTGCAACATAACAGCCGGACTGGGCATGATTTTAACCGTTGTCCAGCGTGATTCAAAACGACCGGAGTTGTTTCTCACAAAACGGGGCTGCTTTTCGGCGGGGATGTCAAGCCAGGGCACCCAGCCGAGAAGGGCAAAAAGCTGGCAGCCGTTGCAGACTCCAAGAGAGAAGGTGTCGGGCCGCTTGTAAAAATCCAGGAACATCCGGCGCAGGTCAGGATTAAACTGGATGGTGGCAGCCCAGCCCTTGGCACTCTCCGGAACATCAGCGTAAGAAAAGCCGCCCACTGCGGCCAGACCCCGGAAATTATCCAGCCGCACCCGGCCGCTCAACAGATCGGTCATGGTAATATCCCAGGGCTCAAAGCCGGCGGCAAAGAAGGCGGCGGCCATTTCCCGGTCGGAGTTACTGCCCTCATCCCGCAGGATTGCCACCCGCGGCTTGGTGGTTTGGTTTATTATGTCAGCGGCGGTGAGACGCGGGGTAAAAGGCAGATTATATTGGGGGCCGCGCCGTTTATAGGTGTTCCGCTTTTCCTCAAGGGCTGATTCGGTATTCATCTGCAGGCATTCAAGCTGGAAACTGGTTTCTTCCCACCATTGGCGCAGAAGGGGCATTTCCTCGTTAATAACTTTTTCCTGATTGTAGCTGATAACGACGCGCTCATCATCCGTACTGCGGCCCAGTTCAACAAGGGTAATTCCGTGCTTTGTCACTATCTCCCGGACAGCGGTCAGGGCCTCGTTCCCGCACTCCATAATCAGACCGGATTCCTCATTAAAGAAATATTCCAGGGCCGAAGACGGGCTCTCTATCTCCAGGGCCAAACCGCAATTACCGGCAAAGGCCATCTCTAAAATTGTGGTAATTAAACCGCCGTCGCTCCGGTCATGACCGGCTGAAATAAGATCGTGGTCAATCAACTCCTGGACTGCGTTAAAACCCTGCCGCAGAACCTCCGGCTCATCCATATCCGCCGGTTCTGCGCCAATCTGCCCTTGAGTCTGGGCCAGGGCCGAGCCGCCGAGACGGGTCTTGCCCTGCCCCAGATCAATGAAGCATAGGGTGGATTTACCGGGGGCCTTGATATCCGGAGTTATTACCTTACGAATATCAGCCATGGAGGAATAGGCCGATATTACCAGCTGCCGGGGAGATTTTACCGTCTCCTCCCCTACCCTGGTGGCCATGGAGAGGCTGTCCTTACCACCGTCCACCGCCATTCCCAGAGCGAGCATGGCATCACGCATGGCCAGAGCCGCGTAGTAGAGGGCGGCGCCCTCGCCGGGGAGCTTGGGAGCCCACATCCAGTTCGCCGAACATTTTATGGTTTTCAGGCCGTCAATCCGGGCCCAGACCAGATTGGTCAGGGACTCAGCCACCGCCATTCTGGCCCCGGCTTCGGGATCGGCAATCATCTTATTGGGCTGCTCTCCAATGGCGCAGGCCGCGCCGCAAAGAGCATCGTAGCCCTGGGCGATAACCGCTACATCACTTACCGGGGCCTGCACCGGGCCGCAGCATTGCTGTTGGGCGACAAGGCCGCTGACCGCCCGATCAACCTTATTAGTTAAAAAGCGTTTGGAACAGACAGAGACCAGGCGCAGTACATCATAGAGGGCATCCCGCACGGTGAGTCCGGCCGGCAGGGTCAAGGGGGGCAGAGTCGCCTTATGGCGTTCGTCTTTAAAGGTCTTGAGGGGCACATTGCCC
>JAJRZN010000009.1 GCA_024275235.1 Deltaproteobacteria bacterium
GTAATCATTGGGACATTCTGTAGCAATGAAAACATTCCATTGCTACATGACGATAAAGACTTTGAACCTATGGTCAAATATTTAGGCTTAAAATCAATTTCCCAGACTCTTGTACATTAAGCAGGGAGCGGTACGACAAATCAACGAACCGGTGATACTGTGATTGTGCCGGCAAATGACAATTATCGCTGTTTCAACTGACGTTTAGTCGCTGTCCCGGTGCAGGCGCAGGGCCTGGACGGCAAGGAGACTTACCGAGGTGGGCCGGAACCGGCCGTCATCATAGAGGGTAAATTCAGTCCTGTCGTTACACAGAGCCCGCAGGTCATCCCGAGCCGCCGGGCGGCCTAAAAGACCAGCGGCCCTGGCGGCCAGGCCGCGGACTACGGCATCAGCCGACCGCAGATAGGGCAGGATGTAATTATCGGCCTCATGTTTTAAAAGCAGGCACCGATTATCCTCGCTGGCCGCGGCCATCCGGCCCAGGCCCCACATCAACCCCCGCTGCAGGGCCTCCAGCTCCAGGAAAAAACCATCCTCCCGCATAAAGGCCACCAGGATATGGCCATATTCCCGGGCCAAACGTGGTTCACAAGCCATTACCTCACCCATGGCCTCAGGGGCGCCCCAGCCAATACCGCCGGATTCATCATTCAGCGCCCACATGAAGCGGCGCATAACCACCCTGGCATCCTCCAGTTCCCTGAGCGCCAGGGCGGTAACCACCCGGCCCATGGCACTCACTGCGAACCATTTAACCTGCTCCTCACCACTGCAGAGACAGGAAAAAAGCGGCTTCAACAGGCGTTTGGGCGGTTCATCCGCCTCGAGACGAGTCATGGCCTCAGAAAATGGCAATTCCCGCAGAAGGGCGGCCACATGCTTATTCAAGGCCCGCAGACGCATAGCCGACCTTATCAGCTACCTGCCGCCAGTACAGCCTGGGCGATTTTACCCCCCAGAGCCTTGCATTGATCAAAGTCATCAACAGTGGGGACATTTTTCACCCGCAGACCGGGATCAATCAGCTCAATCCCCATCTCCTCCATGGCGCTGTTCATATTCTTCACGGCCTCGCCGCTCCAGCCGAAAGAGCCAAAAGCGGCTCCCAGCTTACCTTTGGGACGTAATCCCTTTAAATAACAGAGAAAATCAGCCATTCTCGGCAGAATACCGTTATTTAGGGTTGGAGAACCAAAAATCAGGGCCCGGCTGTCAAGCACCTCGGTCATGATATCACTGCGATGGTTTACGGCCAGATTATACATCTTGACATCCACCCCCTGCCGGGAAATTGCCCCGCCAATAGCGAGAGCCATCTTGGCCGTACTCTTCCACATTGAGTCGTAGACTACCAGCACCTTGTCCTTAGTTTCCCGCCGGCTCCAGCGGTCATAGGCCGTTAATATGTCGGCTGGATTGCCGCGCCAGATCAGACCGTGATCCGGCGCGATCATATCAATATCGAGCTTTAATTCCGCCACCGTAGCCAAAAGTTTCCTGATATTGGGAGAAAAAAGATGGAGAATATTGGCGTAATATTTAGCCGCGTGCCGCAAAACCTCACCCAGTTCAATTTCATCGACAAAGCGCTCCGTACTGGCAATATGCTGGCCAAAGGCATCACTTGAGATTAGCAGTTTATCCTCCTCAATATAGGAGAACATGCTGTCCGGCCAATGCAGCATCTTGGTCTCAAGAAAGGAGACAGTCTTCTTGCCAAGACTGACACGATCACCGCTCTTAACCACAACCAGGGGCCAGTCTTCACGATGAAAATGTGATTTAAGCACCTTTTCGCCCATGGGTGAACAGAATATCTTTTCAGGCTTTACCCGCTCAATGATCTCCGGCAGACAGCCGGTATGATCCATCTCCACATGGTTGACCACCATATAATCAATCTTTTCCGGTTCCACCACCTCACTGATATGATAGAGCAGATCATCCTTAAAATTACTCTTCACCGTATCAAAAAGAGTGATCTTCTCGTCCATGGCGAGATAGGCGTTATAGGTCGTGCCCTTGTAGGTGGAATAACCGTGAAAATCCCTGATATCCCAATCAACCGCCCCCACCCAGTAAACTTTATCCTTTACCTCTGTAACTCCCATTTCTACTCCTTTATATAATAGTGCCGGGCGGAATTAAAGAACCCCGCCCGGCAAATCCCATCTTTTGGTGAAATCACAGCTCTTAACCACTGGCAGGCATGGTAAACACCCGGCTGCCCAACTCCTGATCCAGGGCAAAGAGCCCTCCGGCATCGTTGCCGATTAATTGCAGTTTATGCACAATACCACTGGCATTGGCCTCTTCCTCCACCTGTTCACTGATGAACCATTGCAGAAAAATATTAGTGGCATGATCCCGTTCCTCCTGGGCCAGATCCACCAGATCATTAATCAGTCCGGTGACCTTCTGCTCATGGGCATAGGCATTTTCAAAAACCGCCAGCGGTGAATCCCAGGCGCTGGGCGGCTGATCAATCTTGGCCAGGATGACCCGGCCACCGCGCTCCAGGATGAAATTATACAGCTTGGTACCGTGGAAAAGTTCCTCCTGGGCCTGCATATTCATCCAATTGGCCATACCAGACAAATTAATGGAATGAAGATAGGAGTTCATGGAGAGATAGAGATAGGCGGAGTAATATTCGGCATTAACCTGCCCGGCCATGGCCTCAGACATCTTTTCACTAAACATGTTAAACCCTCCACAGGCCATGCAGATTACAGAAAGCCCGGGCACTGACCTCAGCGGCAGTGGTGATAAAGGAGGCCTCCGGCTGGTCACCAGGCTTCAGCTCCTGGCGGAAAACCCGACCGCCGGCAATCAACTCAATAAATTCAATATAATGCTCTTCCGTCATGGGGTGGGCAACGCTGCCGACCTTAACCAGAAAACCGTCGGCGGTTTTTTCTATTACCGGCACATGCTTTTCCCTGGCAGCATCCGTGGTGTTCTCAGCCATAAGATTCATGGGCTTCCCGCAACAGACCAATTCCCCGGCCCCGGCATGGAGTACCTCAACAACATTGCCACAGACCGCACACTTATACACCTGCAATTTCTCAGCCATTTTATTCTCCTTTTTGCCTGGAATTACTGCCACGAGAGTCCTGTTTCGTCCAGCAGCAGCAATTGACTTTATTTTTTTACAGCTATTAAGCGAGAACTACAAATTACCCTCAACTCGTAACTGCTCAGATGCGCCCCAACTTCGTTCTTACCAATTCTCGGCAAGAAGCTCATAATAAGCCTGGGGATGCTGACAGGCCGGGCAGACCCCGGGGGCCTCTTTGCCTTTATGGACATAACCACATTTTCTACAGACCCAGGAGGTATCCTCATCCCGTTTAAACACCCGACCAGCCTCAATATTGGCCGCCAGGGCCAGATAACGCCGCTCATGGTGCCGCTCGGCCACGGCAATAGATTTAAAGGCCGCGGCGATAGCGCCAAAGCCTTCCTCTTCCGCAACCTTGGCAAAATCGGGATACATTGAACTCTGCTCAAAATGCTCCCCGGCAGCCGAATCCTTGAGATTCTCCAGAGTGGTACCAATTACTCCGGCCGGATAGGCGGCACTGATCTCAACCTCTCCGCCCTCTAAAAACTTAAACAGCCGCTTGGCATGAGCCCTCTCCTGCTCGGCAGTTTCTTCAAAAATCGCCGCGATCTGAACATAGCCCTCTTTTTTAGCCGCCTTAGAGAAATAGCTATAACGATTACGGGCCTGCGATTCACCGGCAAAAGCCGTCAGAATATTCTTTTCCGTCCTGGAACCTTTGATACTTGCCATGTTATCCTCCTTGCCTTTTAATATTTAGTTAAACACCTAAACAATCTTCACAATTACAACTTTAAGCTTACAAGAACTCCCAATGTAATACCAGGATATTTTAATTACTTTTGGTATTTTTTTTACCGCAGGCCGGACATAAGCCACGAACCTCGAGACTATGAGTCATGACCTGATAGCCGCTCAGGATAGCAGCCTCGGCCTCAACCCCCTTGACCGGCTCCATATGCAGATCATCAACCCGGCCGCAGTTTAAACAGCGCAGGTGATAATGGGTGGAGGTATTACCGTCAAACCTCTTCTTACTGCCGCCAACGTCAATCTTTAAAACCACGCCCTCTTCAGACATAAGTTCAAGATTTCTGTAAACAGTTCCCAGGCTTATCTTGGGTAAATCCTGCCTGACCATCTCATACATTTCATCAGCAGTGGGATGACTGGTTACGGAACGTAGGCGTTCAAGGATAACTTTTCTCTGCTTAGTCATTCTCATTGGGGTATCTGATAACATTGGCTTGCCTCTGTTTGAGAATTATTCTTATATAATATAAATAATAACAATTATCACAAATTTCAAGAAAATAATTTATTAACTACAGATCGAACATCTCACGCACCAGATTAATTCTTTCCTGCTGCACACATGAGCCTTTATCCGCTTTCAGAAAAAGAGTTGGATGATGCAGTATCTTATTGACCATGGAAGTCATCATCAGCTCAACGGCCTGCTGCTGCTTCCGGGGCAAAGAACTCAGACGCGGCATTGTGCGCTCAAGCTCCGCCCGCCTTATGGCCTCTATCTTGTTTCGAAGGTCTATTATAGTAGGCGTTACAGCCAGGCTCTCCAGCCAGGAGGCGAATTTAACCGCCTCTTCCTGAACAATGCGCCCGGCCCGATCAGCTTCTTTCTCACGGGCTGATTTATTGACCTCCACCACATCGGTGAGATTGTCAATATCATACAGATAGACGTTATCAAGATTATTTAACGCCGGGTCAAGATCACGGGGCACGGCAATATCAATCAAAAACAGGGGGCTGTTCATGCGCTGGCGCATAACCGGTTTGACTTCCTCCCGGCGTAGAACCAGGCCCCTGGCTCCGGTGGAACTGATGAGGATATCAATATTTTTCAACTCAGCAACCAGGTCGTCAAGGGATACGGCCCGCCCCTTGAACTGCCGGGCCAGCTTCACGGCATTGGCCAGGGTTCGATTGGCCACCACCACCTCTTCAATCCCCTGGGACAGAAGATGCTCCGCGGCCAGTTCCGCCATCTCTCCAGCCCCCACCAGCATAACCCGTTTATATTCCAGGCTGCCGAAAATCTTCTTAGCCAGCTGCACGGCGGCAAAGCTGATGGATACCGCGTTACCGCCAATATTGGTCTCCGTCCTTACCCGCTTGGCAACGGAAAAAGATTTATTTATAAACTTGTTAAGTATGGTGCCGACCCCTTTATTTTCCACAGCCTCCCGATAGGCCTTCTTGAGCTGTCCAAGTATCTGCGGCTCACCGATGATCATGGAATCGAGGCTGGCCGCCACCTGAAAAAGATGCAGGATAGCCTCCTGCCCTCGGTAGGTATAACTGTACTTCAGGGCCTCACTATCGGAGAGATTACTACGGGCAAACAGCATATGGCGCACCGCCATAGCCAGTTCGTCGGAACCGTCTCCGGCGCAAATAACCTCCACCCGGTTACATGTCCCCAAAAAACAACCTTCATTGCAGCCTGACATTTTCTTCAAGGCCACAACCGGGTTTTCGCAGTCACCGGTATGAGCCAGTTTTTCACGGATTTCCACCGGAGCTACCTTATGGTTAACCCCGATAATCATTAAATTATCAGCCAACATAGGAATGAAGCCCCCCGAGCAGATATGATACCCCCCAGAGGGTGAAAAGAGCGGAGCCAAAACCAATTATCGAAATAATGGCCGCCCGTCTCCGCCGCCAGCCCAGGGTAAAGCGAAAGTGTAGAAGAGCGGCATAAATAAACCAGGTAATCAGAGACCAGGTTTCCTTGGGATCCCACTGCCAATAGGTGCCCCAGGCCTGCCTGGCCCAGATGGAACCGGTTATGATGCCAAGGGTGAGAAGAGGAAACCCAACGGTGAGACAATGATGGTTGAGACTATCCAGGGCCTCTAAGGACGGCAGCCGTTCATAAAAAATTCCAAAACGGCGGGATTTGATTTCATTCTCCTGCAGAAGGTACATCACGCCGCCGCAAAAGCCCATGGCCAGAAAGGCATCAGCCATCAGGGCAATGGAGGCATGAATGGGCAGCCAGTTACTGCGCAGAGCCGGTGGCAGAGGGATAACCTCCTGCGAGGAAACGGCAGACACGACCATTAACAAAACAACAAGAATAGAAACAAATGTACCAAAGTTCTTGACCTTATAACGCCAGCGGAAAATTAGAAACCCCCAGGTCATGGACCAGGCAAAAAAGGAAACCGCCTCATGCATATTGGTAATAGGCGTGTGGCCGTCAGTCAGATAGCGGGCCACCAGAGCGGCAGTATGCAGCAGAGCGCCACCGACAAAAATCAGGTGAGCCATGGTTCTGATATCCCGCTTCTGGTTAATAAAATAGACCACATAGAAAACAGCGGCCACAATATAAACCAGAAAGGTCAAATTAAACAATAAGGCCATAATAAAGCTCCATTAATATCT
Organism: Deltaproteobacteria bacterium; assembly: GCA_024275235.1. Classification (GTDB taxonomy): domain Bacteria; phylum Desulfobacterota; class Desulfobulbia; order Desulfobulbales; family VMSU01; genus JAADIV01. The sequence continues at coordinate 6,491 of JAJRZN010000009.1, forward strand.
GTTAACCGCCGGGGGACGGTCTTTATTCCACCCCCGACGAGACAGGGAAATCTTCGATTGGCAGACAAAAACTCCCGGGTACGAAGAGGACTAACTACTGCGGCGCCGAGCAGCGCCTTACCCCCCCCCAACAAGTCCGCGCAGTTCACTGATAAGAGAATCAGACAGAGGGCCCAGCACCTTCTCGAGATGGGCCAGAAGGGACGGCCAGTTATGTTCTTTAATCCAGACTGCCGGCCTGGCAGCCAATATCTCGCGAAACAGAGACTCATTCTGTTTCTGCGTAAGCCCCCGACCCATGACCTCCGCGCGCAGCAGACCCATCATATCATTCAAAAGCTCGAATTCCATCCCAATCTCCTCCCGAAAACGCTCTTTAAGTTCCCTGGCCAGCGCCGGACTCTTACCAGAGGTGGAAATGGCAATTGAAAGACTGCCCCGGCGCATCAGGGCCGGCAGAATAAAATTGCATTTGTCCGGCACGTCAGCCACATTAAGTGGAATATTATACCGGCCGCAGTCTGCCACAACCATATCCTGCACCTCATGATCATCGGTGGCGGCCATTACCAGAAAGGCTCCCCGCACATCATCACTTTCATAACCGCGCTGCCGCCAGCTGACAGCTCCCTGCTCATAAAGCCGACGCAGACCAGAACTCAAAAGCGGACTGATGATACAGACCTCGGCGCCGCAGTCCAGAAGCCCCCCGACCTTACGTTCCGCCACCTGGCCGCCGCCAATAATCAGACATGGACGACCGGCAATATTTAAACATACTGGATAATAATTCAAGTCACCAACCTCAGCCCATGAAGATTCAACAATTTCTGTTCCAACATTTAATACTCCAGAGTAACAGTCATGCTCCGGTCACTCAGGCACAACCAAACATGAAGGCCGCCGCCCAATAAGCCCCCGAAATATAAACGTTCCAGGGGGGCCTGAAATAATACCTTTGACAAGTTCAGACATATTATTATAATTTGTAATTATTGATGGACTCGTAAAAAGTCCATCAATAACTAAAGATGGCTAAGTCAGCTAAGCGAAGACTGCGAGGCGTGGTGGTTCGACAGGGCTTCGGCCATACATATGGTATGCCGAAGGTCTGCCGAAACGCCACAACGCCGTAGATCGGACTTTTTACGACGCCATCATTATTCAGGGTAGATGTCACAAAGTCCTAAATGGACAAAGACGGGGTGCTGCTGAACAGTTACTTTTATTTATAATATTTTTTTAGCTGTTATTCAATGCCACAACATAAGAGGCCTGCGATGAACAAGGGAACCATTACCATCAACAGCTCCAGGAAAATAGAACTGATAGACATAACCACCCAGATAAACAAGGCTCTTAAACAAAACGGCTGTGAGGAAGGCATCTGCTACCTGTATTGTCCACACACCACCGCGGCCCTGACTATCAACGAGGGGGCCGATCCGGCCGTCCAGCAGGATATAGCCGCGGTAATTGAACGTATCGTGCCCAGCCAGTTCCCCTATAAACACCTCGAGGGCAACTCGCAGGCCCACATGATGACATCAATAATCGGCAGCTCTGAAATAGTATTTATTGAAAACAGTGCCTTGAAATTAGGCACCTGGCAGAGAATATTCTTCTGCGAATTCGACGGCCCCAGGCAACGCCAGGCCCACTGGCGCATTGCCGGCAGCTGAACGGCACTAAGAGACCCCCTTCCGGAGAGCGGCCAGCTCTCGACTGCGGACAAACTGCATGAGCCTGTTGCCCTCCCGGCCCTGAGCGTGAAATTCAACCCCCATACAACGACGGCCGTCCGCGGTATTAAAAAAACGCACTATCCCCCCCTCCTTGACCATTAATTCCCCACCCTGCTCCGCCTTGCCGTCAGGGGCTATGCGAATGTTTATGTCCACCACCTTGTCCCCCTGTTTAAGCAGCTCAACATTGTCTAAACCCAGCAGACATACGGACATGCCGCCAACGCTCAAATCATTAATTCTCGCCTCAAGGAAATCAACGTCATGATTCTTAAATGACACCTTGCACTGAGAAGACATTATTATCCGGAAATGAGCCCGGCGCTGCATGCGAAAAAGTTCTGTTGGAAATGAAGTTTTTAAGGTATCTTGGCTGGAACTGAGCAGAGTTGTATTAAAATAGCACCACACATTGGTATTATCGCGATATAGTACCCTGATTTTTTTACTTACTCCGGGCCAGTCCAGAGGCCGGTCAATAAGCAGAAATTCCGCCCTTGGTTCTACCAGTGCCGTGCTGCCGGACTGATACCCCTTATGCTGTAATATTATAAATTTATGCTGCTTCTTTATAGCAGTCAGCGCGCGCAGAATATGCTGGGGAGAATTAATCTCTTCATATTGCTGACCTTTGTGCAGCGTCCCACGTTTGTTTTCACTCATAAATTACACACCGCTAATCCTGATGCCTGAAAAAATTGAAGAAATATGCTTTGGCTGGAACCGTGCCACCGATGAACGTTCCCTTATAAAATTTTTACAAAAATTCAGCCGGGACGAATTATTAGACGCCCTGGCCCCCCGCCTGACAGATCAGGAATTAACCAATATTATAGATTTGTTAACGGGTACCATGAAAAAACATCTGCGTGAAGACGAGTATCACCGTTTATTCCTCCGATAGCAGATAGAGGCATCCTGTCTCCCGGCAGAGATAAGGTACTGCTGAATAGTTACTAAATTTTCAGGTAAAATGATACCATAAGCAATTAATTTATAAATTATTATCCGGAGTTCTTTTGACAAACCAAATCATTACCGATCTCAGGGCCTATCTCAATATTCTGCGGCAGGAATCATAACTGCATGTAATCGAGGAGGAGGTTGATCCCTGTCTTGAGATTGCCGAAATCCACCGCCGGGTTATCGCCCGCCAGGGGCCGGCCCTGCTCTTCACCAAGGTAAAAGGCAGTCGATTCCCAGTGGTAACTAATCTCTTCGGCAGCAACAGACGCCTTGAACTGGCCTTTGGCCGCCGGCCGCAGAAATTCGTCCAGGGCCTGGTACATACCATAGAATCATTCGGCCCGCCATCCCTCGGCCGGCTCTGGGACAGCCGCCATATCATAAAACAGGCCATGAAAATCGGCCTTAAAAATGTCCGGCGGGCCCCGATCTTGGAGAACCGCCAGCAGCCGCCTCACCTCAATGATCTGCCCCTCCTTACCTCCTGGGATACAGACGGCGGCCCCTTTGTTACCCTGCCCCTGGTCTATACCGAACATCCGGACGGCCGCGGCCATAATCTGGGCATGTACCGCATCCAGCGTTATGACGACCAGACCACCGGCATTCACTGGCAGATCCACAAAGGCGGCGGCTTCCACTATTACGAGGCCGAAAAAAGAAATGAGAGTCTGCCCATGACTCTTTTCATCGGCGGCCCCCCGGCCTTGATGATGGCGGCCATTGCCCCCCTGCCGGAGAATATCCCCGAGCTTTTGCTGGCCTCCCTGCTTCTCGGCTCAAAACTGCCGGTAACCGCCAGCCCGGAAGGCGGCCACCAGTTAATCGCCAACGCCGAATTCGCGGTTCAGGGACTGGTCCCCCCCCGCCTCAGACGGCCGGAAGGGCCCTTTGGCGATCACTACGGCTACGATTCCCTGTGCCACGACTATCCCGTATTCCAGGCCCAGACCCTCTATTGCCGCAAAGATGCCATCTATCCCGCCACCGTAGTGGGCCGCCCCCGCCAGGAAGACTACTATATCGGTGATTTCCTACAGGATCTCCTCTCGCCGCTCTTCCCCCTGGTAATGAACGGAGTTCTGGAATTAAAAACCTTTGGCGATACCGGTTTTCATTGTCTCGCCGCCGCCAGAATATGCAACCGTTACCCGCGCGAGGCCTTTGCCGCCGGTCTCCGCATCCTTGGTGAAGGTCAACTGTCACTGACCAAATTTCTGATTATTACCGACGGCGGCATAGACATAAACGACTTCCCGGCCCTCTGGCGCCATGTATTAGAGAGAATCAACTGGCAGACCGATCTCTTTGTTTTCTCCAATGTCTCCCAGGACACCCTGGATTATACCGGCCCCGAGGTAAACAAAGGCTCCAAGGCCATCATGATGGGCCTGGGCCGGGAGAAACGCCGCCAACTGCCGGAAGAGATTAATTTTCCCCTGCCGCCGGAGATTAAACGGGCCGAGGTTTTTCTCCCCGGCACCCTGGTAGTGGAGGGGACAGCCTATGAGGAAAATAACGACCTGATTAATGCTCTAACATCCTACCCCGCCTGGGGTGAATGGCCGGTAATCATCCTGGTTGACAACGTCAGGGATGCCTGCGCTGACCTGTCCGCCTTTCTGTGGCATTTTTTCACTCGCTTTGAACCAGCAGCCGATATCCACGGGGCCGCCAGCACGGTGCGAAGATTCCATGTCGGCCTTGAGCCTCCCATTGTCTTCGACTGCCGTCTCAAACCCTGGTACCCCCGAGTTCTTACGGTAGACCAAGCCACCAGGGATTTGGTGGATAAACGCATCCAGCGTCTGCTTCCAGCCAAATGGCGATAAACAGGCGTCAAGAAAAGCGGTCAATCAGCCGCCACCACCCGGTTCCGCCCTGCTTGTTTGGCCTGATACAGGGCCTTATCTACTTTATAGAGCAGAAGGGCGGCAGTATCACCATGCTGTGGATAAGCGGCAGTACCCAGAGAGACGGTAATTTGGGGCAGATTTTCATCACGATATTTAATCTCCAAAGCGCTGGCGGCCAGGCAAAGCTCGGCCGCCCGCTTACCGGCCGCCTCCAGAGAGGCACCCGGCATAATAATGATGAACTCTTCACCGCCATAACGACAAACCACATCCTCCCCCCTGGAGCGTTCCTGCAGGAAACAGCCGACTGCCTTTAAAACTACGTCACCAGCCATATGGCCGTAAGTGTCGTTAATTCTCTTAAAATAATCGAGATCAAGCATAATTACAGCAAGAGAGGTTTTATGACGCGCGGCCCGGCTTATCTCCCGAGCCAGAGACTCTTCCATATGCCGGCGGTTAAAAAGGCCGGTCAGTTGATCCCTAACCGATAGAGTTAACAGCTTCTCCTGAGTCCGGCGCAATTCAACAATAAGTTTTTCCCTGGTATCTTCCATCTTCTTACGTTCCAGGGCATTGGCAATAATCGGCCCCAGAACAGTCAGCATATCAGCGATCTGCACCACATCGTCATCAACATCACCCAGCCAGTCAAAACCAATAAAACCAGTTAGACGTTTCTTGGCAAAAAAACCAATTATCACTGAGGCCCAGACCTCCGGTTTGATGAATATATCATCCCCCCCGGGCGGCAGCCCGCCTTCTCTCTCAATTCGCAGCACTCCGTTACCCTGCAACTTTTCAAGCAACCATTGATGACTGGCCACCGGCTCCCGGCGTAACCTCTCAAGCCGCGGCTCCATCCCGGCGGCGAAATACTCATGGGTATTCGTCATAAAGGTACCGTCCTCACTCAGGATAAAGACATAACAGCGCCCGGCGCCGGTAAACGCCGCCACCTTGCTCAGGGCCATATTTATGCCCCTTTGTAATTCCGCGGGCAGCAGATTAATAAAGGTTGTGGAAATTTCAGTAATAAGGGTCTCAAACTGCAGACGGGCCTCCAGCTGTTCCTCTAATGTTCGACACTGGGCCACATCCTGAGCCAGGGAGTCGATAGTAAGAAACTTTTCCTCCAATTCCCGCAGCCGGGCCTCCAGATTGAGAATATCTACTTCCGCCATTAGTACCGCCCCTTTTGATTATTTATCACCAAAGTTTGTAACTTATTCAGCGTAATATCTACAAGTAACAATAACCCTGGAGTACTTGCTGAAGTTACCCAACCCCTTAAAATAATCTGCCATCGATAATGAATTTTTAGTATAATATAAATAGTTATAAAATCATGCAAAGAATCCAAGACTTATAAATTATTTTACCTGCCTGAACTCCAAAGCTTACAACCTTGAAAAATCCCGCCTCCAAACGTCTGTTTAACCTCATGCATTACACTTGGGCTCTACTGGCAGTATGGACGATTATCGTCAGCGGATTATTAGCCAAGGAAATAATTGACATAAACGCCGCCACCAGGGCCATGGCCTTAAACACGGCCCGCGCCCATTTAAATAAAGAAAAGGCCTTCCGATTCTGGGCCTATGCCCGGGGCGGAGTATATGTCCCGGTTACCAAAGACCTGCGCCCCAACCCCTATCTGAAAATACCCGAAAGAGACATCACCACCCCCTCCGGCCGCCGCCTCACCCTGATGAATCCGGAATACATGCTGCGCGATTTAAACAACACCTTCTCCGCTCTCTATGGCGTCGCCGGCCACCTGACCAGTCTCAAGCCCCTGCGCCCCGCTAACAAACCCGACCGCTGGGAAACCAAGGCCTTAAAATCCTTCGAGCGGGGCAGCAAAGAGGACGTGGCCATAATCAAGGACAAAAAAAGCGGCAGCGAAACCCTCCGCCTCATGCAGCCCCTCTTTGTAAGACCAGTCTGCCTGCGCTGCCATGGCCACCAGGGCTACAAGGTAGGAGATGTCAGGGGCGGAATCGGCATAGCCCTGCCCATGAACTCCTTTATTAAAGATGCCAACCGGCAGATAATGGTGCATGCGATATCCCTGCTTCTCCTATGGCTCATCGGGGATTTCGGCATTATTTCCGGTTCCAGCCGCCTGAAAAAACGTACCGCGGAACTGGCCCGCTCTAATCTTGATCTCCAGCGGGAAGTCGAAGTCAGAACCAGAGCCGAGACCGCCCTGCAACAGGAATCATCCTTCACTGCCGCCATCCTTGATACCGCCGCCGCCCTCATCGTGGTCTTAGACCCCCAGGGGCGGATTATCCGCTGCAACAAGACCTGCGAAAAGCTCACCGGCTACAGTATTGAGGAAATACAAAACAAGAGGTTCAGTGATGCTCTGCTGCCAGCCGCCGAAGCCCGGCAGGTTAACAGGTATTTTGCCAACATCCATCAACAGCCTTTCCCGCCCAAGCTGGAATTTCACATCTTAACCAGGAACGACCAGCACTTAGCCATTGACTGTTCCAATACCATCTTCACCTCAGACAACGGTGAAATTGAATATATAATCAGCATCGGCATTGACATCAGCGATGAGCGCCAGCTCCAGGAGCAATTACTGCATGCCGAAAAGCTGAGTGCCGTGGGCAAACTTTCGGCCTCCATCGCTCACGAAATCAACAATCCTCTCTTTGGCATCCGCAACGTCCTTGAACTCCTGCTGGATAAAGGGCGGTTAGACAATTCCAACCGGGAGTTCGCTGAACTGGCGGTTGCCGAATGTGACCGCATCAAGAGCCTGATTAAAAATCTCCAGGATTTCAACCGCCCGACCTCCGGCATAATGACCACAGTTGATCTCACCACCACCATCAATAATATGCTGATGCTCACCAAGAAGGAGATGAAAAACAAAGGGATTAAAATAAGCACGGATTACGAACCTGATATGCCGCCCATTCAGGCTGTCTCCGATCAGATTAAACAGGTATTGCTGAATCTGCTCAACAATGCCATGGAATCCTGCGGGCCGGGCAGCGAGGTCATTATTTCCACCCGAAAAACAGCAAATCAGGCTATAATTAAAATTGCCGACACCGGTAACGGCATCTCGGCCGAGAACCTTCCCCATATATTTGAGCCTTTTTTTACCACCAAGGCGGCCGTAAAGGGTACCGGCTTAGGGCTGTCGGTGAGCTATGGGATTATAAAACGCCACCTGGGCGACATCAAGGTAGAAAGTACCCCCGGCCAGGGTACGGTTTTCACCATCACCCTGCCCATTACAAGGAAAAGCAAATGAACAAAACAATTCTCTTAGTGGACGACGAAGCCATTATTCTTAAGACCATCGAAGGCAAATTGATAGATGAGGGTTTTCAGGTAGTTACCGCTCCCGATGGCACCGAGGCCTTAAAACGCTTTAGCGACCTGCCCATTAATCTGGTGATAACCGACCTGATGATGGAGGGGATGAGCGGCATTACCGTTCTAGAGAGAATAAAGCAGGACTCACCAAATACCGCGGTTATAATCCTCACCGGCTATGGCGAACTGAGTTCCGCGGTTGAGGCCCTGCGTCTCGGAGCCGACGACTACCTGCTCAAACCCTGTGATCTGAACGAATTGATATTCCGCATAAATAAATGTTTCGAGAAGCAGAAATTGAAGGATATGGTCAAGATGTATGAAGATATTCTGCCCATCTGCTTAGACTGCAAAAAAATCAGGGATGACAGCGGCACAGAGCCCGGCAAAGGGGAATGGATACCGGTGGAAGAATACCTGACCAAGAAAGCCGGTAAGAGCATGTCACACGGCTATTGTCCGGATTGCGGTAAGAAATTTTTAGATGCTATTGATAAATTTGGCGATTAGGGGGCGTAAAAAATATAGCCAGAGGAGACAATGGGGCAGAGCAGTCTTTTTATTGGTGCGCCAGGAGGGATTCGAACCCCCGGCCTACGGATTAGAAGTCCGTTGCTCTATCCAGCTGAGCTACTGGCGCCCACATTAATGAATGTTTCGCTATATAACATAAGGACAAGGTAATACGCAATAAGTTGTTACCCGGGTCAGCCAAATTAATTACCCATATAGCCGGATAGACGTCATACGATCAGCCCCGTTTTCTTTGAAATATAAAAAAAGCCCGCTAAAAAGCAACGGGCATAAAATACGGCATATCTATATGTTACAGGGAACCCGGCTAATTAACGGCCTCGCTCAACCGGCTGCCCGCCTTGAATTTAGCAACATTTTTAGCGGCAATATCAATAGCCTGACCGGTCTGAGGGTTACGCCCCTTCCTCGCCGCGCGCTTAGATACTGAAAAGGTACCAAAACCTATAAGAGCCACACTTTCACCCTTGGCCATGGCATCCTGCACGGCCTCGGTAAAACCATTAAGAGCCTTCTCAGCTGCTACCTGTGACAGACCGGCGGAAGTTGCAATTTTCTTAACCAATTCTACTTTATTCATCTCTCAATCTCCTTTAAAATAACTTTACAAAATAAGTTCCCGCTCCTACGAGCTCATCAGCATTAAATAATATTTAACGTTCCTACCAATATCTACCTAGATTGTCAACTATCTCCGCTGGATTTAGCCAAAATTAAGGGAACATGATGGTATCGTAAGCTGGTAATAGACTTTTTACAACGCCATCAAGTATTCCTTGCGGATAATAATTATATGTATATCATTTGCTAACGGTTCATCATTAATTTCTACCGAGAGATCTTTACCATGTTCAAATCAATTAAATCTTTATTAGGCGGTCAGCGTCCTGCCAAGGATAAACCCACCACCCGGCTGGCGGTCACAATTTTACTCTTAGAAGCAGGCTTTGTGGACGGAGAATGCAGTCCGGCAGAGCAGGCAAAGGTCAGGAGGGCAATCCAACGGCAATTCAACCTTACAGACAGTGAGGCCGAGCAACTTATCAGCCAGGCAAGACAGGAACGTCAGGAAACGGTTGACCTCTGGCAGTTCAGCAACCAGATCAATAATGATTTTTCAGAGGCCCAGAAAATACAAATTATGGAAACGGCCTGGCAAATTTTTTACGCCGACGGAATCCTCGACAGCGATGAAGATCAATACGCCCACACCCTGGCCAAACTCCTGCGCTTAAGCCATGAGCAGTTAATCGCCGCCAAATTAAAGGGAAGAGCGGCTGACAGCCACCCTATTCCCCAGTAGTTTTGACATCTTTGTCAACAGACTTCCAGACCGGCCCCTTGGCGCTGTCACTGACTTTAATCCCCTGCCGCACCAATTCTTCCCGGACATAATCGGCCTTGGCCCAATCCTTTCGCTCCCTGGCCCGCTGCCGTTCCATAATCAGTTTATCAATCTCCGGGGCCAGGGGGCATTCCTGCAGACGAAGAATATTAAGCACTTTGTTTATACGCTCCAACGACTCAATTATATATTTTTTCTGATCCCGGTCAAGGCGGCCGTCAAGCAGAACAGGGTTCACCTTTTTAATAAAATCAAAGATAGCGGCCATGGCCTTGGAGATATTCAAATCATCGTCAAGGGCTCCCCAGAAGCCCTCTTCCATGGCCGTCAGATGGGCGGCAACCTCAGGGTGCGGAAGCCCCAGGGGCAGACAAAGCAATTTACGGGTAAATTCATCAAGACGTTTAAGATTTTTACGAACCGTGCTGAGAGCGCGCCTGGAAAAATTAATTGCCTTGCGGTAATGAACAGACATCAGCAGATAGCGGATCTCCCGGGCACTATGCCCTTGTGCCAGCAGATCACGGAGAGTAATAATATTATTATTTGCCGCCGACATCTTGTGGCCCTCTACCAGTACCAGCTCGTTATGCAGCCAATAACGCGCCAGGGGCTTACCGGTAATGGCCTGGGCTATAGCATTCTCATTCTCGTGATGAGGAAAGATAAGATTGGAGCCGCTGGTATGAATATCCATGGTCTCACCGAGATAATGAAGAGCCATGGCAGCACACTCCACATGCCAGCCCGGCCGCACATTACCGAACTCACTTTCAAAGAAAATACCATTTTTTAATTCAGCCAGGGTAGAGCGCTTAAGAAGCGTAAAATCAACCGGGTTTTCTTTATCGTAATTATCAAGATCTACGGTTTTGCCAATTTTTATTTTGCTTAAATCAATCCTGGAGAGCTTGCCATAAGCAGGGAATTTTGAGATGTTAAAATAAACCGAGCCATGTTTAACATAGGCAAATCCCCTGGCAACGAGACGCCTGGCAATATCAATCATGCCGTCGACATGCTCCGAGGCCCTGGGGTAGTTAGTGGCTTCTGCTACCCCCAGCCGCTTAATATCAATTTCAAATTCCCGGATATATCCAGCAGTAAAATCAGCCAGCGGCAATCCAGCCTCCTCGGCCCCGCGAATAGTATTATCGTCAAGATCGGTAAAATTCATATAGAATTTTACCCCAAACCCCTTACTGCGCAGGAGCCGACAAAGCATATCGGCAAAGACAAAACGGCGGCAGTGACCAAGATCAGCATATTCATAAGCCGTGGGCCCGCAGGCATAGATTGTTACCTTGTCTTTGCGCAGGGGCTCAAAAACCTCCTTTTTATGGGACAGGGAATTATGCAGTCGCAAGCGCGGCTTGGCGGGCGGAGCCGGTCTCTCGGCCGAAAAAAGCTGGGTGCTGAGGTATTTTTCACCACCATCGGCAAAGATAACTACAACAACCCCCTCGTCTAACTGCTTGGCCCTGGCAAGAGCGGCACACATGGCGGCCCCCGAACTCATCCCCACAACAAGTCCCTCCTTGCGGGCCAGGAGACGTGACATCTCAAAGGCCTCCTCATCAGGAATATTGATTATTTGAAAGGGCTTGTTCTTGTCAAATATTCCCGGTTGATAAGACTCCTTCATATTCTTCAAGCCCTGAATTTTATGATCAAAAAAGGGCTCCATGGCACTTATCCGCACCTCGGGATGCTGCTCGGAGAAATATTCACATAATCCCATAACCGTACCACTGGTTCCCATGGTGGCCACCACATCGGTGACCCGGCCGGCGGTCTGCTCCCAGATCTCCGGGCCGGTATGGTAATAATGAGCCTGCCAGTTAGCGACATTATTAAACTGGTCGGTGAGGAAATAGCGGTCTGGATGCTGACGAGCCATGGCGTAGGCCTGCTCAATGGCACCATCCGTACTCTTGCGGGCCGGGGTAAGTAAGATCTCGGCCCCGAAGGCGGTCATGATCTTGCGGCGCTCAATACTGGCGGATTCCGGCATCACTAATTGACATTTATAGCCCTTGACGGCACAGACCATGGCCAGGCCGATACCGGTATTACCGCTGGTGGCCTCAAGAACAATTCTATCCGGAGTTAAATCGCCGGATTTTTCCCCCGCCTCAATCATGGACAGAGCAATTCTCTCTTTCACCGAACCGGCCGGATTAAATGACTCTATTTTGGCCCAGATCTCCACATTCTTAAAAGGGTTTAAACGCTGTATAACCACCAGGGGCGTATGACCGATATAATCGAGAACACTATTCTTTTTCATAGGCAAGACATAATTTATTGGGAAATGAATACCTCGGAGCTCTGTACTCTAAACAAAAAAAGCAAGCATCCCAACAGGGACGCTTGCTTTTTTAATAAACAATGGGAAAAGGGGAGACGAACTGCGCTCAGTCGTCTTTCTTAAACTCCACCTTTAGGGCCACTTTGTAGAGTACGGTGAGAATCAAGGCACCGGCGGCCCAAACCCCGATGGTGATGCCGATTTCAGTAACACTTGGATGATATTCCGTAATCCTGTCAAACGGATTGGGCACAAAGCCGCCCAGGACAAAGCCAACGCCCTTATCAATATAGAGTGATAAAAAGATTAAGGCCAGACAAAGCGACAGCCAGCCTTCGTGAAAACGAATTTTCTTAAAGAGCAGGAGGATAACTCCAACAATGCTAAAAAGTAGGGACACCCGCATGGGTATGACTAAATTATGAAAGCCATTAACCCCCCAGAACAGATAATCAAGGGTAGCCATATGCTCTGGAACATTACTGTAAAAAGCGGTGAAGAACTCAAGACCGATAAAAAACAGATTAGCAATCGCAGCATAAATAATAATCGTAGTCAACTTTTGAACCGCCTCTTTGCCTGGGTCCATAAGCTTCATCCTCTTCATAAAAAGGGCGATGAGCAGCAACAGAGCAGGCCCGGCAGCAAAGGCCGAGGCCAGGAAGCGGGGAGCGATAATGGCGCTGAGCCAGAAATGCCGCCCCGGCAGACCACAGTACAGAAATGCCGTTACCGTATGAATACTGAAGGCCCAGGGAACCGATAGAATAACCAATGGCCTGGCCCATTTGGGCGGCGGAACATCCTTATATACCGAGTGCAGAATTGCCCAGCCGCAAACCACATTCAAGAACAGATAACCGTTTAAGACGATCATGTCCCAGAAGAGCATGGAATGAGGAGTAGAATGAATAAGAACATTCATAATTCTCATAGGTTGGCCAAGATCAACCGTGATGAACATTAAGCACATGCCCACCGCCGCAATGGCCATGAATTCACCCAAGACCGCAATCTTGCCAAAGACCTTATAATTATGAATATAAAGAGGAAGAGCCAGCATAACACCACCGGCGGCCACCCCTACCATAAAGGTGAACTGGCCAATATAAACCCCCCATGAAACATCACGGCTCATACCGGTGATGCCCAGACCATAATGGTACTGGCGAACATAAAACAGCGCACCAATGCCGATCACCCCGAGGAGGAAGAATATCCACGCCCAATACTTGTTACTACCTTCTAACGCCTTCTCTAACATGACTTCACCTTAAATGATATAGAAAACTGAGGGCTCAGTACCTGCAGCCGGTTTACGCTGAATGGTGTATCTGGCTTCCAGTATCCGGGCAATTTCTGAATTAGGATCATTAATATCACCGAACACTATGGCCTTGGTATCACCACAAGCCGCAACACAGGAGGGCAGTTTACCCTCAGATAACCGTTTGGCGCAGAAATTACATTTTTCCACCACCCCGCGCATCCGCATGGGGAACTTCATATTAACGCCGTCGGGGAAAAACTTATAATTACCATTGGCATCTTTCTCCCGCGGACGCCGCCAGTTAAAGCTTCGTGCCCCATAAGGGCAGGCGGCCATACAGAACCGGCAGCCGATACAGCGGTGGTAATCCATCATAACCACCCCTTTGTCGTTCTTAAAAGTCGCCTTGGTGGGGCAGGCCCTTACACAGGGCGGATTGGCGCAGTGATTACAGAGCAATAATACCGGCAGCTTTTCCAGCGACTCATTACGCTTGTACTGACTGTGCTCCGGGAAGCTGTGCTCATAATCATCCGTCCATATCCACTTAATTTCATCCTTGGGATTGCCATACTGCGGAATATTATGATCAACATTGCAGGCATGAGAACATTTTGCAGCCAGTCCCTTGTTAGCCGCCAGCACCTGCAGGTCAATAACCATACCATACTGTATACCTTTGGCTTTCGGACTGCCTTCGCCTTCACCCTCGGCACTGCCACCCCTGTGAGGTTCTTCACTTGCTACCGCCTCACCGCCCTTTAATAATGAATTAAAAGCTGAAGGAGCGGCAAGTCCTGCTACGGCGGACAAGCCTGCAATTTTCAGAAATTTTCTTCTTTTAACATCCATTTTACTCGGTCTCCTTGGGCTTAATATGACAATCCCAGCAATAGGGGTTCACATCGACGTATTCATGACATTGATCGCAGAATTTCTTCTCACTGACATGGCAGTACATACAGCCATTTACGAGACTCCTTTCATACTGAA
>JAJRZN010000149.1 GCA_024275235.1 Deltaproteobacteria bacterium
AGCGGCCGCGTCAATCTTTACTGTCTCCACCACCGCCGGAGGCCCTCCGGTAAGGCCGCCCTTTCTGACAAACTGCCGGTGCATGAGAACTATATCGTGCTTGCCCTGGCGCAGCAAAACCACAAAATCCCGCACCCCGCTCTTTTTATCAGTAATCCGCAGTGCCAAACTACTCTGGCGGCCCAGGAGACGATTTTGAATGGAGAGATTAATGACCGGAGGCTCCATTTCCAGAAACTTGAGCGCGAGGAAAATAGCGGCTCCGATCAAAACCAGGACAGACAAGATCACAAAACGTCGTAATCCGCGCCTGGGCCTGTCTATTCGTTTTAATGATACAGTCATTATGACACCCTTTCCGAATTCACATTTATTGATAAGGAGTAACTATTCAGCTGTACCCCATCTCGGAGTATGCGCTTTCCTGAGCAGTTACACTTTTTATCTACAGAACACCGTGGACAATGTTATTAAACCGGGTAATTGTTCAGCAGTTCTATCCTGCAAACCTCGCACCTATATAATACATACTGCCCCCTTTTGCAAAGAAGATGGATCACTTTCACACCATCATTATCGGCGGCGGGCCGGCGGGCCTGAGCTGTGCCGCCGCTCTCGCCAAGGCCGGCCGCCGGGTTATTGTTCTGGAACGGCATAAGCGGCCCGGCCCCAAGGTCTGTGCCGGAGGTATCCCCTGGCGCGCCAGGGAAGAGCTGCGGCTGCCGGAGGGGCTGATAGAGGGCTCCTTCCCGGCCCAGTATGTTTACACCCCGCGGCAACGGGCGGTGCTCCGCTCCCCGAACCCCATTATATCCACCGTCAACCGGGAGCGTCTCGGCCAATGGCTGACGCAAAAGGCCAGGGAAGCCGGGGCGGTTATTGCCGGCAGCTGCCCGGCCTTGAGTATTACCGCCAGCCATGTCATTACTCCAAAAGGGCGGCTGGCTTATAAAAATCTGGTGGGAGCGGACGGCAGCGCCTCCATTGTCCGGCGTTACCTGCAGTTACCGGCCGTCAAGATGGGAGCCGGAATAAATTTCCAGATTCCGCGCCGGCTTCCTCATATGGAGTGGCATCTTAACGCCGCCCGCTTTAACAGCGGTTACGCCTGGATATTTCCCCACCGCGAGAGCAGTTCCGTCGGCATATACGCCGAGCGTCACGACCTGCCGCCGTCCCTCATGGAAAAACGCCTGCGCGGCTGGGCCGCGGCACGAAATATAGATATCACGGGCTGCCGGGCCAGGGCCGCCTTAATAAATTTTGATTATCGGGGCTGGAATTTCGGCCACGTCTTTCTGATAGGCGACGCGGCGGGCCTGGCCTCCGGCTTTACCGGTGAGGGAATATATCCAGCGATTATTTCCGGCCGGGAAATCGCCCGCGCCATTATTGATCCACAGTACAGCCCCCGCCGCCTGCACCAGCTCATCAACCGGCACCGGCGGCATCAACGGATGCAAAAATTCTTAACCGGCAACAAAGTTATTTGCCAAACCGCCCTGGAAATGATAGTCTTGGCCATGCGATCCGGCCTCTTGGACTTCCGCCTGCTGGAAATGTATTAGGGGCCAGACCTCCAGAAAAAAAAGGAGACAATAATGCGCTACGACAAAAAAAAGACCATTTTCTATAATGTATTATTCATAGTTTTCTGTACGGCCCTCTTCCTCTTTTTATGGAACGCCCCGCCTGAAACCACCAAGAAACTGCCGCAGGATAAAATTCATCAACGCTTCCAGAATATGGGAAAAAAGGCGGCTGAGCAATTCTGCGAAAATTGTCATAATCCCAAGGGCGAAGTACCGCTGCCCAAAAAGCATCCACCCAAATACCGCTGCCTGCTCTGCCATAAACAGACCAGAAAATAGCTCAAGGGCCTTTCCTGGAAGCCATCCACCCATGAGTACCATTATCCTTGCCAGTCTAAAAGATACCGAGATACTGGGGCAACGGCTGGGCGCTGAAGCCCGCCCCGGCGATATCATCACCCTAAGCGGCGATCTCGGGGCGGGCAAAACCACCCTCACCCGCTTCATCGCCCAGGGCCTGGGAGTGAAAGATAACTATATAACCAGCCCCACCTTCAGCATTATCCATGAATATCAGGGCCGCCTGCCCCTCTATCATATGGATCTCTATCGCTTACAGGAACTGAGCATGGACGATGAACTGGGGCTGGAGGATTACCTGTACGGAGAGGGATTATGCGTCATTGAATGGCCGAACCGCCTCGGGGAGATGCTGCCTGCCCGCCGTCTGCATATTGAACTCACGATAATTTCAGAGGATTCACGTCAGGCCGTGATAGGGGAATTTGACGGCGGAGAGCAGAAAAAATATTAATTTATTTATTCGGTTCTTCGCTGTTTAAAGTGAGTAATGGCTGCTGACTAATCCCCCCATCCTGTCCTTCCCCCCACAAGGGGGGGAAGGGACGTAGAGGGTAATGCCCTGCTCTAATAAATTTCCTTTGCAGCTACTTGAAAATATATCGAGACAATATAAACCTGATGAACATATCACCTTCTTGCACCCCTTATGATATACTTCCATCTTCGGGCTGCCCACTTGAAACCGCAAGGAGCCTTTATTTATCAGCCGCCTCAGCCAGAACAGCCAGCAATTTAGACCTGACAATGGGCTTGGTGAGAAAGTCATCCATGCCCGCGGCCCGGGCCCGGTCGGCATCTTCCTGGCGAGCGTGGGCACTGAGGCCCACAATTTTGACCGGCCTCCCGCCAAGGCCGGCATAATCGTGCCGCTCCTCAGCCGAAGACTCAATGGCCCTTATGCGGGCCGTGGCCTCCAGGCCGTCCATATTGGGCATCTGCATATCCATGAGGATAAGATCAAAACGTCCTTTCTTTAACTGCTCCAGGGCCAGCCGGCCGTCTCCAGCCGTCACCACCTCGCAGCCGGCCTTTTGCAACATAATGGTGGCCAGCCGCTGATTAACCAGATTATCTTCCACCAGCAATACCCGCAGAGACAGCGGCTGATCCTCCGCCGTCGCGGCACTCTGCTGCCCGGCCTCCATGGTTTTATCCGCCGCTGACGGCAGTCTCAATTTAATGGTAAAGCAGAAGGTGCTGCCCTGCCCCGCGACACTTGACAGATAAACCCGCCCACCCATGAGAGAGACCAGTTGACAGGTGATGGCCAGTCCCAGACCGGTACCGCCAAAACGCCGGGTGATAGTGCCGTCGGCCTGGGTGAATTTTTCAAAGATGGCGTTCTGCTGCTCCAGCGGAATACCAATCCCGGTATCAACTACCATGAAACGTAGCATAGCCCAATCATCCTGACCCTTAACCTTTTCCACCGTCATGCTCACTCCGCCGCGGCTGGTAAACTTCATGGCGTTACCAACCAGATTGATCAGTATCTGCTTTAAACGATTCCCGTCACCAAGAAAGGTAGCGGGCAGACGCTCGTCAATCAGGCAGTTAAGCTTTATTTTCTTATCATTGGCCGGTTTCATAAACATGGCCGCCACGTTCTTCACAATCTCCGATAACGAAAAAGGCTCACTGACTATATCCAGCTTACCGGCCTCGATCTTGGCAAAATCCAAAATATCGTTAATCAGGCCCAGAAGACCATCGCCGGACTGCTTTACCGTATTTACATACTCCATCTGTTCGGCATTCAACTCAGTATCCATGAGCAGGTCGGAGAAGCCGATAATGGCGTTCATCGGGGTTCGTAACTCGTGACTCATATTGGCCAGAAATTCACTCTTCAGACGGCTGGCCTCACGCAGTTCCTCGTTGGCCCGTTCCAGATCCTCGGTACGGGCGGCAATCTCGCTCTCCAGATTTCTGGCGTAATTTCTATCTTTTTCCTTAATCAGGAGATACTGACGGTGATTATGCTCTATTAATTCATGATGCTGGTAATTAAGAACCTTTATCTCGCGCTGCAACTGCTCGTTTTCCGTCCGCACCATTTTCTGCTCCATGAGCAGCAGAACGTGAGCCGTGCAGTTAGGCATCATCGTGGCGGTTAAAGCCCGGCAGGACTGGCAGTCATCCATGGGCGGCCAGGCCAGCAGCACCGCCTTCAGCTCCTCCACGGCCAGCCCGACCATGGCCCGGCCCTGACAATCAGTAAAGAACACAGGTCCCGCCGTCTCCTTTACGGCCTGAATATCCGCCCTGGTAAAACGATCCTCAAGATCATCGGCGCCGGCTGCCGGGCTCAGACCAGCTCCGTCCGCCTTTAATAAATAGAGCTCAGTATCCGGCAGCAGGGCGGCAAAGGTCTGGACAAACTCCCGCTCACGGGCATCATCATCCTCCAGACCGGCAAAGATATCATCAATCAGGCCTGACATTCCTTACCCCTCTGGTTCATAGAAAGACTTCGCCTTGGCAATCTCTCCAGGCGCGTCCCTGACTATGATTTTATAGTTATCCAGCATGGATTTAACATGCTTGACGAGATGATTGGGCAGAGGTTCAACCTTATCACGCAGCATAGAGTAACCCATCTTACTGGCGATGAACTCCGCTAACTGCAGAATACCGGTTATACTCTCGGGCCGGATACTTTTATCGCTCTTATGATGAAAACGAATAGCCTTCATGACATCAGAGGGCATATTCCAGCTCCTGGCCAGTTGATAACCGACCCGGCAATGATCCGTGCCCAACACCTCTTCTTCACATTCAACAATGGAATTACGGCCCGGCTGGTATAACCGGCAGGCCTGCCGTAGTTTATCGCCCGCCACCTGGTCAATGGCGATGAGGCCGACATCGTGGATAATTCCTGCCAGGAAAAGATCCTCCCTGGCATCGCCGAATATCCTCTTCCCCACCATATCCGTCAGGATGGCCACGGTGGCGGAATGCAGCCACAGCTGCCGGCGGGAGAATTCCCCCGCCGGGCTGTCACAGCCGCAGCCGAATATATCCCGCAGGGCCTCCACCGCCACCAGATTACGCAGGCTCTTCATGCCGACAAAGACCACGGCCTTACTGATGGACTCCACCTGGCCGATGATCCCGAAATAGGGACTGTTGACGAGACGCAGCAGACGGGTGACGAGGAGGGGATCAAGCTGGATCACCTCCTCAAAATCCTGCATGGTACTGTTCTCATCATTCACCATCTGGGTCACCCTGAGGGCGACATGGGGCAGGGTTTTACTGTCTTTAAATTCAGCGATTATATCTTCAGTAACAGACATGAAATTCCAGTTAGTTTGAACCAGTTAGATAACAATTTCATCAAGGGCTGAGACCATATTTTCGATGACAGCGGGATCAAGACCGGCCAGCTCAGCGGCCCGCCCTCTTTTTTCAAATTCATAGGCCACAGCCCGCAGGCCCTCAAATCCCAGACTGGCAGAGGCACCCTTAATGCTGTGAGCGGCATCAGCCACCCCGTCACCATCACCGACCTTCAAGGACGCTTTAATTTTCTGCAAATCCCCCCGCGCGGAACTGCGCAGCAGATCAAGCAGTTCCGTTAACAAATCCTGGTCGTCACCGGCCTGTTCCAGGGCAAATTTTTTATTCCATTGTAAATCGCTCATTATTACCTCATGACTTAATTTTATTTTTCAAACAGTTACAGCTGCGGGTTGGGGGTGATTTCCAGCTCTCATTGACTAATTACAATCATATAAAACAATCAGCCTGGAGACAAATTTTATTTTACGGGAGATGGTCACGGACAGGTACCCAAAAAACAGCATTGAAATTAAACCGAAAAGAAGCTAATAATTAACCCTTTCCTGAAACCTGCGAATGCCTTAAAAAGCTCCATTAAGACCGCCAGGGCACCTTGCCTCTGAGCCACAAACCAAGTGAGACTGTTATGAATTACCTGAAAAAAATCATCCTGCTGGCCTTAATCCTTACCCTCTCCGCCTGCGGGACGGAAAATATTAACAAGGCCGTTGCCAATGGGGCCGAGGCCCTTTCGGGCCATGATTTACGGGCGCTGTTAAGCGGCAGCACCATCAAGAGCGAGGGCTATGGTGAGGAGGCACGCATCACCTTCTCGAATAACGGCCGTCTCAGCGCCACAAATTCAGACAGAGAAAAGGACACCGGCACCTGGCAGGTCGATGACCAGGAACGTCTTTGTCTGAAATTCAAAAAATGGGGCCAGGGAGATAAGATATGCTACCGGGTATATAAGGAAGGCAAGGAATACAAGCAATTTAATGACAGTGGTCTCCTGGCCTACACCTTTACAATCCTTAACTCCGGCGGAACGTTTAAGGAGGGGATATCCTTTGACAATAGTGGTGGAGATAAAACCACGACACAAAGCAGTAAGGAGCCGCCGGCCGTAACTGATATCCAGCAGCCGCCTGATGCCCCGGCAGATATTAATTTTATCATCCGCCAAAACGCCCATGATTGTCCAGGCTGCAATCTGGCCAGAGCTCAGCTTGCCGGAGCCGACCTCAACAATGCCAATCTGGAAGGGGCTAATCTTATCTATGCCGATCTAAGCGGCTCTTCCCTGCGCCAGGCCAACCTCAGGGGAGCCAATTTATACCGGGCCAATCTCAAGGGGGCGGATTTAAGCGGCGCTGATCTCACCGGAGCCAATCTCACCGAGGCGAACCTGAAAGACACCATCCTGAACGGTGTTATCGGCCGCCCCTGAGAAAATATCCCGGCCCGTTCCGCTTACTCAAACACATATTCAAAGGCCTCGCCGATATCATGGACAAAATGGCAGGTCAGGCCCTGAATCGACTTAGGTGAGATATCGCTGATATCCCTTGAATTCCTGAAGGGTAAGACAATCTCCTTAATATCGGCCCGTACCGCGGCCAGTACCTTTTCCTTGACGCCGCCCACCGGCAGGACATCGCCGCGCAGGGTTATCTCACCGGTCATGGCCACATCACGGCGGACAACTTTATTACTGAGCAATGAGGTCAGGGCCGTAACCATCGCCACTCCGGCCGAG
>JAJRZN010000150.1 GCA_024275235.1 Deltaproteobacteria bacterium
CAGATCGGCAATGGCCGCCACTCCTCCCTGTGCTTTGAGCCATTTCAGCACCTGACCAATGGCGTAAATCGCGAAGCAGGGCGGAGTATTGAACATGGAGCCCTTGTCGGCGTGGGTCTGGTAACGCAGCATGGTGGGAATGCTGTCAGGGGCCTTGGCAAGCAGATCTTCGCGGATAATTACCACCGTGCAGCCGGCCGGACCCATATTCTTCTGAGCTCCGGCAAAAATAAGGCCAAAATCCTTCACCTCAATTTCCCGGCTTAATATGTCGGAGGACATATCACAGACCAAATCTGCCTTAGTCTCCGGAAAATCCCTGAACTGAGTGCCGTAAATAGTGTTATTGGAGACGAAATACAGATACTCAGAGTTATCAGCCCCCTGAAAATCACAATTTTGCGGCACCTGGTCAAAGCTGGTGGCGGAACTGTCAAAGGCCAGATCAACGTTACCAAAGAGCTTAGCCTCTTTGATGGCCTTCTTTGACCAGGTGCCGGTATTAAGGTAGGTGGCGGTATGGCCTTCAGGCAGCAGATTCATGGGTATCATGGCAAACTGCAGGGAGGCGCCGCCCTGCAGAAAAAGCACCTTGTAGTTATCAGGGATATTCATTAATTCTCTGAGCAGGGCCTCCGCTTCCTCGGCCACCGCCATGAACTCCTTGCTGCGGTGGCTTAATTCAATGAGACCGATGCCCTTATCTTTGTAATTCACAATATCGTTGGCCGCCTGACGCAAGACCTCCTGGGGCAAAGTGGCAGGCCCAGGACTGAAATTATAGATTCTCTCCGGCATTTTATTCTCCTGTTTTTTTGTAATACTTTGTAATATTTTGTAATAATTAGTCGGGCTGTGACTATACCCCATCTCGGCGTCTGCGCTTACCTCGATATTCAACCTCTATTCCAATAAATTCCTATATTCGGAAAAAAAGGCATTTAAAAACTTTACAAAATAACCTAAAATCAACATTTTTTCACAAATTCTTTCGATTTTTTTTTAAAAACCACTATGCAAGCCCCTGATAATTTATTCAATAAACCGCTGATTTTTTTAGCCGGCCCCACCGCCGTAGGTAAAACCAAACTTGCCATACTCCTGGCCCAGGAATTAAACGGAGAAATCATCGGGGTTGACTCCATGCAGATATACAAGTACATGGATATCGGCACAGCCAAACCCACTCCTGCTGAGCGGGCGGTTATCCCTCATCATCTCGTGGATTTCATCCCCCCTGATTGTTCATACAGTGCCGCTGACTTTGTTGCTGACTGCCGAAGCGCAATTAAAGAAATCAGGGGCCGGGGCAGGGTGCCTGTTTTAACCGGCGGCACCGGACTTTATTTCAAGGCGCTGGCCGAGGGCATCTTCAACCTGCCGGAAATCAGCCTCCTGGTGCGGGAAGAATTAGACCGGGAGCTGGCGGCTGAAAACGGCAGACAGCAGCTCTTTGACGAATTACAGCACCATGATCCAGAGAGCGCCCGCCGTATTCACATTAATGACACTTACCGCCTGTTGCGGGCTCTGGAGATATTACGGGCCACCGGGCAGAGCTGGACATCCTTTATTCACCAGCAGCAGACTGAGCGCAAAAAGGGCGGGAAGGGCAGGATACTTAAAATAGGCCTGTACCGTGAACGGCAGGAATTATATGAGCGCATAAACCGGCGGGTGAATATCATGGCCGAAGCGGGATTAGCAGATGAGGTTAAAAGCCTGCTGACCAGGGGCTATGATCCGGGGCTGAAATCAATGCAGTCCTTAGGCTATCGGCATATGATAAATTTTCTCAATGGAACCTGGCCCTGGGCCAAGACCCTGGAACTTCTGGCCCGCGACACCAGGCACTACGCCAAGCGTCAATTGACCTGGTTCAAGCGGGCGGACTTCACCTGGTTTCAGCCAGA
>JAJRZN010000151.1 GCA_024275235.1 Deltaproteobacteria bacterium
ATGGTTTAACGATTCTAAGGGTTTTGGTTTTATCGAGCAGGATGGTGGAGCTGATGTTTTTGTTCATCACACCGCAATCCAGGCTCAGGGCTTCAAATCCCTTCAGGAAGGCGCTCGGGTAACATTCGAGGTTGTTGACGGGCCCAAGGGTCCGGCTGCCGCCCAGGTTGTCCAGCTGTAAGATCATTTTTTGATCGTTTACAGGCCCCTCTTTTTTAAAGAGGGGCCTTTTTTTTAATTTGGCTCATTTTCATTTTTATTATCGAGCATAAATAATTAACAGAGGCACAATCTTGGCCAGAACAAACTATTCATTTGAGAAACGCCAGAAAGAATTAGCCAAAAAGAAGAAAAAAGAGGCGAAGAGACAGCGCAAGGCAGAGAAGAAGAATCCCGTTGTTGAACAGACCCCACCCGCCCTTCAGGAAGATTAACCACTTCCGGTTTCGCCCTTCGCAGACTCCCACACCCCAAAGTCCACCTGCTGGCTTTTTATCTTTTTTTCTTTCTTTTTTGTAACTATTCAGGTATGCCCCAGAAACTACCCGGAACTATGAATCGTAACTGCTTAGATGTGCCCGAGATATGGCCGATAATGTCCTCCAGCAGATAGGCGAGCCGGTGAGACTACGAATTGGGTGCAGTTAAACAATTACTTTTTTTATTTCTTTTTTTAAGAGGATACCACTATGATCACCGCTGCCAATATTTCCCTTGCCTATGGCAAGAGAATAATCTTCAAAGATGTCAATATTAAATTTACCCCCGGCAACTGCTATGGCCTCATCGGCGCGAACGGAGCCGGCAAATCCACTTTTTTGAAAATTATGGCAGGCAAGTTAGAGCCCGATAATGGCAACATCAGCAAGGGCCCGCGCGAGCGGATCGCCATGCTGAATCAGGATCAATTCGCCTTTGACGACTATACCGTCTTCAACACCGTCATCATGGGCCATAAAAAGCTCTACAAAATAATGGCTGAACGGGAAATACTTTATGCCAAGACAGATTTCAACGAGGAAGACGGCATCCGCTCCGGAGAACTGGAGGCCGAGTTCGGAGAAATGAACGGCTATGAAGCCGAATCAGAGGCGGCGGTACTTTTGAACGGTCTCGGTGTTCCGGAAGATATGCGTCAGAAAAAGATGCGGGAGCTGGACGGCAGCGACAAGGTGCGGGTATTACTGGCTCAGGCCCTGTTCGGCAATCCGGATATCCTGCTCCTGGACGAGCCCACCAACCACCTGGATTTAAAGACCATCAACTGGCTGGAATATTTCCTCTCCCGCTTCCAGAATACCGTAATTATCGTCTCCCATGACCGTCATTTCCTGAACCAGGTCTGCACCCATATGGCAGATATAGATTATGGTAAAATTCAGGTTTATGTCGGTAATTACGATTTTTGGTACCAGGCCAGCAGCCTGCGTTTCCACCAGAAAGAGACAGAGAGCAAGAAGGCCAAGGCCAAAGCCGAGGAATTAAAGGAGTTTATCCGCCGCTTCAGCTCCAACGCCTCCAAGGCCAAACAGGCGACCTCCCGAAAAAAATTACTTGAGAAACTCACCATTGACGAGATGCCTGTTTCATCCCGCAAATACCCCTACATTGTCTTCAAACCTGAACGGCCATGCGGCGACATTATTCTTGAAATCAACGGACTAAGTAAAGAAATCGACGGAATTACCATGTTCAAGGATCTTTCCCTTACCGTGAACAAGGGCGATAAAATTGCCTTTGTCGGCCCCAACAGCCTGGCCAGGACAACCCTTTTTCAGATTCTCACCGGGGAGCTGAAAGCCGATCAAGGCAGCTTTCGCTGGGGAATAACCATCAGTCATGCCTATTTCCCCAAGGAGAACAACGCCTATTTTAACGACAATGAGCTTGATCTCGTGGGCTGGCTGCGTCAGTACGCCTCTCCCAAAGAGCATGAGAGCTTCATCCGCGGGTTTCTCGGCAAAATGCTTTTTCCGGCGAAGAGGCAATGAAAAAGACCGCCGTCCTCTCCGGTGGAGAACGGGTGCGCTGCATGCTCTCCCGGATGATGCTCTCCGGAGCCAACGCCCTGCTCTTAGACGAACCCACCAATCATCTTGATCTGGAATCAATCACCTCGCTAAACAACGCCTTGACGGCCTTCCCGGAGGTCATACTCTTCGCCTCCCACGACCATCAAATCGTCTCCACCGTGGCCAACCGTATTATTGAGATCACCCCGGATGGTATCACCGACGTGATGATGGATTTTGACACCTACCTCGCCATGAAGGATGAGAGCTCATCCAAAACGGATAATTACATAGCCAGCCAGGCAGCTTAAAAAACGAGCGGCTTTTTCGTATTTTCGTATTTAGCACAGAGGGAAATCAGCCGACAGGTTCACCCTCCGGCCTCTGCAGGCAATTACAGGGGCCGGAGAACGAGGGCATCTATCTGGCTGTGGAATCGGTACGTGAAGCCCGATAACGACGCGGATTCGATGCCCTCTGTGAGCGCTTAGGTTTTTTCAGGCAACCGCCTCTTTTACGGCCTTACGTATTTTTTTCTTCTTCGCCTTAGAGGGTTCGGGAATCTCCGAAACGGGAAGAACACAGATAAGAATCTTAACCCCGTCTTTAAACGTAACCTCTATTTTATTTGCCGGAATAATTGAGGTCACCACCCCAAGTCCAAAGGTAGGATGATTAATTATCTCGTTTTTATTAAATATAGCAGTCATGGCGTAAGGCTTGCTCTCAGAGCCGTCCCGCCCCTTCAGCAAGGCCTCGAAGGCGGCGGTCGCCTTCTTCTCTTTAAGAGTAACACCTGCCGCCGCCCTTGAAGCAGTGCTGCTTTTGGCCTTGGTGGATTTACTCGGCTTAGCAGCCCGATACTTATGCCTGCCGCCGCAGACATTACACTGCGCCTTGGCAATCTTCCCGTCCGTCATGGCGATAACCATATGATTAGTCATGTCTTTACACTTAAGGCAATAAGAATCCACCTCACTTCCGGCTGTTAAATCAGATTCTGTCATTTCATCATCTCCCTTCTATCATGTTTTATGGTCGTCTTATTTGATGGACTCGTAAAAAGTCCATCACTAACTAAAGATGGTTAAGTCAGCTAAGCGAAGACTGCGAAAAGTTCGATATACAGCTAAGCGTAGACTGCGAGGAGTGGTGGTTCGGCAGGGCTTCGGCCATACATATGGTATGCCGAAGGTCTGCCGAAATGCCACAACACCGTAGATCGGACTTTTTACGACGCCATCTTATTTAAGTAACATGTAATTATTCATCCAGGGCAGGATAGACAGAACTGCCCTCATTAAATAGTTACGCTCCGGGGTTTTCGTCACTTTTAGACATCACGCTGAATAGTTACGACAAATTTGCATTTTTAATTCACATAGAGACAAGGAGGAGCCAACCGTCCCCGACCGGGGCACTAAATTTCACATACGATAAACAACAGGCAGGATTTCGAGTGTTCAGCAGATAGCTCAAGGAATTTAAGCCTGCGAAGGCAATAGGATATTCTATGAGAAAGGAAATAATAGCGAAAAACAGGACGCGGCTGACACGTCAATATCTATGCATGATTATACAACATTCTCTTTTTTTTGCAACAAGATTGCCGCCTCCCCCTTCGCTGGGCAGAGAGTATATCCGGAGTCTGCGCTTTCCGGGACAGTTACGCTTCGGATTTAAGGGTGATTTCCAGCCCTCACTGAACAGCAGCTATTTCAGAGCTGCAAGTCGTTTTTTAGCTGCCGCCGCCTGGGAACTACCCGCATATTGGGCCAGCAGTTTTTTATAGACAATCGCGGCAGTCTTTTTGTCCTGCAGCTTCTCAAAGGCCAGCCCCTGCTTCAGAAGGGCGGCCGGAGCCTTGGGATTCTTAGGATAATCGGCGATAACCTTCTGGTATTCAAGAATAGCCAGTTCATAATCCTGCTGGCTGTAATAACAGTCCCCCATCCAGAAACGTGAGTTAGGGGCCAACCGCCCCCTGGGATACAAGGCAATATATTTTTTAAAGGTCCTGTAAGACTCCTTAAATTTACCCTTTCTGAACAGAGCCAGACCTTTATTGTATAACTTATTGGCGGCAGCCGCCTTAGAGAGAGCGATTTTTACCCCGCTTTTCCGGCTGCCTTTTTTAATTTTTCCGGCTGCCACCGGGCTCATCTTCCTGTGGTTGGGTACAATCTGGCGCGGAGCATTACGCCGCGCCCTGGCCCGTTGCTTCTCAAGCTCAGCCACCTTGCTTTCCGCGGCCGCCGCCCGTCGTTCAGCCACAGCCGCCACTGCAGCCGCCTTCTCCGCTTTGGCTTGAGCCCCCAGGGCCTGACGGTTGGCATCCAAAGCATCCTGAGCCGCTTTTTTCGTCTCCTCCTGAGCTTGCGCCAGCCGCTCATTACTCTGGTTCAATTGATCAGTCAGCAGAGCAATCTGCTCGGCCAGATCATTAAATTTCTGATTCAGATCCTTTTTCAGTTCCTTACTCCTGCCCTGAATAACCATATCATTATGACTGCCGGCCTCCAACTGCCCCTTAACCTGCAGCATCTGCGTATTTAACTGATCCAGCCTGTTACTCATGGCGGCCTGCTGCCGGAGAATTTCATCAAGACGGGCGGCACGGCCCCTGCCGGTTGTCCGCAGCTGATTATTGAGATTTCTGATCTTTAAATCCACGGTATTGAGATCCTGCGTAGATACACATTGAGTCAATAAGGGCAATACCAAAAGGATAATCGCGAGCTTGATAATTTTTGACATAACCTGCGCTCCTGATAGAATTAATAAGGCAGACGAGGCGACCACTGCGGAAAGGTCTGGTTGCCCTTTAAATTTTTAAACATGGGGATAACCTTATGCCCTTTAATGAATATGCGGCATAGTTCCTTGCGGCCGCCGCGCTGGCGTGAAAAAACTAATTGCCTGCTGTCCGGCGACCAGGAGGGGGATTCATAGTCGCCCCAGTACCTGGTAAGCTGCTCGGCCTGACCGCCCTGGGCATTAATTATATATATCTGATGGGTGTTATCCACCCGGCCGGTAAAGGCAATTTCAGTCCCCGACGGCGACCAGGCAGGCGTGGTATTTTCGGCCCCCTGGTATGTAATCCGAGTAGTAATACCAGTCTTGATGTCCATGGTATATATCTGCGGGGTACCGCTGCGGTCGGAGACAAAGGCGAAATGACGCCCGTCCGGCGCCCAGGATGGAGAAACATTAATTCCGTCATTCCTGGTAATACGGCGGATAATCCGGCCGCTGGCCGTCAGCAGATATATATCAGGATTACCGTCTTTACTGAGAGTTATAAGCATTGTTTTACCATCCGGCGCCCAGGATGGCGCGAGATTCAAGCCCTTACGCCAGGACAGCGCCCTGGTAAACTTACTCTGAGCCAGATTAGTTATATAGAGATCAGGATTGCCGCGATGATAAGAGGTATATACCAGCCGCCGGCCATCGGGAGTAAAACGGGGAGACACCGTTATACTGTGGTGTCTGGTAATCTGGCGCGCCTTACCGCTCAGAATATCAGCAACATAAACCTCTTTGTAACCGCTCCTGTCCGAGACAAAGGCAATTTCGGTATTACTGATCCCCCTTCGGCCGCTTAATTTATAAATGACCTCATCACAGAATTTACGGATCGCCATTGAGCCCTTTGACCATGAGGTATGATAGCGTTTCCCGACAATCATCCGTTTATTACTGAGATCAACAAAACGGATTTCCAGCACCATGCCGGACTTATCTCTATTATAGCTGCCCAGCATAACAAAATCCGCCCCGGCCTTCCGCCAGTTCACCGACCGCCCCTCAGCATAACTCTTAGCCGGGACAATGGAGATGAAACCATGCAGAGTAAGGGCGCGGCCGGCAAGGTCAGCCATGCGGCGGCCCTTGCCGGTTATCTTGTCAGGATTTTTCTTATTGATAAAGGCCGGCACAGCCACCGGCATCTGAATCAAATCGGCTGAGGTAATATCAAGGTAAACCATGGCCGCGGCGGGCCTGACACCACTGATCACCAGGAAAAGAAATACTAAAATGACAGAAGTTATACCACGGTTAAATCTCATCATAATTGTCTTGGGGAAACGATAAAAAAACAAATATTTTATTTCACAATGTCGTTAAAGCATACCGCCCGGCATGAAGCGCAGACCGATTTCAAGACGCTCTCTTTTGAGGTCAGGCGGGAATGGGGGCATTGGCGAGGCCTCTTCAATAGTCTTCTTTACGTACTGGTCAAAATACATATTATCTGATTTTTTTTCAAAAGTTATCCTGGAAACAATTCCATCCCGACGAATATTAATAACCACCACCGCCTCTAAGGATTTATCCCAACTATGAGTCTTCGGCAATGACCAATGCTCGTGTATCCGCAATGAAATAAGCATATAATAACGCCGCAGAGCCAGCTTAAAGCTGGCGGCCTCAGCAGCGTTACGGGCAGCCTGGTTAGATTCCGCCCCGACCTGAACCTCCTTCGTTGTATCAGGCGCGGCAGATGGAGCTGGTTTGTTTTTCAGCGGGGCCGGGGCGCTTTTCGCTGCCTGCAGGTTCTTCACCAGCTCTGCCAAAGCGCTTTTTACCTGCCGGGCCTCCTGCCTGGCCTTAAGCCGGGCTCTTATGCCCTCCAGCCCCCGCCGTAACAACTCATCGTTGATTTTTTCATGCTTAACTACCGGCGGAACCTTCTTCTTGAGCTTGCGGGGCCTTAAAGATACCACCTTGGCAGGTTTGGCCAAAACCGGGGGCGGCTGATCAATATTAATTGATTTAACTTCCTTCACCGGCACAGGAAGGGGTGGCGCCAGGCGCCGTGGCCGGGAAGGGGGACTTACCCTGGTGGGCGCTATATGACGGCGGGGCGGCTTGAGCTTTGCTTTAAGTTCAGCGGCAGTAAAAAGGTTAATGGTCTGAATTTCCTGGAAATTATGCCTGGGCTGCAAAAATGCCGGCGGCATGATCAAGAGCAGAAAAACAGCAAGATGCAGAAGCACTGTTAGAACCAGCGGCATCTTCCTGTACGGGGCCTGAGTCCCGTTCCCTGCTAAGGTAAAAAATTCAGTCATGAGGGCCCGGATATATCAGCGTCTTTCTCTGGGCTTGGTCACCATCCCCAGTTTATTGAACCCGGCGGCCTTTATATCGGCCATAACCACCGCCACCACACCGTATTGCACCCGGCGGTCAGCCTTGAGATAGATCGGCCGCTTAGTACCATCGTTTAAAGCCAGTTTCCGCAATTGCCGCCGCAGAATTTTCTCATTGCCCTTAACCCGGTTCAAAAAAATATCGCCTCGTTTATTAATACTGATAACAATTGGTGTTTCTTTCTGGCGCAACGCCCTGGAGGTCGTCCTGGGTAGATCCACATCAACGCCCTGGGTCATCATGGGCGCGGTCACCATAAAAATAACCAGAAGCACCAGCATGACATCCACCATTGGCGTGACATTTATTTCCGACATCATGCGCCGCTGCCTGCTTCGTCTCATTCGCTTATGCCGCTCTGATTGTGATTGTTAATATTTACCACGCCCGCCTCCACTATTCAGCCGACCGGCCAATGACATCACGTTCAATGAGATTTAAAAAATCGGTTGTAAAACGATCCATATCATTTTCAAAATAATTCAGACGGCTGGCAAAATTATTAAAAAATATTACCGCTGGAATGGCCACCGCCAAACCGGCGGCAGTGGCAACCAGAGCCTCAGAAATACCGGGGGCCACCACAGCCAGCGAGGCGGAACCCCGCTGGCCTATACCGTGAAAAGAACTCATTATACCCCAGACCGTGCCAAAAAGGCCGATAAAGGGGGTAGCGCTGCCGGTGGTGGCGAGAAAGTTAAGAGTCCGGGCCAGATTTTCCATCTCCCCGGCCGCCGCCCGGTTAACTGCCCGTTTAAGATTGTCCATCCCGGCCAGCCGCATATCAAGGGTATCGTTACCACCGCCGACCATGGGCCGTTTTTTATTTAACTTTTGCAGTTCATTATAGCCGCTGATAAAAATATTGGCCTCCGGACTCAGTGGCGTTTCTTCGGCAGAGCCAATGGCATCACTTAAATTTTTGCATTGCCAGAAGCGCTCCAGAAACAAGGCTGAATCCTGCCGTACCTTTTTGTAAAGGATGAGTTTGTTAAAGATAATATACCAGGAGCCGATGGAGAAACTTAAAAGCAGCAGCATAACAAATTTCACCGTAGGCCCGGCATTGATAAACATCTTGATAAGGCTTAGGTCTTGCATATATGGCCGCTCCGGATAGAATTTTACGAAAAAAATAAATTACTCAAACTAAGTGAGATAAGCAAACGATTTTTTGGCGGGCGGACTCATCTTTTTAATTACCGTTGGCCGTGGCGGAAGGCCTTTGGATAAAAGGCTTGACGACTCCCATGTTTTTGTCAATATTATACGGGTGGATAATCTTGCCATTTTTGCAGTCATAGGGTGAGTAATTACGTTAAAAGATAGCCACCATGTTAAAAATTACCAGCAAAAGAAACCTGCAATAATCTGTTCAGTCACTTTTGCAAATCAGAAGACAGACAACAGGGGTATGGATCTGCTTCAACGCAATGTATCAAACAGTCCAACTTCTTGAATATTTACAGAAGAGCACTATATTTTGATAACGCCGGACAACTTCACCACCATAACTCATGATTCAATGCAGGAATACCGCTGCCGTTTAGCTGCCGCGCCGCAGGCCGCCTCCGACTACAGCTTTGTAAATATATGGGCCTGGGCGCAGGAATACGGTCTGACCTGGGCCTGGGATAATGACCTGGTCTGGCTGCGCCAGAGCCTGCCGTATCCCGCCTATTGGGCACCGGTGGGAAACTGGGAGGCCGTTGACTGGCAATCCCGGCTGTTGGAGCTTGCCGAGAGACTGCCTGTTATCCGGGTTCCGGAAAAACTGGCCGGACTCTGGCAGACTCAGGCGGCCCATGTTATAACCGGAGAGGAGGCCAGAGAACATTGGGATTACATCTATGATACCAACGAATTAATCACTCTAAAGGGCAGAAAATTCCATAAAAAGAAAAATCTGCTGAACCAGTTTAAGAGTAAGCACGACTGGCATTACATCCCCATGGAACAACCCTTTGTCGACCAGGTATTAAAGATGCAGTTAAACTGGTGTACCTGGCGTAATTGTGAGGCCTCAGCCGGTCTGGCCGCCGAGGACAGAGTAATCAGCAAGGTTCTCCATGATTACGCCACCCTGCCCGACCTCCTAGGCGGCGTAATCATGGTAAATGAATTTGATGTCGCGGCCTTTATCGTTGCCGAGATTATTCGCCCGGACACCCTGATCGTCCATTTCGAAAAGGGTATGGGGGGCTATAAAGGCATATATCAGGCCATCAACCAGATGTTTCTAGCAGCTAATCCGGAATTTATTTTTGTAAACCGGGAACAGGATCTCGGCAACGAGGGTCTGCGCAAGGCCAAAATGTCTTATAATCCGGTTAAATTTATTAAAAAATACACCTTTAAGTGGCTTTAGAAAGCCTAATCCAGTTCCCAGACAATGATCTTTGTCATTATCCAATTCGTGTGTATCGGCTTGATTTTACTACCCTTCGGCCCCATACGCCATCCATACGGCCTTATGGTCGGCCTCCCCGGTCTTGCCCTGGCCTGGGCCGCCATCCGCCAGATACGCCGCATGGGGCCAGGCCGCTTTAATATCCGCCCCATCCCAAAAGAAAACAGCATCCTGGTCACCAACGGCGTATATAGTTATATCCGCCATCCGATGTACAGCAGTGTCTTATTATCCATGCTGGGCCCTGTGGTTATGTATTGGCACCTGACCAACACTGTAATTTATGCTGCTCTGCTTATCAATTTGCTGGCCAAGCTGCACTACGAAGAGAACCTCTGGCTGCAGAGAGACCCGCAATACCGCAGTTATTGCCGCCACACCAAACGTTTAATACCCTTCATCTACTAAAGCGCCCCTGAAGGCAGGCATTCAAGAATTCCGAACCAGAATTAAAAATTTCATGCCCACTCCAGCGCATAATTATGCTAAAATCAATATAACTGTTCAGCTATACCCTGACGGAACAGTTACAATTACGAGTTTAGGGTAATTTGCACTCTTCGCTGAATAGCAATTATAGTTACTCACAAAAAGATGAGGTATGGAAGATGCGCTGGTATGACAAATACGAAAAGCTGGGACGCCATATAGACGCGATGAAAGATATGGAAAGAGATCGCAGAGACGCTCTGTTGCAGGGGATAATGGCCATTATCCGCCGCCACAGCCCTGATCTTTTAGAAAAATTTATCCTTGAATTCCCCTTGGATAATTCCCGCCAGCGCTGGTATGACAGTGACCCTTATCTCTGGTTGACCATCAACGGCCTTCAGCATGGCAGGCCGGACCTCTTAGAGACCGTCGCCCTCTATATGGCAGAAGAGGAAGAGGCCGCAAATCAGGCGGACGAGACTTACAGCACCATCCCTGCTGATACCGCCAGTCCCGTCACCTGGTGAGGCGGCGGTATTTAATACGGTGCGGCTGGCTGGCATCTCCCCCGTAACGCCGTTTATAATCCGCCTCATATTCCGAATAATTACCATCAAACCACACCACCTCGCTATCGCCTTCAAAGGCCAGGATATGAGTTGCGATACGATCAAGAAACCAGCGGTCATGACTGATAACCACGGCACATCCGGCAAAATTTTCCAGAGCCTCTTCCAGGGCCCGCAGGGTATTAATATCTAAATCATTGGTGGGCTCGTCAAGAAGCAGAACATTACCCCCCTCCTTCAGCATACAGGCGAGATGTACCCGGTTACGCTGACCACCGGACATCAGCCCCACCTTCTGCTGCTGCGCCCGGCCGGAGAAATTAAACCGCCCCACATAGGCTCTGGAATTAACCTCCCGGTCACCAAGAATTATAGTATCCCGGCCGCCGGAGACAACCTCCCAGATGGACTTTTCCGGATCAAGATTATCCCGGCTTTGATCCACATAGGACAGTTTAACCGTTTCCCCCAGCCTGATTGCCCCGGAATCCGGCTTTTCCACGCCGCAGATCATCTTGAACAGAGTACTCTTACCCGCCCCGTTAGGCCCGATAACCCCAACAATACCGCCAGCGGGCAGGGAAAAATTTAAATCAGCCAGCAGCAGTTTATCACCAAAGGCTTTACTGACATGCTCAGCATCTATAACCAGCTTGCCAAGCCGGGGACCGGGCGGAATAAAAATTTCCACATCCTCAAGACGTTCCTGACGCCCCTGATTCAGTAAATCTTCATAGGATTTAATTCTGGCTTTGGCCTTGGCATGCCGCCCCTTGGGGCTCATCCTGATCCACTCCAGCTCCCGCGCCAGGGTCTTCTGGCGGCTCGACTCATGCTTCTCCTCCTGGCTCAGACGCTTCTGCTTCTGGGCCAGCCAGGATGAATAGTTCCCCTTCCAGGGAATACCGCGGCCCCGATCCAGTTCCAGAATCCAGCCTGCGACATTATCCAGGAAATAGCGGTCATGGGTAACGGCAATTACCGTCCCTTTATATTGCTGGAGATGATGCTCCAGCCAGGCAACAGTCTCGGCATCAAGATGATTTGTTGGTTCATCCAGGAGCAGAATATCGGGCTCCCGCAAAAGCAGACGGCAGAGCGCCACCCGCCGTTTCTCGCCGCCGGACAAGACCTTGATAATGGCATCCGGCGGCGGACAGCGCAGGGCGTCCATAGCCATTTCCAGCCGTGAATCAAGCTCCCAGGCATTCAGATGATCGAGTTTTTCCTGCACCTCGCCCTGGCGCTGAATGAGCTCATTCATCTCATCATCACTCATAGGTTCAGCAAACTTTTCATTGATCCGATTAAACTCGGCGAGCAGATCAACAGTCTCCCGTACCCCTTCCTCCACGGCCTGACGCACTGTGTTCTCTAACTTTAATTCCGGTTCCTGAGCCAGGTAACCAATACTATAATCAGAGGACAGGCTTATCTCACCATTAAAATCCTTATCAACCCCGGCCAGAATCCTGAGCAGCGAGCTTTTGCCCGACCCGTTCAGGCCCAACACCCCGATTTTAGCCCCATAAAAATAGGACAGGGAGATATCCTTCAAAACAGGTTTCTGATCATAATACTTACTAACCCGCATCATGGAATAGATAATTTTATTCGCCTCTTCCGCCATCTTATATTCCTTTCATTTTTTTATCTTACAAAATCACCACTAACCGCACCCCTTTAATTTAACAAAGTCCACTTGGCAAGACAAGGGCATTACGTGAACAACTAACTATAGATGGCGTTCCGCTATTTTAGTGAACATCCGCACCAGCCCCGCGCAGAGGGTGAAAATAGATTTAATCTGGAGATTCACCGCACAGCATTCATCAAAAAAAATGGTCAATAACGACTCCAGATCATCTTCGGGGGACTGATAACAGATAAGGATAGGGATCTTGGGCAGAGGATGAAGAATTAGAGCAATATCAGCCTGATACCATTCAACTTCCCGCCCGGCAAAAAGTTCGATTATATCCTCCAGGAGATGAGGGTTATCGTCCGCCAGTTTACGCAACGGCGTCTCGCAACGGCTCGTAAACAGGCCCTGCCAGTCAATACCGCCCCTTATCTCCCGCAGGGATATCCATCTTCCGGTTATCTCAGCATGACTTTTGCTGGTAATATAGGAAAGGAGAGGAGCCTGCACCCAGGAGTTGATATGACATTCAGAGAGTAATGCGCCCTGGCGGCTTACCCTGAAGTCCTTGCCGAGAGAGTTAACAATCAGGCAGTCATCTTTGGCAACGGCCCCGATCAGCGGAGCCAAAGCCTGAAAATCGGCAGAAGCAACTTTATCCTGCAGTTTATCCATAAATTCAGCCTGTTCAAACTCCGCGGCCGCAAGACTGGGAATATTGGCGGACAATTCACCATTAAAAGCAGTCTCAAGCTCAGGACAGTCCCGCAACTTTTTGCGGCCCTCAACCACCGCCGCGGCAAAGGCCAGGCAAGATGGCAGCAAGCACTTGCCGCAATTAGTTTTAGGGAGAATTTTATATATTTCCAGAGGATTACGCGTATTCTTTCTCATATCGTATACATGATGTCCTGGTTTATTGCCCTGAATACAGCCAATAAAGTGACATCTTCTTTTCTCAATTCACTAAGAGGCTGTCCGAAACTAGAAATTTCTCTTTTGGCTATACAACATATAGTGCCTTA
Source organism: Deltaproteobacteria bacterium (assembly GCA_024275235.1). Taxonomy (GTDB): domain Bacteria; phylum Desulfobacterota; class Desulfobulbia; order Desulfobulbales; family VMSU01; genus JAADIV01. Next base: position 13,251 of record JAJRZN010000151.1, read on the forward strand.
GTGGGTCGTGCAACCTGTATATGGTATAAAATATTTTATGAGCTGTATTCCCGGACAGCCTCCTATAATTGCAGGGAAGTAGCTGCGGAGGAATTTGAAAGGCAGGAAGACATAAAAAAAGGGTTTAGCCCGTATTACCAGACTAAACCCTTGTTTCTTTTATGGTGCCGAAGAGAGGAATCGAACCTCCACAGGAATACTCCCACTAGACCCTGAACCTAGCGCGTCTACCAGTTCCGCCACTTCGGCATTTGAAGATGGGGGCTAATTTAGTTTTTTCTGCTTATTTGTCAAGTTAATTTATCAAATTTTGCTAAAAAAACGCGACTCCAAGTCGTGATATTAGCAGAAATTACTTTCTTTAACAGCCATTTGGTTGTAATTTAGCAAATTCCCAACTAATTTTAACAGAAGCTGTAAACGTGCAAATATATACTGATCTTTTAGATATTAAACAACCCTTTCCCCGTCCCTTTGTCACCATTGGTAATTTTGACGGCGTTCACCTTGGCCATCAGCAGTTATTCAAGACGGTGGTTGACAAGGCCAGACGCAACAAAGGCACCAGTATTGCCATTACCTTTGCCCCTCACCCGTTGAAGGTGGTACGGCCGGATATCGGGATTAAATTAATCTCCACCTGCGACCAGAAACGGGAGCTTATCGCCCAGGCCAATATAGATGTCCTGATTATCATCCCCTTCACCAGGCCCTTCGCGGCCATCTCTGCTCAGGATTTTGTGGATGAAGCCCTCATTAAGAGTATTGGCGTCGAAGAGCTGGTGGTTGGCTATGATTACGCCCTGGGCCGGGGCAGAGAAGGCGACATCGCCTTTCTCCAGGAACAGGGTAAAAAGAAGGGCTTCGCGGTTTCAGTAATAGAGGCTATCTATGTTGACGATATGCTGGTCAGCAGTACCAAAGTCAGGGAATTGGTAAGTCAGGGACGAATGCGGGACGTGAGGAAGCTCCTGGGCCGTTTTTACCAAATCCGGGGTGAAGTTCAAAAGGGTCAGCAGCGGGGCGGCAGATTATTAGGTTTCCCCACCGCTAATCTTCACATCGCCGCCGACGATCTCTGCCCAAAGCATGGAGTCTATGTCACCCAGGTCTTCTATGATGCCAAGTGTTATGGCGGTGTTCTGAATATTGGCTACAACCCCACCTTTCACGGCCGGAAGATATCCGCCGAAACCCATATTTTTGATTTTAACCAGGATATATATGGTAAAGACATCAAAATAAACCTGTTACAATATCTACGGGGAGAACGTAAATTTTCCGGCCCGACGGCCTTAGCCGACCAGATAGGGCAGGATATTGAACAGGCCAGAGAGGTATTATTCAAGGCCCAGCAGGATCATCTTCTCAGCTACACTGTTGATTATTAAAACCATGTAAACTTCAGCCCCACCTTGCAGTCTCATCCCTCCCCTTTTTTTATTTCGCAATCCCGCCTTTCGTGGTAATGCTTAGTCCATGATTAACGATCGGCGTTTTACAGATTTTCTGCATAATGACTATCATGGTTACATACTAAACGGCGACTATTCGGACGCCCTGAAAGCACATGTTCGAAAGGCCATAGCCCGCTTTATAGACTTAGAGCTGATGGGCCTCTCCGCCATTCCCTATATTGCCGCCTGGCACATGGATGAAGCCCACCATATCTGGTACGAATACAGCGGATTCCGCCTCTCCGCGTTGCTACAATGTGAACCGGGGGAGACCGCCAGAAGGTTGCGCTGCTGTATTATTGACCGCTGTACATATCCGCCGCCCCAAACCGAGGATCAGATAAAGCCTGAGATAATCGACCGCCGCCTGCTTACTAACGCGCGCTGGCGCATACGCGGCCAGGTTAGACAGCGGGGTATGGCCGAGGCCATCTATAAAATAGCGCCGCCAGAGGCTGCGCCGTTCTGGCTCAAAGATCAAGCCACCATTGAGACTCACAACAACGACCAGATCTGCCTGTCGTTAGGCCTGCTGTTTGTGGTCACCAAGGAAATGCGGGTTGAAGAGGAATTACGACAGGCAAAAGAAGAATTACGCCTTCACCGGGATCATCTTGAATCATTAGTGGAACAAAGAACCGTTGAACTCAAAAAGGCCCAGCTGGAAATTGTGTACCGCCTGGCTCGAGCGGCAGAATTCCGCGATAAATGGACAGGGATCCATATAAATAAAATCAGCCGCTATTGTGCTGTTATCGGTCGGGGAAGCGGACTCAGCAGCTACAAAAATACCCTGCTGTTCCAGGCCGCGCCCATGCATGATATTGGCAAAATAGGCATATCCGACCAGATACTGCTGAAACCCAGCCGCTTAACGACTAATGAGTTTAAATTAATGCAGACCCACAGCCGCATTGGGGCACAATTATTATCCGGTTACGATTCAGAACTCCTGCGGGTGGCCAAGAATATAGCCCTCACCCATCATGAGAAATGGGATGGCAGCGGCTACCCGCGCGGTATGCATGGCAAAAACATTCCTTTAGCCGGGCGTATAACCGCCATCTGTGACGTCTTTGACGCCCTTACATCATTCCGGCCGTACAAAAAGCCCTGGTCTTTCAAGCAGGCGGTAATGGAAATAAAAAAAGGTGCCGGCAGTCACTTTGATCCACGTCTCATTAAAATATTCCTTGACCATGCCCAACAAATCAAAGAAATTTACGACTTTAATTCAAAACGATAAATGATGGCGTCGTAAAAAGTCCGATCTACGGCGTTGTGGCGTTTCGACAGACCTTCGGCATACCATATGTATGGCCGAAGCCCTGTCGAACCACCACGCCTCGCAGTCTACGCTTAGCTGTATATCGAACTTTTCGCAGTCTTCGCTTAGCTGACTTAGCCATCTTTAGTTAGTGATGGACTTTTTAC
>JAJRZN010000152.1 GCA_024275235.1 Deltaproteobacteria bacterium
CCCTTGGATTTGCTCATCTTCTGGCCGTTGGCGTCGCGCACCAGGGCATGAAGATAGACATCCTTAAAGGGGGCCTCGCCCTTGAAGTGCAGGCCCATCATAATCATGCGCGCCACCCAGAAGAAGAGGATGTCAAAGCTGGTGATGAGAACCGAGGTGGGATAGAAATATTGCAGTTCCCTGGTGTCGTCAGGCCAGCCCAGGGTAGAGAAGGGCCAGAGTCCGGAGCTGAACCAGGTGTCTAAGACATCGGTTTCCCGCTCCAGTTTGGAGCTGCCGCATTTGGGGCAGACGGCGAGATCCTCATCTGATACGGAAAGTTCACCGCAGTCCGTACAGGTCCAGGCCGGAATCTGATGTCCCCACCAGATCTGCCGGGAGATGCACCAGTCCCTGATATTATACATCCAGTCATAATAGGTGTTCTCCCAGGACTTGGGATGGAGGCGGATTCTGCCATCTTTCACGGCGGCGATGGCATCTTCGGCAAGGGGCTTGATGGAGACAAACCATTGCTTGGATAATCGGGGTTCCACCACGGTATGACAACGGTAGCAGGTGCCGACGCCGTGTTCATAATCTTCAATACTTTCCAGCAGCCCGGCGGTTTCTAAATCTTTGACAATCTGGGCCCGGCATTCGAAGCGCTCCATACCCATATACTTCCCGGCCTGCTCGTTCATCACCCCGTTATCATCCATAATAACCAGCAGGGGCAGGTCGTGGCGGCGGCCAATCTCAAAGTCGTTAAGATCATGGGCCGGGGTAACTTTCAGAGCTCCGGTGCCAAACTCCCTTTCAACATGAGTGTCGAAAATAAGCGGTATTCTGCGGTTGACAAGCGGCAGAATCACCGCTTTTTCCGCCATTTTATTATAACGCTCGTCATCGGGATGTACGGCCACCGCCGCGTCACCGAGCAGGGTCTCCGGTCGGGTAGTGGCCACCGTCAGATGGCCGTCGCCGGTGGCAAATGGGTAGCGGATATTGTAGAGCTTACCGGCGGTGGGTTCGTGTTCCACTTCCAGGTCGGAGAGGGCGGTGTGGCAGCGGGGGCACCAGTTGATGATATAATCACCCTTGTAGATCAGCCCCTCGTTGTAAAGGGTGGTGAAGACCTTGCGTACCGCTTTGGACAACCCTTCATCCATGGTGAAACGTTCCCGCTCCCAGTCACAGGAACAGCCCAGACGTTTGAGCTGATTAATAATCTGGCCGCCGGACTCGGCCCGCCATTTCCAGACCCGCTTGATGAATTCCTCACGGCCCACGGCGTGGCGGTCGGTGCCTTCGGCGGCTAACTGCCGCTCCACCACATTCTGGGTGGCAATTCCGGCATGATCGGTGCCTGGTACCCAGAGAACGTTCATGCCCTGCATCCGGCGGTAACGAACCAGGATATCCTGCAGGGTATTATTTAAGGCGTGACCTATATGGAGTACTCCGGTAACGTTGGGTGGAGGAATAACAATGGAAAAAGATTCCCGGCCCTCGATCATTTGGGCACTGAAGGACTTGTTGCTTAACCACTCCTGGTACCAGCGCTCTTCTACCTCGTGAAATTCATAGGATTTGGGCAGCTCGGCGGCCTTGTCTGTTGTATTATTGCTTGTCATTGGCTTATATATTTTTTTTGATTACGAACAGTGAAAATTTGATAATACTGATTTGGCGGAAATCTTTTCAGAATGCCGCTTTTTGGTTGATATGTCAAGCTCTGACTTGCAGGAGGCACGGCAATCATCTATCTCGGCTATACCGGAGCGTTATACCGGAAAAGGATATTCTCAAAGGTGAAAACGGCCGGGTTATCTTTCGATATTTTCATGCAAAAGCAGGTAAATACAAAACCAAAACTGTCAGCGGGGAGCATTTCCTCTGTCTACTCATGCTCCATATCTTGCAATGGGGTGTTCTGTGCCTTCATATTTACCCCCTTCTGCCCTTGATATTACCGTTTGATGACGTCAACAGTTAAGTATGGTAGCCCTCCATGATTTATGCCGGTAAAGTGCCGCATTCCCTCCAGGAAGTTATCTGGATTCCTTTTTGATTAAAGCTCTCATCGCCGCCATAAATCAGGGCGGGAGAATATGCCTGGTCGCCGGCCAGTTTCAACCACTTCTCCAGCCCGTGAAAGAACTCCCGGTTAACTGTCTTGCCGGATTTGATTTCCACCGGCATCAGTTTGTCTCCGGACTCAATAATTACATCCACTTCATTACCATTGCTGTCCCG
>JAJRZN010000153.1 GCA_024275235.1 Deltaproteobacteria bacterium
GGAGCTTACCTGGCGGATAAGTGACAGCGATGAAAGCTCCATCTCAATGGGTTTGGAAACCGTGGCCGCCACTACATTAGGGGTGGCGCCCGGCACTACAGTCATAACAATAACCGTAGGCCGGTCTGAATCGGGAAAGAGATTCTTGGGCATGGTCTTAAGACCATAGATACCCAGGACAAAAAAGGCGGCAATGATGCTGTATAGCAAATATGGCCGGGTATAAAAAAAATCAAAAAGCCCTTTTTTATCAATAGAATCGGGAGATACCGCAAGGTGGTCAGCCATTGCTCCGCCCTCCGTTTTTCTCTCCTGACTTCTGTTTCCCAGCACCCACCGTCTGAATCGGGGCCCCGGCAGCGGCCCGCAGCAGGATATCCGGTTTGGCAAGAAGAATGGTCTGGCCATTTAAATCAGGCCGGATAACCACGCCCTCCTGACCACGGGCCACAATCCGCACCGCCGTTTTCACGGCCTTGCCATGATCGTAGGTAAAGACAAAGGATTTACCACCCACGGATAAAAGACCGTCAATCGGAACCAGAACATCGGCATCCTCATAAACCACAACCTTAACGTTCAGATATTGCCCCTCCACCAGCCCGGAATCATCAGGCAAGGGGGCGATATATTGCGCCAGTCCAGCGGCACCGGCTTCGTTCTTGGCGGTCAATGGCAGTTCTTTTCCAAGAACAATAATTTTAGCCGCCTGGAGGTTATCGGGAAGAGACAAATTAACATAAAGACCGGTACGGGCGGCAATCCTGAACAGAGGCTTACCGGGCATGGCGAGATCACCGGCCATAATCAGCCGTTTACTCAAAGTGCCGGCAATGGGGGCAGTAATATCAGTATAAACAAGAAGGGAATTGACCTCTTTAATGCTCTGTTCCAGGCTGTCCCGGCTCCTTTTCAAAGTAGAGATACCGTTTCGCGCCGCCGAGATTCTGGCCCGAATAAGAGCAATATCAGCTATCTCCTTACTGGACTGCTCCTGTGAAGCTCCTTTTACCGCCAATAACTCCAGAGTGCGGGCATGAGTATCCTGAGCGGCGGCAAGTGAAGTTTTAAGGGCCTTGATATTTTCCAGATTACCAGCGATCTGAAAGCCGATTCCCTCCATCTTCAGGCGCAGTCCCTTCTTCTGAGCAATTAAGGCGCTGGAATCAATAGTGGCCAGCTTATCGCCTTTTTTTACCACGTCACCCTCCTGTTTATAAACCCTTATGACCCGACCGCTGACCTTGGTGGACAGGGTGGTGGAGATATCTGAAGCCACCAGGCCCATTGCCGGCAAAGTCAGAACCACAGGGGCAGTCCACAGCCGGACGGTATCCACCACCACCGGCAAAACGGCGGCAACAGAGGCCTTGCTCAAATTGTTTTTACGTTTTTTGAGCAAACTTACGGCACTGACAATCACAATAAGCACTAAGGCCACGACTATAATCTTCTTCATCTGACAACTCCTCTAAGATCGGTGCCGTACAGAACGGCCTGTTTGGTAATAATCTGCCATCTGGCATCAACAGCCCTGGCAAGATTGGCCTGAGCCGAGAACACCTGGACCTCATAACGCAGATATTCCTCAGTGGTTGTTCGTCCTGCATCATATGAAATACGGGCAATTTTCAGTAACTGCTTACTGTTCTCCAGCGATTGTCCGGCTAACTGGCGAGATTTATTGACAATGGGCAGGCGCTCCTTGAGATTCTTTTCCAAAGCGCTTAATTCAATTTCGATATCAAGCAATTTTTTAGCCGCCTTCTCCATCTGCACCCTGGCAATATCCTCATCCACACTGAGTCTTTTATCAAAGAGCGGCATGGTAAGGCCAAGACCTATAAAATTATAGGAACGGAAAATATGAGAATTGGTATTATAGGCCTCACCATCATTGCCGGAGATGGTACCGTAAAGCGACAACTTTGGAAAACGCCTGGCCCTCACCTGCTCTTCCTCCTTCTTCTGAGCCGCCAGATCAATTTTCTGCAGTTTAATCCCAATAAGGTCAAGATTATTGCCAACCGGGGAGGCGGCCAGTTGCATACCCACCGGACTGCGGACCATGAGGCCGGTGAACTTCCGAAGATCACGCCGGACATTAAGCATCCTTACCGCCAAATCATTTTTCTGCTCATCAAGGGCGATAACAGAGTTGTCAATTTTCATCAATTCAGCCCCTGGACTTCGGCCGTTTTTGACCTTCAAAGCCGCATCAGCTCTGGTTTCAGTTAAAGATTTAAGCCGAGCATCTACAGCCTTATTCAACTGTTCAAGATAATGATAACTGCTGTTTAAAGAGACCACCGCCGCCTCGCGGCTCACCAGATTTATCTGGCGGGCAACAGCGCTTTTCCGGGCCAGAAGATTCATTTTCTCCCGTAAACGGTAAATCCGGGCAATATACAGCGGGATCTGAAAGGAGAGGCCATAACGGAGTATATTATGAGAAAAAGGCAAAGCCCCGCCGTCAGCAGCTTCAGTAGGAGGCATAGGCCGCAGATTTGTTGGGGAGTTATAAGTCTCGACCTTACCAAAAAGATCAAGTTCAGGATAAAGAGCTGCCGAGGCCGCTTTGAAGCGCAAATTACCTTCCCGTACCATCAGCTCGCTCATCTCCACATTCGGCTGATGAGCGGCTGCCTCTAAAAGCTCACCAATGGTCGCAGCCCAGGCTGGTATTGCCGCCCACCATATACATAACAGTACCAATATGGTTAGTTTCATCGCCTTTCCCCTGAATTTAATTTTAATTGTATCCGGTTAAGAACTTTATATAAAAATCGTAAGCGGTAGACTCCAATATCGAACAAGGAATATCGAATCACATAGTCCGCTCATTGTTTACCATATCGCCATTTAGCAATATGGTAAACAACAGATACCCCATTGTCAACCACTATTTTCCAATAAGTGATGGACTCGTAAAAAGTCCATCACTTACTAAAGACGGCGAAGAAGTCCGCTAAGCGAAAACGGCGAAAAGTTCGATATACAGGTCAGCGAACGCGGTGAGACTCCGAGGCATGCCGAAACGCCACAATGCAGTAGACCAGGTTTTTTACAACACCATCAAGCCGAAAAAACAAAATTCCTTTGCATATAAAGAACAGTGTGTTTATTGTCCTCTGATATGGATACACGTGCATCACATATTGTCAGAGCGGGCAAAGGTATTCTTATCCTGCTTGCCTGTGGTCTACTGTTATTCCGCAGCCAATATTCATTTGGACAAGGAGGGAAAATGACACTTACCATAACTTCACCAGCCTTTAATACAAACCAGCTTATTCCGACCATCTTTACCTGTGAAGGAGATGATATCTCCCCGCCCCTGACCTTTTCCGGAGTACCGGAGGGCACCAGAAGTCTTGTCCTGATTGTTGATGATCCCGACGCTCCAGACCCGGCCGCCCCCAAAATGACCTGGGTTCACTGGCTGCTCTACAATCTGCCTCCCGCCACTTCCGGCCTTGTCGAGGCTGTAACAAATTTACCCAATGGTACCAGGGAGGGGATCAACGACTTCAAGCGTACCAGCTACGGCGGCCCCTGCCCGCCCATCGGCAGACACCGCTATTTTTTCAAACTCTACGCCTTAGACACCATGCTGCCGGATTTGGATCAACCCGACAAAACCACCCTGCTGCAGGCTATGCAGAATCATATCATCGCCCATACCGAGTTTACAGGACTCTATCAAAAACAGAAATAAGTGGCTGAACCGTTCGTTGCAAAGACGAAATAAGGATAAACATATGCAAGAGGCTATGTTCTACCGGATTGGCAGAGGAAACGAGGTTATCTGTGAACTATGCAGCCATCGTTGTCATATAAAAGATGGCAAACGAGGCATCTGCGGGGTACGGGAAAACAGAGACGGGGTTTTATACAGCCTGGTTTATGGCCGCCTTATTGCCGAGCATGTCGACCCCATTGAAAAAAAACCTCTGTTCAATTTTCTCCCCGGCAGCAGCGCCTTCTCCATCTCCACGGTTGGCTGTAATTTTCATTGTCTGCATTGTCAGAATTTCGACATCTCTCAATATCCCCATTCTCATCACGGCGAAACAGCCGGCAATAAACGCACGGCCGAGACCGTTGTTGAAAAAGCCGTGCAGGCCGGGTGCGCCAGTGTCTGTTATACCTATGTGGAGCCGACAATTTTTTATGAATTTGCCGCCGATTGCGCCCTGCTTGCCCATGAACAGCATTTGAAGAATGTCCTGGTCAGCAATGGCTATATGACCCCGCAGGTTACCCGGCATATGGCATCGCTGTTTGATGGCATTAATATTGACATCAAGGCCTTCAGCGATGATTTTTACAAAAAAGTCTGCGGGGCCGGACTACAGCCGGTACTCGATAACGTACGGCTCATGCATGAACTTGGGGTCTGGGTGGAAGTCACCACGCTTATTATTCCGGGCCTGAATGATTCACCTGAAGAGTTAAGCGGCATTGCCCGTTTCATCAAATCAGTTTCTCCCGCCATCCCCTGGCATGTAACCGCCTTTTATCCCACCTATAAGATGGTAAACCGGAAGCCCACACCGGCATCCACCCTGCGCCAGGCACGAAAAATCGGTCTTGATGAAGGGCTGCAGTATGTCTATGAGGGTAATATCCCTGGTGAAGGCGGAGAAAACACCTATTGCCCGGCATGCGGCACAGAGCTGATCCAGCGCTTTGGTTTCAATATCAGGCAAAACAACCTGACTGACGGGCGCTGCGGCAAATGTGGCGAGCAGCTCGCCGGAATATGGATCTGATGCGGGTTTACCACAACAAAGAAGGGGAGAAGGAGTAATAAAAAAGGCCCCTGAACCATAAAGTTCAGGGGCCTCTGGATAAAACAAGTAACGTTTTACGATCAGCCGCAGCCACCAGAGCCGCACGAGCCGCAACTACTGCCCCCGCTGCTGATGGGATTAGTTGAGGTAATGGAAAATCCAGACTGATAACCAGCATCCCGATAATCGAGCTTAATCGCGCCGCAGGTCTGCATCAGTTCCTGCGCCACGAGAAAGGTTAAATCAGAATGGTCATAACTTTCGTCGTCGTCTTTCAGCTCATCCAGAGCCAACCCCAGAGAGGGGCCGGATCAACCGCCCTGCATCAGGGAAACACGAATCGCCGAATCAATATTGTTTTGGGCAATATATTCCTTCAATTTAGTAATTGCCAACTCACTTACTTCCAACATAAAAAAAACCTCCTTTAAATATAATAATAAAGTTTATCAGCCAATGATTAATTATAAAGTAATTGCCAATAATTCTCAAGTCAAGTCAGAGAAGAAACTTTTTTCATCTTCTGTTTCCAGACTCGACAAGCAATACGCAGTAAGTTACGATATGAATAATCGTATCAGCTCGCCAGGAGTACCATTTGCAGTATTCCTGCAGCGTAAAACTTCACTATAAACAAAAGTCAGAAACAGTATGGAATTACAGAACAAAAAATTTCAGCGGCATAAAAATGCCATCCTCATGGCCATGTTCGGCACCACGGTGGAACCTGCCTTAAAATCACTCCTTTTAATTCAGCGTGAGACCCAGAAACGCTTCCCGGCTACCCCGGTACATATCTCATTCACCTCCAATATTATTCGTAAAATATGGCAGAAAAGGGCTCTTGATCCCGCCTGTCTCCGCCAGTATCAGGATATTCCGGCGGAGATTATACATATCCGAGGTCCTCTGGCCGCCATGGCCGACCTTCAGGAAGCCGGTTACAACACCCTGGTGGTGCAGCCCACCTTTATTGACGCCGGCGAGGAATTTCATGACCTGATAAATTATGTCAAGGCCTTAGACGGTATCGAGACCATCAAAAAAAAGCACAAGCCCTTTCAGCGGATGGTAATGGGCCGTCCGGCCCTGGGTAGTTGCGGCCCCCGCCATCACTACGCCCGGGATATCGAGACTGCGGCCCGGCGTCTGAGCGCTGATGCCGCTCTGGCAAGACAGGAGAGGGCGGCTCTGGTCTATATGGGCCATGGCAATAACTATTTCCCATCAGGGGGCAGCTATCTTGAATTTGCCGAACAGATGCGGCAGCTCTACCCCGATGTCCTCACCATTATCGGCTGCGTGGAAGGCTTTCCCTCCCTGCGGGACGTGACGGCCCAACTGCAAAGGGCCAATATCCATAGAGTGCTGCTGAAACCGTTTATGATAACAGCCGGCATCCACACTATAGAGGATATGGCCGGGGATGAGCCAGGTTCCTGGAAATCAACCCTTACGGCAGCGGGCTGCACCGTAACTACTGTCCGCAAAGGACTGGGCGAGGATGTGGGTTTCGCCAGAATTTTCGCGGAACATGCCGCCGATGCCGCCCTTGACGCTGGAATAGAGCTGAAATAGAAATAAGGCGGAGAGAAAACCATAATTTTTCCTATTCTCTTGCATAAAATTCCCAATCCACTACAATGTGACACAAAGCCTTGAACCATGGGAGGTAGCAGATATGCGTAATACAAAGTCAAAGGCTGACCAGACAGCCGGAGGCTCCATTATCAACAGACGTAAATTCCTGCAGATAGTGGCGGTAGCGGGGGCCGCCGGTGCCGGCTGGTATGCGGGGCTTATTGGCGGCGGAAGCCGTTATGAGGTCTGCCGCCGCAGCCAGCCCATGATGGGTACCATCCTCAACCTCACCCTTTACGGCCCGGATCAGGATACCTTAAACACGGCCATGACTGCCACCCTCGACCGCATGCAGCATTTAACCGGTCTTTTAAACCGTCATCAGCCCGCCAGCGAAGTGGGCATTCTTAACCACGACGGTTTCCTGCATAATCCCAGTCCCGACCTGAAGCGGGTACTGGCCCTGGCCCATAAAATCAGCCGCCGCTCAGCCGGAGCCTTTGACGTCACCATGCTGCCCCTGCTCCTTTTGCAACAAGGGCACCGGGGAGAATCACAACCACCGGCGGCGCAGATTAAACAGGCCCTGAAACTGGTGGATTACCGGCGTCTCGTTATCAATAAAAATAGAATAAGCCTTACGAGACCCGGCATGGGTATAACTCTGGACGGTATCGCCAAGGGCTATATTGTTGATGAGGGCATTGCTGTTCTCAAAAAGCACGGCTTCGAGGGCCTCTATGTCGAGGCGGGCGGCGATCTCATGGTACAGGGACGCAAGGCGGATAACGCCCTCTGGCGCATCGGTATCGAAAATCCACGTCCCAAGCGCCCCCGGCCCCTGGTGGTACTGCGAACCAGCAACCGGGCCATTGCCACTTCCGGGGATTATATGCAGGCCTACAGTCCCGACTTCAGCCGTAATCACATTATTAATCCCGCCACCGGTTATTCACCGCCGGAGCTGGCCAGCAGCACCATTACCGCCCCGAATACCGCCCTGGCCGATTCTCTGGCAACGGCCACTATGGTCATGGGCGTCAAGGCCTCTCTGAATATGCTGCGGAATATGCCCGGTTGTGAGGGTTATTTTATCGCCAAGAATCTTACCCATCACCAGAGTCCGGGATTTTTCAGCTGATTATGACGGTGTTCAAACTCAAAAAGGGCCTTGATATCCCCATCCAGGGAAAACCGGCTCAGCAAATAAGCCCGGCCCGGCCGATAACGACACTGGCTCTCCTGGGCCGGGATTATCCGGGGCTGAAGCCAACCATGGCGGTGCGTGAAAGCGAAGAGGTAAAGGGCGGCCAGCTCCTGTTCAGCGACAAAAAGAATCCCGGAGTTAATTTCACCGCCCCCGGCGGCGGAATAATCACGGCAATTAACCGCGGCCCCAAGCGCCTTTTTGAATCCATCGTCATCCAGCTAAACGACAAAGAGGAGGAGCTTTCCTTCGCGGTTCCCACCACAAACGACAGCACCGCCATCCGCGCTCTCATGCTTGAATCAGGCCTGTGGACGGCCTTCAGAGCCAGGCCGTATGGCCGTGTACCGTCTCCCGGAACCACGCCCCACTCCATATTTGTAACCGCCATGGACACCCGGCCCCTGGCCCCTGACCCGGCGCTGATTATCAATCACCGGCAGGAATTTTTTAAGCGGGGTCTTAAGCTGCTTCAAGCCCTGGCCCCGACAATTCATCTCTGTCTGCAAACAGCAGCCGATGATTACATCACTTCCCTGCCCAATATCAGAGTACACGAATTTCATGGCCCCCATCCCGCCGGTCTGCCCTCTACCCATATCCATTTTGTAGATCCGGTCGGTAAAGACAAAATAATCTGGCATATAGGGTATCAGGACGTTATCGCCCTGGGAAGTCTCGGTCAAAGCGGCCGTCCGCATAACGAACGAATAATCGCCATAGCCGGGCCGGCAGCCCGGCAGCCCCGGCTCCTCAAAACCCGGCTGGGAGCGAATATCACCGAATTATGCCAAAACGAATTCAGCCCGGCCGCCAGGGTTGTATCAGGCTCGCTGCTTAACGGTTACGCGGCCAGGGGCAAAGAGACCTATTTAGGCCGCTATCACCTTCAGGTCTGCGCCTTACGGGACGATGCCGGACGCGGACTGCTCAACTGGCTGCGACCAGGCCGAAATCGTTATTCCTGCCGCGGTCTCTTTTTATCCAGCTTTTTACCAAAACACGAATTCACCATGTCCACCGCCGCCTGGGGCGGCCGCCGGGCCATCTTCCCATTGGGCACCTATGAGCAGGTAATGCCCCTTGATATTATTCCCACCGCCCTCTTAAAGTCCCTGGCCAATGAGGATACGGAAAAAGCGCGGGAACTGGGCTGTCTCGAACTGATTGAAGAGGATCTGGCCCTGTGCTCCTTTGTCTGCCCCGGCAAAACAATTTTGGCCCCATGCTGCGCCGGGTGCTGGACAGAATTTACGACGAGGGGTGAATGACGATTAAATGAACTGGTTAAACAATTTATTAGATAAGGCCGCCCCTCATTTTCAGCCGGAGGGCCGCCTGCGGCGCTGGTATCCCCTTTTCGAGGCGGCGGATTCCTTTGTCATGGGCAGTAACAGACGCACCAGTACCGCCCCCCATATCCGGGACAGCATGGATCTGAAGCGGATTATGGTACTGGTGGTAATGGCGCTTCTGCCCTGTGTCTTCATGGCCCTCTGGAATACCGGTTATCAGGCCAACAGCGCCCTTGCCGGCCTGGGGATCTCCACCCCGCCGGGCTGGAGAGGGGCACTCATGGCCCATATCGGCTGCGATCCTCAAAATTTCTGGTCTAACATTCTCCATGGCGGCCTCTATTTTCTGCCGGTCTATCTCGTCAGCCTGACGGTGGGCGGCCTGTGGGAATGTGTCTTTAATATCATTCGCGGCCACGAAATGTCCGAGGCCTTTCTGGTTACCAGTCTTCTATTCGCCCTCATCCTGCCTCCGGCGATCCCCTTGTGGCAGGTGGCAGTGGGGATCAGCTTCGGGGTTGTTTTCGCCAAGGAGGTCTTTGGCGGGGTGGGCCGTAACTTCATGAACCCGGCCCTGGCGGCCAGAGCCTTTGTCTTCTTCGCCTATCCGGCCCAGATGAGCGGCGACCTGGTATGGACAGCGGTGGACGGTTTGAGCCGGGCCACCCCCCTCACTACCCTGGCCGCGGCGACCCATGGCAGCAATGCCGTCAACGCCCTTAATATCACCTGGATGCAGGCCTTCATGGGGGTCATTCCCGGTTCCATGGGTGAAACCTCCACCCTGGCCTGTCTGCTGGGAGCCGTTTTTCTACTTATAACCGGAGTGGCATCCTGGCGGATAATGCTTGCCATGCTCTCAGGCGGCGCGGCCATGACCGTCGGCTTTCAGCTCATGGGCAGTGCGGTAAATCCAATGTTCGCGGTGCCCTTCCACTGGCATCTGGTCTTAGGCGGTTTTGCCTTTGGTCTGGTATTCATGGCCACCGACCCGGTTTCCGCCCCCCATACTCAGGCGGGCCAATGGATTTACGGCCTCCTCATCGGAGCCCTGGCCATCCTCATTCGGGTAGCCAACCCCGCCTTTCCAGAGGGAGTAATGCTGGCTATCTTATTAGGTAATGTCTTCGCGCCCCTCTTTGACTATTTTGTCCTGGCCGCCAATATCAGGAGAAGGAAGTTGCGATATGGCGGTTAAAGAATCCAATATCAAGCCATTCTACACGGCGCTCATCCTGGCCTTTGTCTGCTCCTTTCTGGTGGCCGCCGCCTCGGTGGGTCTGCGGCCTCTGCAGATAAAAAACAGCCGTCTTGACCAGCATAAAAATATCCTGCGGGCCGCGGGTCTCTATAAAAAAGGTATGGCGGTGGACAAACTCTTCGCCTCAGCGGTGGAGCCCCGGATAATCGACATTGCCACGGGCCGTTTTGTGCCGGAGCGGAAGATTGATCCGGCGATCTTTAATCAACGGGCGGCCGCTATAGATCCTGAACGCAGCCGCGCCCTGCCCCGTTCCATTGACCAGGCCGGTCTGCAGCGCCTGGAAAAATACTCTCTGGTCTATCTCATCAAAAAGAACGGCCGCTTAAGCCGCATAGTCTTTCCCATTCGCGGCAAGGGGCTGTGGTCAACCATGTATGGTTATTTAGCTCTGGGGGCTGATCTCAACACCGTCATCGGCATTACCTTTTACGAAAATGGCGAGACCCCGGGACTGGGGGCTGAGGTTGCCAACCCGGCCTGGCAGGCCGGCTGGCGCGGCAAAAAGATATACAGGGCCGGCCGGGTTGATTTTCAGGTGGTAAAGGGCGGGGTTCAGGTCAAGGGACCTGCCGCTCTCCATGAGGTGGACGGTATAACCGGCGCCACCCTGACCAGTAATGGGGTAAACAATCTCCTCCATTTCTGGTTTGGCAAGTATGGCTTCAAGCCCTTTATAGATCGTCTGCGGCAGAAATTAAAAAGGCCGCCGGAGGTGAAAAATAATGTCTGAGAGTAAACGGGAACTGATCTTCAGCCCCATCCTCAATCGTAACCCCATTGCCCTTCTCGTCTTAGGTATCTGCTCGGCTTTAGCGGTTACCGGCCAGTTGGCCACCGCCTTTGTGATGTCCGTCTGCGTCATGGCGGTTACCGCCTGTTCCAGCCTGATTATCAGCCTGGTGCGCAAACGCATTCCCAGCACCGTCCGCATCGGGGTGCAGATTATGATCATTGCCACCCTGGTTATTCTTATTGATCAGATTTTAAAGGCCTATTTTTTCAGCCTCTCCAAACAGCTCTCTATCTATGTCGGCCTGATTATCACCAACTGCATCGTCATGGGCCGGGCCGAAGGCTTTGCCATGAGCAACCCGCCACTTGCCAGTTTTTTAGACGGCATCGGCAACGGTCTGGGCTACGGTTTTGTCCTCATGTTCACCGCCTTTATCCGCGAGTTATTGGGCTCCGGCACCCTCTTCGGCTATCAGATTCTGCCGTTGACGGTCAACGGCGGCTGGTACGAGAGAAACGGCCTGCTCCTGCTGCCGGCCAGCGCCTTCTTTATCATTGCCCTGCTGATCTGGCTTCTGCGCTCCATGTATCCCGAACAACAGGAGAAGGACTAATGGGACATTATCTGAATATCATTATCCGGGCCGTCTTTATTGAAAACCTGCCCCTAAGTTTATTCCTGGGCATGTGCACCTTTCTGGCCATCTCCAAAAAGGTCAAAACAGCCATGGGATTAGGGCTGGCCGTGCTTATCATCATGGTTGTTACCGTGCCGATAAACAACCTGATCCTGACCCATCTTCTGCAGCCGGGGGCCCTGGCCTGGGCCGGGTACCCGAAGATTGATCTCACTTTTTTAGGCCTCCTCGTCTATATCGGGGTCATTGCCGCTGTGGTTCAGATATTAGAAATGGTTCTGGATCGTTTCGTCCCCGCTCTCTATAATACCCTGGGCATCTACCTGCCCCTGCTGACCGTCAACTGCGCCATTCTCGGGGCGGCCCTGTTCATGGTGGAACGGCATTACACCTTTTTAGAGAGTACCGCCTATGGCTTTGGGGCCGGCGGCGGCTTTTTTCTCGCCGTGGTTGCCCTGGCCGGAATCAGAGAAAAGCTGGAATACGCCGATCCACCGGCCGGTCTGCGGGGCCTGGGGTTATCCTTTATTATTGCCGGCCTTATGGCCATGGCTTTCATGGGCCTGAGCGGCCTGGAGGTCTGAGCCGATGAGCGAAATTTACGCCGGAGTCTTATGCTTTGTACTTATCCAGTTCGTCCTGGTCAGCCTCATTGTCCTGGCCAAAAAGACCCTGCTGCCCGGCGGCAGTCTCACCATTAAAATTAACGGCCGCAAAGAGCTGCAGGTGACTCCCGGCGGGAAGTTATTAACCACCCTGGCCGAGCATAATATTTTTCTGTCCTCGGCCTGCGGCGGCGGCGGCAGCTGCGGCCAATGCCGGGTCCGGGTCAACAGCGGCGGCGGCAGTATTCTACCCACCGAACGGGCCCATATCAACCTCAGAGAGGCCAGAGACGGCCTGCGCTTAGCCTGCCAGGTTCAGGTTAAAAGGAATATGGAGATAAGCGTGCCGGAGGGCATGCTGGAGACCAGAAAGTGGCGCTGCCGGGTTATCTCCAATCATAATGTGGCCACCTTCATCAAGGAACTGATTCTGGCCCTGCCCGAAAATGAGGAACTGAACTTCCGGCCGGGTGGATTCATCCAGATTGAGGTGCCGCCCCACGTCCTTTCCTACTCCGACTTTGATATTGATGAGCGTTTCCTGGCCGACTGGACAAAATTCAAGATGTTTCAATATAAATCTCACGTCCGCACCCCGGTCAGCAGGGCCTATTCCATGGCCAATTATCCGGGCGAGAAGGGCATTATCAAATTAAACGTCCGTATTGCCAGCCCGCCGCCGAGAGGGCCGGCCAATATTCCGCCCGGCCAGGCCTCCTCCTATATCTTCAACTTAAAGCCCGATGATGAGGTGACAGTGGCCGGGCCCTTTGGGGAATTTTTCTTTGAAGAGAGCGATTCAGAGATGGTCTATATCGGCGGCGGTGCCGGGATGGCCCCGCTGCGCAGTCATATATTTGAACTGTTAAAGGGCAGACAGAGCAAACGGCTCATATCCTTCTGGTACGGAGGCCGCAGTATGCGGGAGGTCTTCTACGCCGACGAATTTGAGGCCCTGGCCGCAGAATTCGATAATTTCAGCTTTCACCTAGCCCTCTCAGAACCCCAGATGGAGGATAACTGGCAGGGACTCACGGGTTTTATTCATCAGGTTCTATACGATAATTATCTCCGGCAGCACCCTGCCCCGGAGGAAATTAATTATTATATGTGCGGGCCGCCGATGATGACCAGGGCAGTCATAGAGATGCTGGACAATCTCGGGGTGGAACGTGAAAATATTCATTTTGATGATTTTGGTTGAGCCGATTCAGAAAATCAGGGAGATAATATGCGTTTACTGCTGCTGACCATAATCACCTTTATTGTCCTTATCTCAGTGGCTCTGCTCATCAACTTCTGCCGCCGCCGGCTGCGGGGCAGCCGCCACGGCCTCAGCGGTATGTGCCATAAAAGTGGTGATTCATGCCTCACCTGTGCCTCATGCGCCGATGACAATAACAAGAGGAAAAAAGAAGAAACGCCCCACCGCTGAAGAAGTTACCAATATTAAATCAATCTCCAGGAGCCCACACATGCCCACTAAATCAGCAATAATCCGACTTTTACTGCTCTGCGCCGCAGCCCTGCTCATCAGCTCCTGCCAGCCAACGAGTCATATGAGTCATATCAATCAGAGGCAAAAGATCACCTGGCACCAGTTAATCCCCGGCCGCGTTGAGGCGGTTAGAAGCCATAAGCCATGCTTAGTTGATTTTTATTATGGCCCCAACTACCCCCGCTGCGCCATGTTCGACAAGAAAATTTATAACGATCCAGAGGTTATTGCCCGCCTCAACCGTGATTTTATAGCCATACGCATAGACCTCCGCAAACCACTGAACAATGAAGAGCAGGCCCTGGCGAAAGCCATGCAGACCAACGGTGAGTGCATGCTAATGTTCCTGAATGAGGACGGCAAGATAGTAAAGGCCAAGGGCGGAAAGCCGATATGCACCATGGATAAAATAAGCAGACAGCAGTTCATCTCTTATCTTGACCAGGCCCTGGCCAATCTACCCGCAGCGGAATAAGGGCCGAGCCCTCATTTTTGCCTTTTGATATTTGACATCTGCTCTCTGTAGAGTATACTCTTTGCGCTTTAATCAGTTAGATGAAGTAAGTTCAACTGATTATATGCCGCTCTCCACAGACTATCAATTTTATGTAACTATTTTATCGGAACCAGGAACACACAATTATGAACAAATCTCTACGCTGGAAGATCATATTTCTCGCCCTGATCACCATTTTCTCCGCTATAAGCGTTGTCCCCTCCTTTTACAAAGGGGTACCCGGCTGGTGGAAAAAATACTTGGCTCCCCAGGGTCTTAAGCTCGGCCTTGATCTCCAGGGCGGCATGCATCTCATCTTAAAGGTTAACCTGCAACAGGCCATTGCCAACTCTCTGGACTTCGCCGCCAATGACCTGAAAGAGGCCCTGGCCGCCAAACATATCTCGGTGGTCAACACCAAATCACCCCTCAACAGTAAAATAATCTTCACCGTCCCCAATAAAAGCGCTCTGAACATTATCAAGGATACGGTGAAAAACGAGTTCCCCAATCTGAAGATTGAGGTCAAGGAGGAGGCCGGTTCCTTCCCTCGTATCATCATGGCCCTGAGCCAGAAGCGCATTGATTTCATCAAGAAAAATGCGGTTAATCAGTCTCTGGAAATTATCCGCAACCGGATTGATCAGTTTGGAGTCTCGGAGCCCGTTATTGTCCGCCAGGGTAATGACGAGATTGTTGTCCAGCTCCCCGGCATCAAAGATCCCAAACGAGCCATAAAACTCATCGGTCAGACAGCACAGTTGGAATTTAAGATGGTGGTGGATAACAACGGCGGCCTTGATCTTGCCAGGATGATCAACCAGGCCGTCCAGGCTGGACTGTGGCATAAAGGCGAAGGCCTCAAAAAATTGAATATGGTGTTAAGCCGTAAACTGCCGCCCAACACCGAGGTCTATTTCGAGACCAACAAAGACCCCCAGACCGGCCGCAAAACGAAAAGTCCATTATTGGTCAAAAGCCAGGTAATGATGAGCGGTGACATGGTGGCCGACGCCCAGGTACGGGTAGGCGGCAGCTTTAATGAGCCCTATGTCACCCTTGATCTCACCGGCCGGGGCGGCAAGATATTCGGCCAGATTACCGAGAAAAACGTCAATAAACGCTTTGCCATCATCCTTGACGGCCGGGTAAAATCGGCCCCGGTTATCAGGGAAAAAATCCTTGGCGGCCGGGCCCAAATCTCCGGCAATTTCACCTATCCCGAGGCCACCGACTTAGCCATTGTCCTCCGGATCGGCGCCCTGCCCGCTCCGGTGGAGATTGTCCAGAATCTCACGGTGGGCGCCTCTCTTGGTAAAGACTCTATCCATCAGGGAATTGCCGCCGGACTCCTCGGCGTTTTCCTGGTTATCAGTTTTATGCTGTTTTACTACCGTTTTTCGGGTTTCATCGCCGACCTGGCCCTGGCCTTAAACGTCCTTCTGGTCTTCACCGGCCTGGCCTTTATGAACGCCACTCTCACCCTGCCCGGTATTGCCGGTATTATCCTCTCCATTGGTATGGCGGTGGATTCAAATGTTCTCATCTTTGAACGAATGCGGGAGGAATTCGCTCTCGGTAAATCCATTCGCTCCGGGGTGGAAGGCGGTTACGACAAGGCCTTCTGGACTATTGTTGACTCCCAGGTAACCACCCTTATCACGGCTCTGGCTCTTTTCCTCTTCGGTACCGGCCCCATTAAAGGTTTCGCGGTTACTCTATCCTTCGGTGTTACCTTTAACCTCTTTACCACCCTCTTCGGCACTCGTCTGGCCTACGATTACCTGTACAATAAACGGGCCTTGAAGAAATTAACCTTCCGAAAGTTCTTCAACAAGCCCAATTTAGATTATATGAGTATCCGCAAAATCACCTTTACCATCTCCACACTTCTGGCCCTCCTCGGGATGTTCGCTTTTGTCCAGATTTTGCGTGGTCATGGTAATCTCGGCGTTGATTTTGCCGGCGGTTCCATGCTCGAGTACCAGGCCTCAGCCCCCTTTCAACTCAAGGAGGCCAGAAAGGCCTTTGCCAAATATAAACTTAATGATATTCAGCTGCAAAAGGTGGAAAATAAAAATCAGCTGATTATTAAACTCAAAAAATCAACCAAGACGGTGGAAAATCTTGATACCAGGGTAACCAAGATTTTAAACTCCGAGATTGCCGGTAAGCATTTTAGAATCATCAGTGAAACAGAAATTGGCTCCTCCGTCAGCAGCGCCCTGCGTGACAAGGCCGTGGAGGCCATCTTCATCTCACTGCTGGGAATCATTATTTATCTCGCCCTGCGCTTTGATATCCGTTTCGGCCTGGCCGGGGTAGTCGCCATCTTCCACGATGTCCTGGTTGTTATTGGTATCTGTTACGTCATGAACGTGGAAATGACCCTGCTGATTGTCACCTCTTTACTGACCCTGGCCGGTTATTCCATCAATGACTCAGTTATTGTCTTTGACCGTATAAGAGAAAATATCAAGCATCAGGGCAATGAGAAAAACTTCTTCGCCCTCATTAATCGCAGTACCAACGAGATGCTGTCCCGAACTATCGTCACCTCTCTCACCACGCTGCTGTCCCTGGTGGCCTTGTTCCTGCTTGGCGGTGTAGTAATTCACGAATTTGCCTTCACACTCATTGTTGGTATTATCGTCGGCACCTATTCCTCCATCTTCATCGCCAGTCCCCTGCTCTCCATTTGGAGTAAGGAGAAGCAATAAATGCCGCAATTACCTGAGCATCAACCCCTGGAGGCGAATGAGGTCTTCAGATTTCACTGCCATCCCGGAATCTCCTGCTTCACGGACTGCTGCCGGCAGCTGGAACTGGCCCTGACTCCCTATGATGTTCTGCGCCTGAAAAGGCGCTGGGGCTTACCTCGGGCCACTTTTTAGAGCAATACACCGTTATCGAGTTTGAGTCTGAAAACCTCTACCCCAGGGTATACCTCGGTATGGTGGATGACGGCCGGGCCAGCTGCCCCTTTGTGGGCAATGAGGGCTGCCGGGTATATAATGACCGTCCCGGAGCCTGCCGCACCTATCCTCTCGGACGCGGCGCCTCACTTGAGGCCCAAGGCGATAAAGCCCTCCACATCCTCATCCGCGAGCCCCACTGCCATGGTTTTGCCGAAGAGCGGGAGCAGACCTTGAACCAATGGCAGAATGACCAGGATTTACAAGAATACAACCGTTATAACGATGAGATGCTGGCCGTTATTAACCACCCTGCCCTGTTAACCGGACACCGCATGAGCCGGAAGCAGGCCGATAATTTTATTCTCTGCCTCTACGACCTGGATCGTTTCCAAAAGAAAGTAGCGACGGGCCGGCAAAACGATACCGCCCTGCTATCCTTTGCCATAAAGTGGTTTATTAAACAATCTTTCAGCTCCGCGCCTTGAATTAATGGAGGAAACGCACCCATACGCCAGGGTCTTTGTCTTTATCCAGGAAATAAGGAAGACCGCTCTTTTTGTCCTGGCGGCTGTTATTATCAGCGCCCTGCTCTTTTACGCCAACTCCCCCCGTCTCTTTAATATGGTTCAGGAGCACCTGCACCAGAAACTGGTTTTTTTCAGCGTTTCCGGGCCGTTTATCGCCCATTTGAAGCTCTCCTTTGTCCTGGCAATTATAACCCTGATGCCGGCCATAGTTTTTGTCTTCTGGCAGGCCATGAGCCGCCCCTTCCAGTTAAGCCGCCTGAGCCGTTTCTGGTTTGTCGGCTTTACCTGCCTGCTCTTTTACAGCGGCGCGGCCTTCTGCTATTTTATCACCCTGCCCTATGGGATTGACTTCCTCCTCGGCTATAAATCCGTCCAGCTTAAACCAATTATATCGGTGGGCCGCTTTGTGAACTTTGTTACCATATTTGTGCTGGGCTTCGGCTTAATCTTCGAGCTCCCCATCTTTATGGTTTTCAGCGCCAAAGCCGGGTTGCTGCCCCGCAGCAGCTTTGAAAAAAACCGCCGTTACGCGGTACTGATTATCAGTATCATTGCCGCCGTCCTGACCCCCACCCCGGATATATTCAATATGATGCTCATGGGAGTCCCCCTCTACGCCCTCTACGAGGCGGGAATTGTAATCATCAAACTTTTAGGGATTTAGCAAAAATCCTCCTCGTCTTTTAAAAATAGAAATCCAATTCGTTCAATTAGGGCCTGACATATCTTACAAGTCTAATAATCCTGTGATTGATATTCTGGTAATTAAACCAGGTGGCTAAAAATCTTTCACCGAAAATTTGGGTGCGGCAAGGTAAAAAATGAATTTATATTCATTTTATTCGCTGAAGATATGCGTTTTTCTGCTATAATAACAAACATGCAGGCAGGAGAGGGATCGCGGAAGAAAATACAATCACGATATTACAACTTTTTATATGAGGCTCAGCGAAACAAAATTAATGCTGGTTCTAATGCAGCGCCAAACGATATAGGATTGTAAGAATTGGCCCCCTTTTTCACCATCCAGCAGAAACTACTACTTATGACATCGTCAGTCTCCCATTCCAGAAAAATTTATTTCCTAATATTCGGGCTGTTTATTTTCCTGCTTACCGCAACCGCTCTTCTGTACACGCGCAATGTAAGTCAGGAGCCATATATAGTCTTTTTATCCGGGGCCGGGATGCAGGAACCGGTCAATAAAATTGCGGCGGATTTTGAACAGCAGACAGGCATAAAGGTTCAAACTCACTTCGACGGTTCCAGTATTCTTCGGGATTATATCCTTAAATTCAAGACCGGCGACATCTTCCTCCCCGGCGACAAAAAAAATCTTGATATTCTGCAAAAAAAGGGGCTGATCAAGCGCAGTGCCTTTCTGGCATGGCATGTCGTGGCAATATTGGTTTCTCCACAGGCGGCAGATAAAATATCCAGTTTGGACGACTTAAGCAAGCCTGGAATCCGCCTGGCGATGTCCAATCCCCGCCAGGCGAGTTTAGGCCGCTTAGTCATGAAAAAAATTATCAGAAAACATCCCAGAGGCCAGGCTATCCTCAACAACATAAAGGCATACGGTTCATCATCCCAGGATGTCCTGCGCCTGTATCACCAGGGGAATATTGACGCGGTAATCGAGTGGGAGGTCATGGCCCTGACCCCGGCCGGCAAAGGGCTTATTGTGATACCGTTACAAAAGCCATACCAGATCAAAGAGCCTCTCAATGGCGGCCTGCTCACCACATCTAAACACCCTAAACTTGCCAAACGATTCTTTCAATACCTGATTTCCTCCGGCCGTGAGGTATTTCGCCGGCAGGGATACAATGAGAACAGAGGCAATACGTGAAACTGCAATCTATAGGTTATTGGATTTTAAGCCTGACTATGACCTTTGTCGTCCTGCTGGCCCTGGCATTTTACCAATACAGCTCCCTCGGTGACCGGCTGTTGAATACTGATTCCATCCTTGATGAAATCAGTCAGACCACCCATCAAATTCAAATTGAAGCCCTGCGCGGCAGAGCCTCCCTGGGACGGGCTCAAAAAATCATCGCCAAAATCAATCAACTTTCGCACAGTTTACGAAGATACAGCCTTTCCCCACATGAGAATAACAGACTGATTGATCTGGAAATCTCCATTGTCAGAATAGGCCGAATACTTGACCAGCCGCGAGGTGCGGAACAATCCACAGCCGGCCCCCTTTTCAAACAAATTGAAAATGAAACCATAAAAATTTCCAGGGCCTCAAAAGCCCTTATGCCGCTGGTCAGAAGCAGAATTGAACGGGAACAGGAACGGGCCAGGTTTTTGATAAGTTTCTTTTATTTCATCCTCTGCCTGTGCAGTATCGGAGTTGTTGTTTTCCTCTCCAGATCAATCATCTCCCCGGTGTTGCGCCTCAGCCGCGAGATAAAAGAAGTTCAACAGGGCCTGCGGGACAATATGGCCCCGGCCGTCACCCACAATGAAATAGGCAGCCTGGTTTCCTTTACCAGAAATACAATTTCAGGTATTCAGTCGCGCTGCCAGACCATGTCGGCCTATTCACAGATTATGGAACTTCTCGTTGTCACCAAGACCCTGGACGAATTACTCCATCAGGCCCTGACAATTATTCTTTCCCTGAACTGGTTTAAAATAGAAGATAAAGGCGCTGTATTTTTAATAAATCAGTCAGAACCTGAAACACTGGTACTCAAGAGTTCTGTTAATTTTTCCACTGAAATTTTGCAGAGCTGTGCCAGGGTTCCCTTTGGAAAATGTATTTGCGGCAGAACGGCCGTCAGCCGCCGCCTGATGCATACGGTATCGGTTGATAAGCGCCATGACATTATATACCCCGGCATGCTTGACCACGGCCATTATTGTGTTCCGCTCTTATCAGGCGAAGAATTGTTAGGGGTAATGATCTTTTATCTCCCCGCCGGCCGAGCCGCTCATCCCGAGGAAGAGGAATTTTTAGAAGGTGTGGCTAACATCCTCTCAGAATGTATAACCCGAAAGCGGCTTGAAGAGCAACAGGCCTTAATTTCTACCGCCATCACCCAGGCCGCCGAGGGCGTGGTAATCACTGACACTAAGGGCAATATTCAATACGCCAACCCCTTTATGACAGAGATGACCGGCTACCTCCCTGAAGAGATCATTTCCTGCAATCCCCGTATATTCAAGAGCGGTAAGCATGATGAAAAGTTATACCGCCAAATGTGGCAGACTATTACCTCTGGAGAAAAGTGGGAGGGAGTACTGACCAACAAAAAGAAGGACGGCAGCCTTTACGAAGAAAAAATTCTTATTACTCCGGTTGAAAATGAAAACGGGGAAATCTCCCATTTTGTGGCAATCAAGCAGGACATCTCTAAAGAAAAAAAATTGGAGCAGCAATTAATCCAGTCGCAAAAGTTAGAGGCCATTGGCACCCTGGCCGGCGGCATTGCCCATGATTTCAACAACATCCTCACGGCAATATTTGGTTTTACCCAGTTGGCCAAGGTCCATATCCCACCGGAGAGCCTGGTGCAGGAAGACCTGGATCAGGTCTTAAGCGGGGCCAAAAGGGCGAAAGAACTGGTTAAACACATTTTGACCTTCAGCCGCAAAACCGAAAACACTATTGGCCCTATCCGCATAAGTTTAATTGTCAAAGAGGTTATAAAAATGCTGCGCGCCTCTATTCCTACGACCATTGAAATCGAGGATAATATAGCAGCGGACAGCGGGGTTATTTCAGCCGACCCAACCCAGGTTCATCAGATTTTAATGAATTTATGCACTAACGCCGCCCAGGCCATGGAAGAATCAGGCGGTAAATTGAGTATCTCCTTAACCAACGTTGAAATTACC
>JAJRZN010000154.1 GCA_024275235.1 Deltaproteobacteria bacterium
AGTTAAATGCTATTTGATTCGGTGAATCTGAGATATTTCGTCTAAATTTGTAACACAAACATCCAGATCTTTTAATATCCCGTCTTGAATACTGTATATCCAGCCATGCACAGCCAATTTCTGTCCAGCTTTCCAGGCACCCTGAATAATTGTCGTGTGGCATATATTTGCTACCTGTTCAACGACATTGAGTTCACACAATAGATTAATTTTTTCTTTTTTACCTTGAAGTGAATCAATTTGAACTTGATGGTAGCGGTAAATATCTTTGATATTGCGCAGCCAGTTATCAATCAGGCCATGCTCTTTATTGTCAAAGGCTGCCTGAATACCGCCGCAACCATAATGGCCGCAAATAATAATATGCTTTACCTTTAATATCTCAACGGCATATTGAATTACGGACAGGCAATTCAGATCTGTATGGACTACGAGGTTGGCAATATTACGGTGCACAAATATCTCACCTGGCAGCATATCAACAATTTCATTGGCCGGCACACGGCTGTCCGAACAACCAATCCATAAATACTCAGGCTTTTGCTGTTTCGAAAGATTTAAAAAGAAGTCAGGGGTTGACTTCTTGACCTTTTCGGCCCATCGCTTATTTTTTTCAAAAAGTTTTTTTGATATTCGCATATAAATAAATCAGGTAACTTTAGCACTGGTGTATGCCTTAAATTTATGGCTCCCCATTATCCAGTCTCATAGCCCTTGTTCTTTCCCTTTTGGCGAATTTTAAATTCTGCTTTGAGTTCCTTGAGCAAAGAATGTAGTATGTGCGGGCGAGATACTTTTTTTGGCGTTTATCTGTTTGAATAACCGATTGTACCACAAATTGGTCTCGTTTTCACTATAACTAACCGGCGGTTATTGCGGTATAATATTCGCCATTCAACAAATAATTTCGAGAGAAATTACCATCTTACACCTCATTTTCAGAACACACATAAAAACCGTGAAACTTTAGTTGAGTGATTATGGTATATTCTTTGTCCCTTCCATAAGCTAAAAATCAAGGAGTACCCATGAACAAAGGTATGGAAAAAGCCAAGATTCTCATTGAATCTCTGCCTTATATAAAAAAATTCGCCCATAAAACCGTGGTTATAAAATACGGCGGTCACGCCATGGTGGATGAGGAGTTAAAAAAGAATTTTGCCTTAGATATCATCCTCCTCAAATATATCGGCATCAACCCGGTGGTGGTGCATGGCGGCGGCCCCCAGATTAATACATTTCTGGACAAGATGAATATAAAATCTAATTATATTCAGGGGATGCGGATCACGGACGGTGAGACCATGGACGTGGTGGAAATGGTGCTGGTGGGTAAGGTCAATAAGGAGATTGTCAGCCTTATTAACTTCCACGGCGGCCGGGCCGTGGGGCTTTCCGGCCGGGACGGTGATATGATTAAGGCCCGCAAGATGAGCTTAAGCATCAATGTCAAGGACGCGCCGCCGGAACTGATTGACCTGGGACGGGTGGGAGAGGTAACCGAGGTCAACCCCGAGGTGCTGGTTACCCTGGACCGTCAGAATTTTATCCCGGTTATCGCCCCGGTGGGGGTGGGTGAGGACGGTAAATCATATAATATCAATGCCGATCTGGTAGCCGGGGCCGTTGCCAGCCAGCTCAAGGCCGAAAAGCTGGTACTGCTCACCGATGTCGAAGGTGTTAATGACGATAAAGGCCGTCTGATCCCCTCCATGAGCTGCGCCGAGGCGGACAGCCATATCAGCAGCGGTCTCATTGGCGGCGGCATGATCCCCAAGGTCAAATGCTGCCAGGAGGTGGTACAAAAGGGAGTAAGCAAGGCCCATATCATTGATGGCCGTCAGGAACACTCCCTCTTACTGGAAATATTCACCCGCCAGGGTACCGGCACGGAGATTACCAAATGAACAACCAGCAAATAATAGACGACAGCGCCGAGGTTTTTATCGGCACCTACAACCGCTTTCCGGCCGTTATGGTAGAGGGTAATGGCTGCCGGCTCACCGATGCCGACGGCCGGGAATATTTGGACTTTCTCTCCGGTATCGCGGTCTGCGCCCTGGGCCACTCCAATCCGGCGGTAACCAGGGCCATCTGTGAACAGGCCGGCCGCCTTCTCCATGTCTCAAACCTCTTTTACACCGCCCCCCAGAGCAGACTGGCCCGCCTGCTGGTGGATAACTCCTTTGCCGACAAGGTGTTTTTTGCCAACTCCGGGGCGGAGGCCAATGAGGCGGCTATAAAAATAGCCCGTAAATTCTCGTCCCCGGGCCGTTATGAGATTATCAGTCTCGAAGGCTCCTTTCACGGCCGCACCCTGGCCACCATTGCCGCTACTGGCCAGACTAAATTCCAGGAGGGTTTCGAGCCCATGCCGGAGGGTTTTGTCAGTGCCCCTTTTGCCGACCTTGAGGCCCTGGAAAAATTAATCACCCCGGCCACCTGCGCCATTCTCTGCGAACCACTGCAGGGCGAAAGCGGCGTCCGGCCCCTGAGCCGGGAATATTTAAAGGGCATCCGCCAACTCTGCAACCAGCACGATCTCCTCCTTATCTTTGACGAAATACAGGTGGGCATGGGCCGCACCGGTACCCTCTTCGCCTACGAGCAGTTAGGCGTGATTCCCGATATTATGACCCTGGCCAAGGCCATTGGCAACGGTCTGCCCCTCGGTGCCATGCTGACCACCAATAAAATTGCCGCCGCCTTCACCCCCGGCAGCCATGCCTCCACCTTTGGCGGCAACCCGGTGGCCTGCGCCGCCGGGACGGCGGTTATGGAGACCATGCTCAAACCGGGATTTTTTGCCCAGGTTCAAAAAATTGGGGCATATCTGAACGCCGGGCTGGCCGGACTGGCCGGACAATTCCCTCAGCTTGCCACCGGGGTTCGGGGGGCGGGGTTGATTCAGGCCCTTATTTTAACCCCCGTCGGCCGCGAGCTGGGAGCGGATATTATAAATAAACTCTTCAGGCGGGGGGTTCTGGCCAATTTTGCCGGTAACAGTGTCCTGCGTTTTATTCCGCCCCTTATAGTTTCCGAGGCTGAAATAGATAAGATGCTGACTGTATTAAGTCAGGTTTTATCAGACCTCCAACCATAACCAGGCATTACCGCCTTTTTAGCGGGCAGGAATAAGTTTTTAGCGAATCAGGGTAGAAAAGGTTTGCAAAAAAAATATATTTTTGTATTGATTAAAGTTTGGCTCAATCAGCAAGGCAGCGGTTGCCCTGATTATGATTGGGCCTGAATTTTTTATAGCTCTCCTTTGAAACTGTTCATTACGGGGGAGCGGGTAAGAATCATGACCACGCATCTGACATCTCTATGGGATTTTGACCAGCAGCAGTTACAGGCCTTTATCGACCGGGCCCGGCAGCTCAAAGACGAGGCCAAACAAGGTATTCACCACAAATCATTGACCGGTAAGACCATCGGCCTGATATTTGAAAAACCATCCACCCGAACCAGGGTCTCCTTTGAGGCCGCCATGTACGGCATGGGGGGGCAGGTCATCTACCTGCCGGGCCGGGATACCCAGTTATCCCGTCATGAGCCCTTAAAGGACATGGCCAGGGTGATGTCCCGTTACGTCAACGGCCTGGTGGTACGTACCTTCGGTCAGAATATAGTGGACGAACTGGCCGCTTACGCCTCTATCCCCGTTATTAACGCCCTCACCGACCTGCACCATCCCTGTCAGATTTTAAGCGATATTATGACGGTAATTGAAAAAAAGGGGGCGGTCAGTGATCTTCATATAACCTGGGTGGGCGATGGTAACAATATGGCCAATTCCTGGATTCACGCCGCCGCCCGCCTGGGATTCCGCCTGACCCTGGCCTGCCCCGCAGGTTACGAACCTAATGCCGATATCCTGGCCGAGGCCCGAAAAGCGGCCCTCCAGCCCATAACCCTGCTGCGTGATCCGGCCCAGGCCGTGGCCGGGGCCGATGTAATCAACGTCGACGTCTGGGCCAGCATGGGCCAGGAGGATGAGGCCGAGGCCCGCATGCGGGTCTTTCAATCATATCAGGTTAATAACGAACTTTTGAGCGCCGCGGCGCCTGATGCCATTGTCCTTCACTGTCTGCCGGCCCACCGGGGTGAGGAGATCACCGAAGAGGTGCTGGAGGGGCCGCAGTGCGTGGCCTTTGATCAGGCCGAGAATAAACTCCATATCCATAAATCAATTCTGGAAACCCTTATCAAATGACCACAGAAATCAATAAAATAGTTCTCGCTTATTCCGGCGGTCTTGACACCTCGGTAATCTTAAAATGGCTCTCTGAAGAGTATCAATGCCCGGTGGTGGCCTTTGCCGCTGATGTAGGGCAGCACGAGGACTGGCAGGCGGTAAAGGAAAAGGGCATGGCCACCGGAGCCGAGAAGGTGGTTATCTCCGACCTGAAAGAGGAGTTTGTCCGTGATTACGTCTTCCCAGCCTTCCGGGCCAACGCCATTTACGAAGGCTCATATCTCCTCGGCACCTCCCTGGCCCGGCCGATTATTGCCAAAGAGCAGGTACGGGTGGCCATGGAAAACAACGCTGATGCCGTGAGTCATGGAGCAACCGGCAAGGGCAACGATCAGGTGCGTTTTGAGATGAGTTATATGGCCTTAAATCCCAGCCTGAAGATAATCGCCCCCTGGCGGATCTGGGATCTCAATTCCCGAACCAGATTAATGGCCTATGCCGAAAAACACGGTATCCCGGTGCCGGTAACCAAAAAAAGCCCCTACAGCTCCGATGAGAACCTCCTCCATATCAGCTTTGAGGGTGGTATCCTCGAAGACCCCTGGAACGAGCCGGAGGCCTCCATGTTTAAATTAAGCAAGTCACCGGAAGAGGCCCCGGACCAGGCAACCTATATCGAACTGGAGTTTAAACAGGGTAATCCAACGGCCCTTGACGGTGAGGAATTAAGCCCGGCCGCCATGCTGACCAGGCTTAACGAACTGGGGGGTGAAAACGCCGTTGGCCGCCTTGATATGGTGGAAAACCGTTTTGTGGGCATGAAGTCAAGGGGGGTCTACGAGACACCGGGCGGCACCATTCTCCGTATCGCCCACCGTGACCTGGAGACCATTACCCTGGATAGGGAGGTCATGAAAATCCGTGACAGCCTTACCCCGCGCTACAGCGAGATAATCTATAACGGCTTCTGGTTCTCCCCGGAGATGGAACTTCTGCAGAAAACCATGGATACTACTCAGGAGGCGGTAAACGGTGTTGTCCGCCTTAAATTATACAAGGGCAACTGTATCCCCGTGGGCCGTAAATCAAGCAACTCCCTCTATCAGGAAAGCCTGGCCACCTTTGAGGAGGACGAGGTATATACCCAGTCCGACGCCGGCGGCTTTATCCGTTTAAACGCCCTGCGTCTGACTATTAAAGGGCTGATGGGAAACAAGATATGACATCATCAAAAACCACCAACGCCAAGCTCTGGGGCGGCCGTTTCCAGGAGCAGACCGCGGCCTCGGTGGAGGCCTTCACCGCCTCAGTCCAATACGATAACCGCCTCTACCATCATGATATAGCGGGCAGTAAGGCCCACGCCAGGATGCTGGCCCGCCAGGGACTTATCACCGAAGAAGAGGGTAAACTTATCCGGCAGGGCTTAGACGAGATTGAAGGAGAGATAGAGCGGGGTGAATTTATCTTTAAGCCGGAGCTGGAAGATATTCATATGAATATCGAGAAGGCGCTGGTGGAAAAAATCGGCCCGGCGGGCGAGCGTCTGCATACCGCCCGCAGCCGTAACGATCAGGTGGCGCTGGATATCCGTCTCTATTTGCGGGAAATATGCCGCGACTTTGACAACCTGCTTAAAAATCTGCAGCTTGCCCTGGTGACCCTGGCCCGTAAATATCAACATACCATCATGCCGGGTTACACCCATATGCAGAGGGCTCAGCCCATCTTGACGGCCCATCATCTGCTGGCCTATTTTGAGATGTTCGGCCGTGACCGTGAGCGTCTCAGCGACGGCCTGAAACGCATTAATATTATGCCCCTGGGTTCCGCCGCCCTGGCCGGAACCGGGCTGCCCATTGATCGTGAATTTGTTGCCGCGGAACTAAACTTCCCCAAGGTCTCGGCCAACAGCATGGATTCCGTGGCCGACCGTGATTTTGTGGTTGAATTCCTGGCTGCCGCCGCCCTGATCCAGCTTCATTTAAGCCGCCTCTCGGAAGAACTTGTTCTCTGGGCCACCGAGGAGTTCTCCTTTATTCGTCTGGCCGACAGTTTCTGCACCGGCAGCAGCATCATGCCCCAGAAGAAAAACCCCGATATTCCGGAACTGATCCGCGGTAAAACCGGCCGGGTCACCGGCAATCTCATGGCCATTTTAACCCTTATCAAGGGCCTGCCCATGACCTACAATCGGGATCTTCAGGAGGATAAAGAACCCCTCTTTGACACCATTGACACCGTGGGCCCATGTCTCAGTATTATGACTGAACTTCTGGCCCATCTTGAATTCAACGAGGAGCGCCTGGCCCAGGCCACTATTGGCGGCTATATGACCGCCACTGACCTGGCTGATTATCTGGTAGGTAAAAACATTCCCTTTCGCCAGGCTCACTCAATAGTTGGCCGCACCGTGGCCTACGGCCTGGAAAAGGGGCTGGAATTAGACGAGATGAGCCTTGAGGAACTGCGCCGATTCTCGGAGCTGATTGATAATGATGTCTTCACTGTACTCTCGGCCGCC
>JAJRZN010000155.1 GCA_024275235.1 Deltaproteobacteria bacterium
CAGAATTATGTATAAATGCTGGCAGAATAAAGCCCAATATAACGAGGCAAAATATCTACAAGCATTAATAAAATCAAAGTCTCCTTTGTTGGAGTTTTTGTAAAAAAACCTTGACGGAACAACTCAGAAGTCTATTCAGCGGCACCCCGTTCGGAGTCTGTTGCGAATTGAGGGTAATTCGCGGCCCTTGCTGAATAGTTATGTCAGTATAATACTATTAGTCTGCTTCTAAAAACGGCATATTGTCAAGCAAAAACACGAGGAATAATATGGAAACCTTTGATGAATTATTAGATAAAGCCACGGCCATTCACGGCCATATCTGTGCCGGTCAGGTCATTGGCGTCCGTCTCGCCATGCTGGGGCTTAAGCTTATCGGTATAGATGATCCCCGCGGGGTGGATCGTAAAAAATTCTACGTTCTGGTGGAGATTGACCGCTGTGCCACTGATGCCATTCAGACCGTAACCGGCTGCAGTCTTGGCAAACGCTCCATGAAATGGCTGGATCACGGCATTATGGCTGCCAGCTTTGTTAATCTTGAAGATGGCCGGGCGGTGCGGATTCTGGCCCGGGAAGAATCAAGAGCACTGGCGGGGAAGTATTGCCCGGAGATCAAGGAAAAATATAAGCAGCAACTAACCGCCTATCGAATAATGCCTGAAGAGGAACTTTTTGCTGTCCAGCAGGTAAGGATTAAGGTGCCGGATTGTGATATGCCCGGTCGTCCTCAATGCCGGGTTCAATGTGCCGACTGCGGCGAATGGGTGCAGGACTCCCGGCATGTAGAAAAAAATGGCAGAGTATTGTGTAAAAACTGCGCCAATGGCGCCTATTTTGAGGTAATTTGAGATGAGAAAGAGTGTGCCGGTTGATGAGGCGGTGGGTATGGTTCTACCCCATGATATTACCGAAATCAGACGTGATGAATTTAAAGGCCGGGCCTTTAAAAAAGGCCATATTATCCAGCCGGAAGATGTGGAACATTTAAAGCGTCTCGGTAAGGAACATATATATGTGCTGACCTTGACTCCTTCCGAAATTCACGAAAACGAGGCCGCCGCCCTCCTCGCCGCCGCCATCGGCGGCCCTGGGATCGAGCAGAGTAAAGAGGCGGTAGAGGGTAAAATAAGTTTACTTGCCGCCCACGACGGACTCTTAAAGGTCGATACTCATGCCCTCTATAAATTAAATATGGCCGGTGAGGTCATGTGTGCCACTCTGCACAATAATCGAGTGGTGAAAAAGGGGCAGCAGGTGGCCGCCACCCGGCTTATTCCCTTAAT
The DNA here is from genome assembly GCA_024275235.1 of Deltaproteobacteria bacterium. Taxonomy (GTDB): domain Bacteria; phylum Desulfobacterota; class Desulfobulbia; order Desulfobulbales; family VMSU01; genus JAADIV01. The sequence goes on from JAJRZN010000155.1 coordinate 1,287, forward strand.
ATCTCAACGAGATATAGTGGAGGGGGTGGTGCAGGCCGCTCCCGCTGCGGGTATTGTCCGGGTGGTGACTATTCCGAAGGTCAAGGCCGGTCTGGTTATTACCGGCAATGAGGTTTTTCACGGCCGGATCAAGGACGCCTTTGAGCCCGTTCTCAGGGCCAAGCTCAAGGCGGTAGGCTCCGAGGTTATAACGGTACGTTTTGCGCCGGATAATGCCGAAATTATTGCCGCGGAGATTAAAAATTGTTTAAGCATGGGGGCGCGGCTTGTGGTCACCTCAGGCGGCATGTCGGTTGATCCGGATGATGTAACAAGAGAGGGGATCAAGGCGGCCGGGGCCGAAAATATTGTCTATGGTACCCCGGTATTGCCCGGCGCCATGTTCCTTTCCGGGACTATTGGTCAGGTACCGGTGCTGGGACTGCCGGCCTGCGGGATGTTTCATCGCATAACCATCTTTGATCTTATTCTGCCCAGAGTATTATGCGGCGAAAGAATCAGCCGGGAGGATTTCGCCGCTCTCGGCCACGGCGGTCTGTGCCAGAACTGCGAGACCTGCCGTTATCCGGTCTGCGGCTTTGGTAAATAGAAAGTTAAATCTACCGGAATACCACAAGGCGGGAGATCGGTTTTCCCCGCGATGTCGTCAAATTTAAAATTCACTCTTTACAAAACGGAAGAAAAATTCATATAATTTTGTAACTATTCAGCAGCATCCCACCTTCGTCCGTTTTGAACAAATCTGGAGACTGCTGACCAGTTACATAATTTTAAAGAATTATGTCGCGGAGTTTTGAGATATCTTGTTGAGCAGGTTTAAATTAAACGGAGGGGAAAATGGCAAAAAAAATATGACCATAGGCAAACAGATCAGCATGGGGTTCGGCGCTCTGCTGATTATTTTTCTCATTGTTGCTGTTGTGACTCCGAGGGATATTAATCTGATTATTAAAAATGCCGGGAAGATAATCCAGGGTAACAGATTAGATGCCAAACTGGCCGAGATTGAGATTGAACACCTGAACTGGGTTACCAAACTGGACTCCTATCTCACCGACCCGAATATTACCACTCTGAATATCGAAACAGACGGTCACAAATGTGCCTTTGGTAAATGGCTTTACGGCCCCGGCCGCCGGCAGGCGGAACATTTTGAGCCCAGCCTGGCGCCTTTATTCAGCAAGATTGAAATTGCCCACGCGGCTCTCCATAAAACCGCCATTTCCATTGCTGATGCTGGCTCAGACGCGGCTGGTAAACAGCGGGCCATGAAAATTTTTCGCCAGCAGACCCTCCCCGACCTCCATAATGTCCAGAATCTCCTGCACGAGATAAGAGATGAGGCCAAAAATAACACCATGAGTGATGAGGTTATGCTCAAGTCAGCAGGTTCTACCCGAACCACCTTAATCAGTTTAATAGTTATTGCCATTTTACTGGGTGTTGTTATCGCCTTTTTTATCAGCCGCCGAATCACCCTGGTTTTAAAAGGCCTGGCCGGTGAACTGGATGAAAGCGCCTATAGTCTGTCGTCCTCTTCCGGTGAGATATCGGCCAGCAGTCAGACCCTGGCCGATGGCGCCTCGCAACAGGCCTCGGCGGTGGAGGAGATTTCCGCCTCCATGGAGGAGATTTCCGCCATGACCAAGCGTGATGCCGAGAACTCGGCTCAATCAAATAATCTTATGCGCCAGACAAATGAGGTAATTCATGAGGCGGAACAGGCCATGAAAAATGTTATTTCATCCATGGAAAAGATAAACTCCGCCAGTAACGAGACCCAGAAAATTATAAAAACCATTGATGAAATTGCCTTCCAGACCAATCTGCTGGCCTTAAATGCTGCCGTGGAAGCGGCGCGGGCCGGTGAGGCGGGGGCCGGGTTCGCGGTGGTAGCCGAAGAGGTGCGCAGTCTGGCAATGCGTTCCGCTGAGGCCGCTAAAAATACCGCCAGCCTCATTGCCGCTACTGTGGATCATGTCAAAATCGGCTCAAAACTGGTACAGGACACCAATGAGTACTTTGTCAAAGCCAATGAATCGGCATCGAAGATTGGAATTTTACTGGAAGAAAATTCTTCCTCTGCTAACGAGCAGGCTCAGGCTATTGAGCAGGCCACCGTCGGCCTGACGGAAATTGATAACGTTACCCAGCGCAATGCCGCCAGCTCCGAGGAGGAGGCTGCCGCCGCCATGGAGTTGAATAATCAGGTTGGTACCATGCGGCAGATTGTGGCAAGGTTAGCGGTTCTGGTGGGCGGTGAGGCACGGTCGTTAGAGAGCCACGAGACCCATAAACCGGCAAGGCCGGCCGATAAACCGTTAGTCCGCCCGACAGTATCTCAGGGCCCGGTAAAGGCCCTGCCTGCCGCGAAACCGGCCGCCCCCGCCAGCGAGGGCAAGAACGCGGCTAAGGCAGCAAGTCCCAATGATGTCATCCCCATGGATGACGATGACGATTTTGAGGATTTTTAACTCCTTAACTACCTCCTGCTCGCAGATTTTCAGTGGGTGGGAGGCTGAAACTTTTATCGTTTTTCCGCCGGGCGGTTCAGTAGAGTGGTGTAACAGTAAATTTTTGTCCACCCACCGTTGCCTCAAACATCAAGCCGCTTTTGGCTCTGGTGAAGACGGCCACCGAATTGTTATAATCGGCATCAATTGAGGCGCCGGCGGTTACCGCCACTGCGGATACCTGGGCGTCAAGGGTAAAGCCGTTGGCTGTAAAACGGTTTAGGGCATATTTATCCTTAAAGAAGATCAACTCACTATAGACCTGGCCGCCAATCTGGGGGCCGATGGTGATCTGGGTCATGCTGGAAGTACCGATTAGTTTATTATGTCTATAAACTTCACCCTTACCGTAAGCCCCGCCGATATAAAACCCTCCTTTCCCCACATTGGGGAATACGGCATAGCCATAGGCCTTGTCAAAAAATACCTTCAGGTGGGGGACATTGTTTTTGAAGGCGGCAATGGTTCTCACCGCCTCGGAGTTTTTGCTGCTTTGCTGAGAGGCGCTTCCAGCCTGAACGGGGTTCCAGCCGGCCCCGGCAAATGAAGGGTAAAGCAGAGTCGCGGAGAGGACGATTATAGACAGTTTCTTTTTCATTATTTTTCCTTTTGTTATTCGAGAAGTCCTAAACAGGCAAGGTAAGAGTAGGCTCCGAGATGGGGTGCTGCTGAACAGTTACTTCGTTTTTTGATTCAGTGGTACCAGGTTGAAATCTTGGTAAGCGCTCAATAAACCATACTCTTGTACTGCTTGGTTTTTTGCATTCTTGAGGTGAAATTCTTTTATTCCCTGATAAAAGCTTTTTATTAATGCAAAATCTAAGCCTGATCCTGCTTTTTGTAATTATTTTTTTGAATTTGCTCAGGAAAGCGCAGGCTCTGGGGTTATGGGTGCAGTAAACAGTTACTCTGAAATTATGCCGCAGTCAGACAGTCGGGCTTGATTGTCGCAATTGTGCGCCGCAGACCAGCGGCTGTTGATACTAAAGGATAGTAACCAAGATCATTTTCTGCCGCTTTGATGGAAAACCAATGAGACTTTGCCAGTTGCAGGGCCATGAAGCGGGTCATTAACGGTTCCCGGCGGATTCTCAGTCCGCCATAGATAAATTCCAGCACTGCCCCCATGGTATAGGCCATTTTAAAACTTATTTTCTTGCGCACCGGCGGCAGGCCAACCTGGGTCAGGAGTTCATTAATCCAGCCCCAGAGATTAACCGGCTGGCCCTGGGAGATAAAATAGGCTTGGCCGGCAGCCGAAGCGCCTCGACATAAATTTTCGGCGGCCAGGATGTGGGCCTCGGCCACGTTATCAATATAGCTTATATCAACCATATTATTCCCCTCCCCCACTTGAAGCAGGCGGCCGCGGCGGGCCCGCTCCAGGATACGGGGAATAAGATGATTATCACCCGGCCCCCAGATCAGATGGGGACGAAGGGCGGTGGTTTTAAGATCTGCCCCATTGGCCGTCAGCACCATCTTTTCAGCCGCCGCCTTGCTGGCCGCGTAATGGCAGAGAAATTTTTCAGCGTAGGGCGCTGTTTCATTTATCCCGATAAGGTCATGCTCAGCAAAGACCACACTGGGGCTGGAGGTATGAATAAGGCGTTTGATACCATTTACCTTACAGGCCTTGATAACATTTCTGGTGCCCTGTAGATTTATGGCATAATATTCCTGCCTTGGGCCCCAGATTCCCGCTTTGGCGGCTATATGAAAGATGGTGTCGCAACCCCGCGCCGCCAGAATAACCGTTTCAGGAGAACAGATATCACCCCGCACCTGCCTGATACCGGACTCCTCAAGAGCGGGATAATGATGCCGTCCCATAACCACCGGCTTGATATTCAAAGCAAGCAGACGCCTCACAACGGCCTGCCCCACAAAGCCGCCGCCCCCGGTAATCAGAACCTGACGCATGGGGCTATGATTCGGCATTATTCACCGCTTTAAGCAGGGCCTTGATATGAGCATGCCCGGCGTAATGGAGAGAACTTTTCCCGGATATGGGATCAAAGGCGCTGGGATCAGCGGCACAGAAATATTGTACCTCCCGGCCGATTACCGGCATGGCCTCGTCCGCAGGTAAACCGATAACCTTGGCGGCTGCCTTCCAGGTTGCCCCGCAGGAGGCCCCCCGCCCTATCCGGATGGCGGTAATCAGGCCGTCTTTTAAATCCACCTCAAATTCAGGCACCCCGAATTGTTCACCATAGGCCCCCAGGCCGGCGTGCCGCCCCAGGCCGCAGCAGGTAAAAGGGGTGAGGGCATTTTCTGTCCTGGTGCCGGAGGCAATAATTGGAATCCCTTTCCGGTGACAGATGGAGGCTATATAATCGGCCAGATCAGGATGCTTGATAAAACAAAGCACGAGATCGGCTTTAAAGTTATCATCAATAAAATCCTCCGGTTCAGGAATAAAGTCGGGTAAGGGCTGCTCTATATTTATTGTTCGGCAGATCTCAATATCGTGACCATAGCGTTTGATACCGGCTATTTTTTCCTGACCGGAATGGCGGTATTCAAAGACCGCGATCCGGGTAATTTTTTTTATTTTATTTTGAGTGTTTTGGCTTGCGGGGTTCATCATTATCGTTTGTCTTTAGGGTGTTGCAATGAATTGACTCATTGATATTGCTGTTTGGGGAAAGTTGTGGAGTATTTGTTTATCTTGAGTAACAAGAGGAACATCAAGGTCTTTTGCTAAATTGATAAACTCACAATCGTAGGCAGAGCAACCACTTGAGTGAGATAAGCTTAGCACCTGCATCGAATTAATTTCATATTCATTTTCTTTTAATACTTCTTCGGCACATTCAAAAATTTCAATTGCCGCCGCCAGGGTAATTATTTTTTTTCTAATATAAAATGTCAGTACATTGCGAAATTCACTTTTCCACAATAATGGCGCAGACCATATAGGATCTTTTTTAAATGTTTGTTCAGCGATTTGTGAATAGTCAGAGTTGAGGTAAAAATAACTTATAATATTGGTATCGACAACGATCATGGGCGTCCTTCTTCTTTGGCAGTTTGCAGGACATCGTTGGTTAGAAGAAATTTTTTTGTTTTTTCTCTGGAACGTTTAGCTGAGGCAAGATGTTGCTCGGGGGAAAAAGGTTTACTTAATGTTGCCCTCTCAATCAGGCAGATAATCTCACTGTTAATGCTTCGACGATTCGTTGTTGCTATCTGTTTTAGTATTTCGTAAGCGTGATCTGGAATATTTTTAACAGTTATACTTGGCATATTACCCCCCCTTTGTAAAGATTTAGTTCTCTTATGGTTTCATAATGGTTCTTGTGGTGTGCTTTGTCAAGGGGGAATTGAAAATTGATGATTTGTGGTGTTTTGAATGAATTTTTCTTTTTCTTGATAACTTATTATAGGTTTTTAAAGGCAAATTTGCAGAATCTCACTGATGGTATCTGGATTGTATTCCGGCAGCCGCCATATCTTGGCCTGGGGCTGGGCGTTAGCCGCCAACTCGGGGATGGCACTTTCATTTATTCCAAGCTCTGTCAGAGTCAGCGGGCACCCTGCCCTGCTGATCCAGGCCCGCAGGTGCTGGAGACCCTGCCGGGCCCGCTCCGTAACTCCGCCTTCAGTAATATTAAATATCCGGGCCGCGAACTGGGCGAATTTTTCCGGTCTTTGTGGTTTTCGTGTCAGGCGCCATTCCATCCAGGCCGGAATGACTACGGATAGGCCTGCCCCGTGCGGAATATTGAATAGAGCGCTCATGGTATGCTCAATAAGGTGCATGGGAAAACCGGTTATCCCCAGCCCGGCCCTGGTCCAACCGTTTAAGGCCAGGGTGGCGCCCCACATGAGGTTGGCCCTGGCCTCATAGTTGTCCGGGGCGGCCAGGGCCGCTTCGCAGGCCTCCATAATATTGATAATCAGGCCCTCCATGAAACGATCCTGAATAGCGGTATTGCGGCCGGAGGCGTTGAAATAGGCCTCTAAAATATGGGCGATGGCATCCACCGCCCCGTAGGCCGTATAATCGGCCGGGACAGTGAAGGTCAGGGTTGGATCAAGAATAGAAAAGCGGGGGCAGATCTTTTTGTTACCGGCCCCCAGCTTGAGGCGTTTTTCATCATTGGTAAGCACCATACCGCCGTTCATCTCTGAACCTGAGGCGGCCAGGGTCAGAACGCAGCCCACGGGCAGAGGAGTGGTGATCCCCTTTTTGGCAGTGAAGAATTTCCAGACATCGTGCTCAACCACCGCTCCGGCGGCAATGGCCTTGGCGCTGTCAATCACACTGCCGCCG
>JAJRZN010000156.1 GCA_024275235.1 Deltaproteobacteria bacterium
AAATTCGAGGTCCGGCCGGAGGTAAGGGTAAAGGTGCCCTTACGATACGATTTTTGAAGAATAATCTCCTTTAAACGCTGCTTTTCCTGCTCCATATATCACCTGTATAGATAATTTTTCAGATTAGCCTCTTGCTTAATCAACGGTATGATCCGGCCCTCGGCAGAACTCATCACCACCATCACCCCCGGCCCATGCCCGGCCAGCACGCAATCAGAATGAACGACAATACCGATTACCAGCCCGCCGGTCTTGTATATCCGGCCATAGGCGGCGTAGGCATCGGTAACAGCTACAAAATCACCAAGACGAAGATCGGCAAGGCCGAATTCTGTCACCGTCGGCTGGTCAAAGAGCTGAATATCATAGTCACCGCTGTGGCTGTGGGTGGAACCGATACCGGAGCCCATAATCCGGGCGGGAATGGTCGTGGTTACCGGGAACTCCAGCCGTCCGGCCGTCAGGCGCAGGGGCAGCGCCTCAAAAAGTTCGGGATCAATATTCATCACCCTGATCTCCGGCAGCTCAAGCATCCGCAGCCCGCAGCCCCAGGCCTTGATCTGTATTTTATCACCAATCACCAGGCGCTCCAGCACCGGCGGGGCAAAATCCAGCAGGACATGCTCAATACCACCATGCTTACCGGTTACCCGCCCCGTCTCACCCTTGGCCTCACCGGAGACCACGGTGGCGGTATTACCGGCGCAGGCGAACTGGTTTAAGGCCCGGTTGGGGCCGTCCTGACCGCCGAATTTGGTAAAATTACTGATACTGACTCCCGGCTCCACATGATCGGCGAACATGCCGCCGGCCTTATCACCAACCCGCAGGTTATAGGTAATGCCGCCCACTCCGGGGTAAATATCGGCCAGACCGTCGGGTGATACCCGATAGGGGTTCACGCCGCCAAGGGGCGAGGTAATCTCGCCTAAGACCGACTGGCATATCAGTTTTTCCTTATTTATTTTTATCATATTCCCTCAGACATTAAAGCGAAAATTTATACAGTCGCCATCTACCACCACATAGTCCTTACCCTCAAGACGCCAGAGCCCCTGATCACGGGCGGCGGCCTCACTGCCGCAGGCAATATAATCATCGTAGGATATAATTTCGGCCCGAATAAAGCCCCGTTCAAAATCACTGTGAATCACCCCGGCGGCCTGGGGGGCCCTGGCTCCCACCTTAATTGTCCAGGAGCGGGTCTCTTTTTCACCCACGGTGAAAAAATTGGTCAGACCAAGAAGCTCATAACCGGCCTTAATCAGCCGGTTCAGGCCCGATTCATCAAGGCCCATGTCGGTTAGAAACTCTACCTGTTCATCGGCCTCCATGGCGGCCAGTTCCGCTTCAATGGCCCCGGAGATCATCACCACCGGCGCCCCCTCTTCCGCCTCCACCACCTGACGCAGTTTAGCCACCATGGCGTTGCCGGCGGTAATTTCTTCCTCAAGGACATTGGCCACATAGAGTACGGGCTTGGCGGACAGCAGACATAATTCACGCCCTAATTTCGCGGCCTCATCCCGCAGGGCCTCGTCCACCACCACGCTTCGCGCCGCCCGGCCCTGATCCAGGGCCTCCTGAACAGCCTCTAATATTTTAAGCTGCCGCTGAGCCGCTTTATCTCCAGAGCGGGCCAGGGCGGCGGTCTTTTTAAACCGTCTGCCCACCACCTCAAGGTCAGAGAGAATGAGCTCAGTATTGATTATCTCCCGGTCACGCAGGGGGTCAATACTGCCGTCAACATGGACAATATTACCGTCCTCAAAACAGCGCACCACATGGGCGATGGCATCCACCTGACGGATATGCCCCAGGAACTGGTTACCCAACCCTTCACCCTGGCTGGCGCCGCTCACCAGACCGGCAATATCAACAAACTCCATCTGGGCGTTGACCTGCCGCCGGGTATGCACCAGAGCCGCCAGTTTATCAAGCCTGGCGTCCGGCACCGGCACCATCCCCACATTCGGTTCAATGGTGCAGAAGGGATAATTGGCCGATTCAATACCGGCCGCGGTCAGGGCGTTAAATATAGTGGACTTGCCGACATTGGGCAGCCCGACAATTCCGCAACGGAATCCCATTTATAGATTCTCCTCTATGGTAAATTAGTCAAATTACGCAAATTTGGTAAGTGTTCAGCTGATCCGCCGGGCGGGGCCGCTAAAAACCAACCAGGATTATTCCAGATCCTGAGCCGCTATTTCCAGGAATTCCCGGCCCTCGGCAGAGCGGCCGTGCTTTAAACAGCCGTTACCGTAAATCCGGCATTTACGGGCCAGCTCCCGGCGGGTTAATTTATCCTGCTCCCTGGTAAGAACAGCGGATTTAAGTAATTTCCGCAGGGCATAAATCCGGTATTTATCCATGCCGAGACGATGGCGCGCCGAGAGCTGATCTTCCCGGCCGCCCTCCTTCACCGTCAGGGGCTGATTGACGAATAAAAAAGGTTCTCCGGCGCTGACCCGGAGCCAGAGATCGTAATCCTCACAACAGGGCAGGGACTCGTCAAACATACCGAAACGGCTGAATAATTCCCGGCAAGTCATGATGGTGGACATCCCCACGGCGCATAATTCCAGACAGCGGCTGAAGATATTGCCCCCCTCCTTGCGGTGCCGCTTTTTTTGATTAAGATGCTTACCGCGGCGCAGCCATTTTTCCTCGGTATGGCTCACCAGGGCGCCGGGATTGGCAAGCATAAGGGTGCTTTGGCGGGCAAGTTTACCCTTTAAGAACCAGTCATCTGAATCCAGAAAGGCCAGCAGGGGGGCGCGGGCCGCCCTGATACCGGCGTTTCTCGCCGCCGACACCCCCTGATGAGCCTGGCTGATAACAGTTAAACGGCTGCCATACCCCTTTAACAGAGCAGCGGTATCATCGTCGGAACCGTCATCCACCACCAGGAGCTCAAAATCCACTCCGGACTGACTTAGAACCGAATCAATGGCTCTTGGCAACAGGGTGGCCCGGTTATAGGCGGGAATAATAACACTTACCGTCGGAGTCATGATCTTTCTTTTTGGTTAGATGCAACCTTGGGCGTATTCAACACGCCCCTACGTACGGGCATTTCAACCTTGGTTGTGGGTGCAACCTCGGGCGTATTCGATACCCTCCATATATACGGGTATTTCGACCTTATTTGAAATTTATAAATATAAAATCTCGCCGGAATTTTCGGTTATCAGGCGGCCGTCAGTTAGACGCATCACCAGGCCGCCGTCCGGGGCCAGATCCACCGCCCGAGCGGTGAATTGCGGGCTGCTGACGGCGTTGAAGCCGAAACGCACCTTACGGCCTATGGTGTCGCTTAACTGCCGCCAGACCTTGAGGGTGGGATGAGGTGCCTCCTCACCTGCCGGCAGCCGTTTGTTTTCCTCAAAACGCAGCAGGCCTATATTCCAGGCCAGATTGGCCAGCAGACGGGCCGCCACCTGCCCCAGATCAAAAGCGAACCCGGTCAAGGCAGCCATGGAAGAGGCAAGCCCCTGTAAGGGCGGCGGAAAATCCCGGTTATTGACATTCAAGCCAATACCGATCATGATATACTCCTCACCGTAGCGCGGCCCCCGCATGGTCTCTAACAGTATTCCCGCCAGCTTCCGCCCTCCGGCCTGGACATCATTAACCCACTTCAGAGTGGCGTTAAGGCCATAATGACGCACGGTCTCACAACAGGCAACCCCGGCGGCCAGGGGGTAAAGGGCAGAAGATGACGGAAGCAGGGTGTTGACAATAACGGTCACTAACCAGAGCCCGCCGGCCGGGGCATGCCAGTCGCGGCGGAAGCGGCCCTGACCGGCCGTCAACTCTCCGGCGATAAAGGTGGCGCCATCGGGGAAGGAGACATCCGCCTCTTCAGAGGCCGTAATTCTCTCCCGGGCCAGGGCCATGCAGCGTTCAGCAGTCGCTTTATATTCAATCACGGAACCGACCGAAAGACCGGAGCGGCAGATAAGCTCCGCCTCCCCGCTGTCTGCCGCCCCCCGCTGACGCTCATGGAGAAAGCGTCCCACCTGTTCGGGAGATAAATCCGCTAAGTCCACTCCGCCTTAACCCGTTCAATAATCTTCTGGATCATGGGCAGCTTTTCCTCAGGGCAGATTCCGATCATGGCCTCACCCTTATCAATATTAACTCCGGGCCGAAAATAGAGGGAATGAATAATCCCTGGTTCGCCGTCATAATACACCGGGGTATCCCTCTTCATCAGAGACATGGTAAATAATTCATCACCCGGCTTAATTGACACCCCGCGCTGGCCTAATTTATCGATTTTACTCTGAATATCCAGGGCAAAAAAGTACTTGGCCCGTTCCGGGGCCTTAAAGACATAAAGGACATGACGGAGAATACTGTCAATTATTTCCCGCTTTTTCAAGGGATGCCTGAGGGTCATTATCTTGTCGCCGGCCTCGGCAAAGCGTCCCTCCCGGTCAGCCTCAATACTCGCCACCAGACCGTTATGGCAGGAAAATATATTCTTACGGTTACGTTCCCGTTCCAGTTCATAAAGCACGGTGCCGGGGATATGACGCCACTCCCCGCTGGGGGCGGAAACCGAATCACCCTCCTTGACCTTGAAACGCACCCGGCCGGTATGGGCCGTGCGGACATCAATATAATCGTAGGGATCGGCCCGATATTTATTTAATATTTCATCGAAATAATTGTCATCATACATAGGTATTTTACAACTCAAAGTTGTGCGGGACTGTTACCGGTAATAGAGATTCCGGCCGCCCATGGTCATCAATGATTTATGCAGATTACGCCTGAACTCCCGGCGATCCCAGATCCCCTGAATATGGCCGCGCTTCAAGGCATTCCTGGCGCTGTGATAATCCGGCGGGATATCCTGGCCCGTGGTTTCTCTGATTACCCGCTGCCCGGCAAAGCCCACCCGGCTAGAGCGGATGGTAAACTGATAATAGGAACAGCCTAAAAAGCTGGCCACCGGCCCGGCATAGGAGTTATTATCATAAACCACTATGTAAAGGCCGCCGGCATCAACATAATCACGCACCGCCATGGTGCATTTCGGCATCTGAATAACCCCGAGAGTGCCCTCTTGAATGCGGATACCGCCTGTGGTATGAACGTAGGCCAGCAGTGGTTTACGCTGCAGTTTTGCCAGCTCGCAGGCCCGGACGAATTTCTCGCCTTCCGCCGCTCCCACCGTGCCGTTACGAAAATTACTATAGAGCAGGGAAACTACAAGTTCCACCCCCATGACCCGGGCCTGAAAGGTGATATTGGCGCTTTGACGGTGCGTCTTCTTCACCGCCTCCCGAATCTTTTTATCAAGAACAGGATGACCGAGAGGGTTGGCGGCGGCAATTTCGTTATTAAATTCACGGATTGAATCGCGGTCAAAAAGATTCTTCAGATACCATTGATATTCCAAAGGAAAGTGATGGCCGCAATTCTCACACACACCGCAGAACTCACCGTAAAGATCCGGCACCCAGAGATCCTTACAGCCTTTACGCTCAGCGTTGGGGCAGGTGACGGTGCGGTCTTCGTTGGCGAGAGGGCTGGTGTAATCGCCGCCGAATATACTGGTACGGCGGGCGGTATCCGTGGCGGGCAGCGGCCGCCCCACTACCTTACCGGCCGCGGCCGGCCGCTGGGAGATAAAATCGTAGGCGGAAGAAAAGGGAGCGGTAAGCCGGTTAAAAAAGCTTGAGCCCTCACTTGAGACATCATGAAAGACCTTCTCCATCTGCTTGCGCTGATATTTAAGAACATCATAGACTATGGAGTAATATATCCTGGCCCCCCGCCAGCGGGTCTTCCTGACAAACTCACGCAGACCGCCGCCTGCGGGACAGGCAAAGGCGGTGGCCGCCATATTCCGGTACTTGCGGGCCCGGAGAGTCAGCAGGCGGTTCACCTCGTCTTTATTAAGTTCCCAGGATATATCAATATGGGCGTTGTCGTCAGCGGCCCCCATATCCAGCCGGGCCGAATCATCCAGCTTCTTGCGGCGCAGTTCATAGGCCCGAAAGGCGCGCAGGATCTTGGTCTTTAAGACCACCTCATCCGTGGCCCGCATCATCTCATTTTTTAGACGCTTGAAAAAGGCGAAATCATCATGGCGGGCTCCCAGGGTCGGCTCCTGGACAACACGGTCAATGGTGCCGAATTTTAAATTATCCTGCGCCGTCATCTTCAGACGTTCAGCACAGGTTTCCACCAGGCCGGGCGGCATGGCCTCGCCCTCTCTGATCTTGCCCTCAATGGCTGCCGCCCCCTCCGGCGAAATAACCGAATAATAGCCGTGCGAAAACATAAGCCGGAAATCGGCCAGCCCCACGGCCTCAGCGCCGCCTGATCCCCCCTCGGAGATAACGGAGACCATGGGAACCCGCAACTTGGCCATACAAAAGAGGTTGCGGGCAATCTGCTGCCCGGCGCCGGGATAATCCTCAACCGGAAAGGCACCGGGAGTGAAGATATAAAAATGAATGGGAATCCCCTCGGTCTGGGCCACCAGCATATAGCGCAGGGCCTTTTCATTACCCCAGGGTTTGCTGGAACCGCCGTTTCTGAATTCCTCGCCGCGGCCCTTTTCATGGCCGATAACCATGACCTGCTGAGCATAGACCTTGTTCTTAACCCGGCGCATGATATTGGCCTTGGCGGCAATCATGGAGGGATCTATATTGGCATCACCCTCACCACCCAGTTCGGTATAGTCCTCATAGACATTCTCCAGAATGTCCTTCAGGGAAAAGCGTAAGGGGCTGCGGACAATCTGAATGCGCTCCAGGGGGGTGAGATTATCCTCGCAACGGGCCTCAAGAAAGTCCAGAGAATCCTCTAACTTTTTAGTCTCAGAGCGCAGCTCATCCTCGGAGAAGTTATAAAATTCATCCTTTATTTTATCGACCTGGCCTCTGAGACCGGACAGGTTTCCCCATTCGCCCTCCCCCTTGATGTGCGAGAGATAGGTCAGCCGCTCCTCACAATTAGCTACTCGTTTACGTATATCTTCCATATGTTGAATTCAATATCAGGAATTCGGAATTTTTTTATTTTTTTAAAAGGTCAGCAACCTGCTCAGATTATCTCTTAAATATGAGATATTAGTCATAATGGCATCCCCGTTGCTGTTCTCACCCTCAACCACCATGGCGGCAAGAAAGGCCCGGGCCCGCTCCTTGGCCTCGGCCATGGTAGCACCCCAGACCAGAATCAGAGCAAGGTTAGGATCATAATCACTGGGGATCATGTAGGGACGGTCAGAGGGGACATGGGTATAGACGGCGGCCCAGTCATGTTCAGGAAAGGAAAACCTGGTAATCGTCCCGATCCAGGGGGCAAATCCCCGCCCGGTATCCTCGGCCACAAGGCGCAGTTCAATACTTGCCCCCTTGAACTCAATATCTTTCTGGGAGTAACCGATTTTATCACCGAGAGCCAGACGAATCTGCTCCCTGATGAGATTGGGATGCCTGCCCTTAAGATAACTGATACGGGCCGAGACATCATTCTCCACCTGAATCCGGGTATTAACCTCCAGCAGATAAGGCTGACCCTTGCGATCAACAATCCATTCCCAGGTGCCGACGTTGTCATAACGGACATGCGCTGCCAGTTTCAGAGAATATTCCACCACCTTGTCCAGTACCGCCCTGGAATCAAAATCATATGAAAAGCAGGAGGGGTCAAAACCGGGAGCCGCCTCGAGACGTTTCTGACGGCCGGTACTCTGGATGGTGCAGTTCCGGGTACCAAAATGGAGGCGCTCACCATGCCGGCTGCAGACCAGCTGCACCTCAAGATGATTATAGTCACGCAGACACTGCTCAATGAGTACCCCGCCATCGCCGAACTGACGCTTGGCGTAATTCTGCACCTGACGATAGACCCGCCGAAAATGCTCGACCCGGAAGACCTCCTCAATTCCCATACCGCCGCCGCCGGCCGCCGCCTTAATCAGAATGGAGGGCCTTTTGATATTCTGGCTCAACTGATCATCCATGAGCCGCACCGCGATTTCCTCGGCCTCCATCTCGTTATAGATCGGGGCCGAAGTGCCGGGAATAGTGGGAATCCCCAGTTTGTTGGCCACCCTCTTGGTATTGATTTTATCACCAAGATTACGAATCACCTCCCAGTTGGGGCCGATGAAGGTCAGGGAGCGGTTACGGATAGTAACCCGGCGGGCAAAGCGAAAATCCTCGGAAAAAAAGCCATACCCGGGATGAATGGCCGTACACTTGGTATGATCGGCCACTTCAAGAATATCATTAGGATCGGTATAACTCGCTATCCGCCAGGCCTTTTTAGAATTGCCGCGGCTGTCTATATTGCGGCGGACATGCTCGGAGTCCTCGTCGGCCCTGGTATAGACCACAGCGTAATCCAGGCCAAGATCATTACAGGCCTCCATAATCCGAATGGCAATTTCACCGCGGTTGGCGATTAACAGTTTATCTTTCATTATTTTTTTATCACAAATAATAGCAGGGCAGAACCGGCGTTCTCACTTTTCTAATGGCCAGGGTATAAAATTTCGGCTAATATAAACCAATTTGCTGATACAAACAATCTTAACCTTAGCATAGCCAGCCTTTAATTTATAATTTCATGGACAAAACACCAGCATCCGAGGCCACCCATTCCTTTATCAAACGTCTGCTCCACCTCATCGGTCTCGCGAAATCACCCGACACCGCCGAAGATCTGGAGCAGGAAATCCAGGAGCTCTTGGAAGACGGCCAGGAAAACGGTCTGATAAGCGCCCAGGAAGGCGATATGATTACTTCAATCTTCGATTTCAGGGACAAACTGGCGAGAGAGATAATGACCCCGAGAGCCGAGATGATCTGTGTTCCGGAAACGGCCGGGGCCACCGAGCTGATTAACCTCATCACCGAGAAGGGCTTCACCCGCATTCCGGTCTATAAAGACAGCATTGACCATATCACCGGCGTTCTGCACGCCAAGGATCTCCTGCGTTACTGCACGGAAAAATCACCTCATCTCCAGGCGGCGGAAATAGCCAATCCGCCACCGTTCATCATGGAAACTCAAAAGATATGCCAGCTCTTGCGGGATTTCAAGGCCCGAAAATTTCATCTCGCCATCGTCACCGATGAATTCGGGGCCGTCCGGGGCCTGGTAACCCTGGAAGATGTCCTGGAAGAGATTGTCGGCGAGATCAGCGATGAGTACGACAAGGAAGAGCTGCCCTGGCTGGCCGTCAACCCGGACACCATTATCGCCGATGCCAAGATTGATATTGAGGAAGTGGAATCATTTTTTGATACCGCCCTGCCGGACGGCCCCTACGAGTCCCTTGGCGGCCTGCTTATTCACCAGCTGGGCCGCCTGCCCGCCAAAGGGGACAATATCGAACTGGCGAATCTGCGTCTCCTGGTCCTGGAAGCCGATAAACGGCGGGTGAGCAAGATAAAAATCAGCCGAGCGGCTTAATGCCAAAGCACCGCCCTTACCTCCTGATTCTGCTCAGCAGCCTGTTGCTGTTCTGCGCCGCGCCCGGCCGCTGGTCAATCACCGCCTTCACCTGGCCGGCCTTAGTTCCCCTCCTGGCCGCCGTTGACAACCAGCCCCCGAAACGAGCCGCAGTCCTGGGATTCAGCTGCGGCATCATCTATTACAGCGGCCTGATCTACTGGATCACCAACGCCCTCCACAACTACGGCGGCCTGAGCCTGACTCCAGCCCTGCTGGTAATGTTGCTGCTCGCCGCCTATATGGCCGCCTATATGGCCCTCTTCGCGGCCCTGCTCGGCTGGCTCAAAGGGCCGCTCTGGCTGCGGGCTCCATTAATATGGACTGCCCTGGATTTTGTCAAGGCCCGCTTCCTCACCGGCTTCCCCTGGGAAGATCTGGGCTATTTCCAATACCACCACCCTCTTCTCATCCAGCTGGCCGATCTCGGCGGCCATTATATCATTACCTTTATTATTGTCATGGTAAACGCCATGCTGGCCTCTATCCTGCTTAAAAAAAGCCGGGGCGGCCGATACCGCGCTCTGCTTATCCCCCTCAGCATTATTCTTGCCGCCGGGGCTTATAATCTCTGGAGCTATGGTTATTGGCAGGGCCGGGTAAAGAAAGCGGCAACGGTCAGGGTCGGCATCGTCCAGGGTAATATTGACCAGGCTGAAAAATGGCAGCCGAAACTGCAGCAAAAGACCGTCAGTACCTATCTGCGCCTCTCCCGGGAGCTTGAAGGCCGGAGCCGTCCCGCTTTGATTCTCTGGCCGGAGACCGCCCTGCCCTTTTTCCCCTTCCACAATCCGCTCTTTGCCGAGGTTTTAAGCCTGATGCGGGTTTACAAGCCCCTTACCCTGATTACCGGCGCCCCCCATGTCGAAACAGGCCGGGGCCCGGCCCGTTATTATAACAGTGCCTTTGCCATTCAAGACACCGGAGACGGCATTCACCTGCAGCGCTACGACAAGGAGCATCTGGTACCTTTTGGCGAGTACATCCCCTTTCAGAAATACCTGCCCGCCGCCCTGCCCATAGTACAGAGTATGGGGAATTTCTCAGCCGGCAGAAATCAAAGGCCGCTGCAATGCGGCCCGGCCCGCTGCGGGATGCTGATCTGCTTTGAATCCATCTTCCCCGCCCTGGCCCGTCAATGGTGCAGCCTGGGGGCCAATATCCTTATCAATCTCACTAACGACGCCTGGTACGGCCGCTCCAGCGCCCCGGAGCAGCAGTTATCCATGGTGGTTATGCGGGCGGTGGAAAACCGCCGCTCCCTGGCCCGGGCCGCCAACACCGGTATCAGCGCCTTCATCGACCCGCTGGGCCGCGTTAAAGAGGCCTCGCCAATTTTTGAGGAATATAAAATGGCGGCCGACCTGCCCTTAATTCAGCAGAAATCTTTTTACACCAAACGAGGATATCTTTTCGCGCCCCTATGTCTGCTGATCTTGAGTCTTATGATTTTGTATGGTATTTTTAAAAAGATGCAAGGATCAAAGAACAAAATGACTCGAACGTAGGGGCGTATTGCAATACGCCCTGACAAATCGCCATATACCAAAAAAATCAAGGACCAAGGCTGCCCAGCCCCACCGCCTTAACTTATCCAATTTAAGAGGACACAATCATGTCGGCAGAATTACAACAGCAGTTAAATGAGCTGAAGAAGAAATTACTCTCCCTGCGGAGTCATCTTTGAATTAGATAAAAAGAAAGAAGACCTGATTATTCTCGAGAAACAAACCCTGTCTCCCAGGTTCTGGGAAAACGCCAAAGAGGCGGCGGCCATCCAGAAGAAAATGGGCCTGATCCAGGACATAGTCAAGGGCTGGGAAAACACCTGGTCGGACTTTGAGGAGGCCCAGCTTCTCCTTGAAATGGCCCATGAGGAACACGATAAGGAGAGCGAAGATGAAGCCGCCGCCATGGTTAAACGCCTGACGGATTCCATCGCCGCCCAGGAGCTGGAATGTATGTTCGACGGGGAGCATGACGCCAATAACGCCATGCTTACTATTCATGCCGGAGCCGGCGGCACCGAGGCCCAGGACTGGACGGATATTCTTCTGCGCATGTATCTGCGCTGGGCGGAACGTAAAAATTTCGAGGTCAAGACCCTGGATCTGTTACCCGGAGACGAGGCCGGAGTAAAGAGCGTTACCCTGCTGGTTCAAGGTCATAACGCTTACGGATATCTACGCTCCGAAAAGGGTATTCACCGCCTGGTACGTATATCGCCCTTTGACGCCAATAAACGGCGTCACACCTCCTTTGCCTCGGTATTCGTCTTTCCGGAGTTAAATGACGATATCGATATTGAGATAAACGATAAGGATATCCGCGTCGACACCTTCCGGGCCAGCGGTGCCGGCGGCCAGTACGTCAACAAAACCAGCTCCGCCATCCGTATCACCCACTTCCCCTCCGGCATTGTAGTGCAATGCCAGAATGAACGTTCCCAGCACCGTAACAAAGATACGGCCATGAAGATGCTCAAGGCCCAGCTCTACGAATATGAAAAGAATATCCAGAACGAGGAGCACCTGGAGTTAGCCGGTGATAAAAAGGAAATTGCCTGGGGCAGTCAGATTCGTTCCTATGTAATGCAGCCTTACCGCCTTATCAAGGATCACCGCACCAACTACGAAGTCGGCAATGTGGACAGCGTCATGGACGGCAATCTTGACCCTTTTATCAAGGCTTATCTCCTCTGGCGGCCGTAAAAAGCCATGAACACGGAACCAGAAGCGGCTGACCACACCCCGCGGCGCTGCGCCAAATGCGGGGCCTGTACCGCTGTCTGTCCGGTTTATCAGGTCAGCGGCCGGGAATCACTCACCGCAAGAGGCCGTCTTCATCTCCTCGGCAAACTGACCCGTCCTCTCTCCTCGCGGGTCTGCCGGGAAATTTTTTCCAAATGTCTGCTCTGCGGGGCCTGCGTTCAGGTCTGCCCCAGGGGGATTAATATTATTGACTTCTTCCTTACCGCCCGTGAAGAAGCCGGAGAGATTAATATAACTACCGCCATACAAAAGGCCCTGGCCTGTAAGGTGTTAGACAATAAGACATTAATGCGGCTCACCGGCCGCGGCTTGCGTTTCCTTGATAATACCCTGCCGGCAGCAAGCGGCCTGCGTCCCCGCCTGGGACTAAAGGCGAAACCCGCCTCCGGCGGAGAACATGGCAGTTTCATCAACAGCCAGCCGCCCGCGGCCCCTGAACCGCAACTGCTCTATTTCACCGGCTGCCTGGCCAATCACCTGCAGCCGGTCGTTGCCCGCGCCTGCCGGGAACTGGTAGAGAGAATGACCGGGCACACACTTTACGCCCCGCCCGGCCAGACCTGCTGCGGGATGGCCGCCTTTAATGCCGCCGACCAGCAACAGGCCATGGAACTCTGCAAGGCTAATATAGCCATTTTTGAACAGCCGCCATACCATGAGCAACAGATATTCACCTCCTGCGCCTCCTGCTTCGCGCATCTAAAAAGCTACCCCCGTCTCCTGGCCCATGACCGGCAATGGGCCGTCAGAGCGGCGGCCTTTGCCCGGCGGGTTGAAGAATTTTCTTCCTTCCTCAGGGCTGGGATCACGCCTGCCCCCCAAGCCAGGACCAAGGCGAAAACTAAAAAAATAGTCTATCATGATCCCTGCCACCTGCGTTTCATGGCGGCAGAAGACCAAAGAGACTTTAACGGCGCGGCCCGGCAGCTCATCACCATGGCCCCAGGACTGGAACTCGTCGAGCTGCCCCATGGCCCCCAATGCTGCGGCCAGGGCGGTCTCTTCAGATTAAGCCACCCCCGGCTCTCCCGCCGTATCGGCCGTAATCTGTGGCAGGACTTCGCGACCGCCGCCGCTCCCCTCGCCGCCACCACCTGTACCGGCTGCCTGTTCCAATGGCGGCAGGGCCTGTATGAAACCGCTGTTAAAGCCAGGGTACTCCATCTCGCCGAGGTTCTGCTTGAGTTTTATCCGCTTCCACCGCCCTGACAGAAGGGGCTTGACAAAGACAAAACAAAGTTTTTTATAAGATAACTTATTCAACGAGGGTTGCAAATTACCCTCAATTCGTAACCGTAACGCAACCAAGAGGAAATCTAATGCCTAAAATCATCTTCATTATTCTGGCGCTCGCCGTCATGGTCCTGCCCGGAGCCCCGGCCCAGGCCAAGGTCTACACAACCGTAGCCCAGACCTATAAAATTAATGCCGCGCCGTTGGACATAACCACCTCAGAAGACGGCAGACACACCTTTGTCCTCACCACTGGTGGTAAAGTGCTGATTTACGGCCGTAAAGGACTTGAAGAACAGATTAAAGTAGACCCCGCCTTCGACCGCATCACCGCCGCCGTGGGCGGCGACCGCCTTTTTCTGTCCAGCACTAAGACCCGGCAGGTGCGGGAGGTGCTCGTTGACTTCGTCCACAAGATAGACATCAGCGGTTCGCCGTTCCTGGGGCCGGAAAAGGCCAGGGTAACAATAGTGGTATTCAGTGATTTTCAGTGCCCGCATTGTGCCAGATTAGGGCCGCTCTTCGAGCAGATACTTGATAAAAACCCGGATACGGTCAAAATTGTTTATAAAAATTTTCCCCTCAATATACACCGTTACGCGGCCGCCGCCGCTCTGGCCGCCGCCGCCGCCGACATGCAGGGTAAATTCTGGCAGTACCATGATCTGGTATTTGAAAATTATCAGAGTTTAAGTATTAAAAAACTTATCTCCTTCGCCCGCCGCCTTGATCTCAATATTCCCCAGTTTAAAAAAGATATGAACAGCAACGCGGCCAAGATCAAGGTGGGACGTGATTATGAAGAGGGCCGCCGCCTGAAGGTTACCGGCACCCCGACCCTTTTTATTGACGGCCGTCTGGTCAGGGAACGAAGCTTTGATAATATTCAGAAAATGATTGATGAAGAGCTGCGGGAAAAGGATAAATAATGGCGGTTCTGCTGCGTAACGACAGCGGCCGGAAACTGCGAACCAGGACTCTCGCCGGAAGCTGCCGTCGTCTCCTGCGCCTCTGCGGCCAGGAACGCAGCGAGTTAAGCGTTGTCTTCACCAATGACCCGGCCATCCGGGCGTTGAACAGGCAATACCGCCGGCGGGACAAGGCCACCAACGTTCTCTCCTTTCCCCAGCAGGAGGGGGAACCGGGCAACGGCCTTATGCTGGGTGATATTGTCATCTCGGTGGACACCGCGGCCCGGGAGGCGCGGGAGCAGGGGCAGAGTTTCCATACCCGGCTCCAGAAGTTATTGATTCACGGCCTGGTTCACCTCCTGGGGATGGATCATGAGCGTTCAGCGGCCGAGGCCGGCCTCATGCGCCGCCGGGAAGAGAAGCTTTACCAACAACTCATGAAGGAGGGAAGATTAATGCCCCATTTAGCGATAAATGTTGACCACATAGCAACCCTGCGCCAGGCTCGGGGAATTAATGAACCAGATCCCGTATTGGCCGCCGGAATCTGTGAACTGGCCGGGGCCCGCGGCATTGTGGCCCATCTCCGGGAAGACCGCCGCCATATGCAGGATCGGGACATAAGGTTACTGCGCCAGACCGTAAAGACCAAACTGAATATGGAGATGGGCGCCGCGCCGGAGATCATCGCCATCGCCCTGGATATCCACCCGGACATGGTCACCCTGGTGCCGGAAAAACGGCAGGAATTAACCACCGAGGGCGGCCTGGATGTGGCCGGGCAGCACAAGAAAATCAGCCGGGTTATTAAGGATATGCATCAGGAGAATATTCCGGTAAGTCTCTTTATTGATCCGGATCAGAACCAGGTGCAGGCCGCCCTTGAGGCGGGAGCCGATTTTGTCGAGATCCACACCGGCCGTTATTGTGACGCCGAAAATGCAGCTGAGCGGGACAGAGAATTTGATCTGGCAGCGGAAGCCGCCCTCTTTGCCTATAATCAGGGCTTAAGGGTCAACGCCGGCCATGGTCTTAACTATCAGACCACGGCCCGGATCGCCGCCTTAGACAGTATTGAGGAATTGAGCATCGGCCATGCCGTTATGGCACGGGCCATTATTGTGGGGCTGAAAGAGGCGGTACGGGAAATGGCGGCTATTATCAGGCAGGCGGCTATTTAAAGAGCCGCCTTTTCCTCCTGGGTCATGGCCCGACAGTGAATCTGCTGTTTATCCTTATTAAAATACACCACCGTACCCTCCTCCATGGTGTTTATTATCCTGGTTACCCCGCCAATAGTAACCTTGGTGCCGGGATAGAGAATACCGTAAACGTATACCGCCTCACTGGCAGCCTTATCCATCTCCAGAGCCAGTTCATTCTCGCGTTCGGTAATCTCATTCACCTTTTCCATGGCCTCGGGAAGCATGGCGTTATACTGCCGCAGGAGTTCAACCTTCTCCGGGATCAAGTTGCCCTTCTCGTCCCGCTGCATTTCTTTTAAGGCGCTGGTGGCCTTTAAAATTTCCGTCATTTTTTCAGGCCATATTTCCTTGTCACGTTCCAGCTTCTCCTGCTTCTCGGCGAGACAGGGATTAATCCCCACGTGCAGTTCCGTCACCACCTCGCCGTCGGAGCCCAGCTCCCGGACATACACGGAACCGCCCACCGTGTAATGGCCGCCAATCAAAACGCCCTTGCCGCCCAGAACCCGTAACTCACCGCCCACCCTGGCCCGGCCCTGAATAATAGAGTCCGTAACGGTGAGACTGCCCTTGACCTCAATAGTGTTGACTCCTTCAACAAAATCAATACTGACATCTCCCCAGCTCTTAATGACCACCGCCTCGCCCACCACACCACCCTTAATCTCGAGAGAACCACCAGCGGTAATAACGGCGGAATTCTGCACCCCCTTGGCAATAAAAATATCACCCTTACATTTTATTTTAAAACCCGGCTGCACCGCTCCGTTAATATTCAAGCGCTGGCCGACAAAGGCTATATTGCCCTGACTCAAGTCAATATCACCCTGCACCGTATGTTCGGTCATCACCGAGGCCTTACCGTCGGCCAGCATATATTTACCCTCAACCTCCGCAAAAGCCTGCCGGCCGTCCGAACTGAGCCGCACGCCAGAGCCCACCTTAATAGTAATATCCTTACCGGGTTTAGTATTAATTTCCTCTCCGCAAACCGTCTTACCCGCGGTACCCTTAGTCGGAGGAATCTTTTCCAGCAGTAACTTATCCTTCGGTACATTGACAATGGCACCTAATTCCCGGTAATCAACTGTATTATTGTTTTGAGCCACCTTGGGAGCCCGCACCACCGTTGGTTTCACATAGTACTTCACCCTGGCGTTAACCCCCGGCACCGCCTCCCGCCCCATAGCCACGAGATAGCCGCCGGACGCCCTGGTCTGCGGCTGACTCAGGAGACCAAACACCACCCCCTCTTCTTTAATTTCAGCGCTCAGTGCCTTCCAGTCCAAGGCTCCGATATTTATGGGAACCTTGGGATCTTTAGAGACAATAACCGCCTCCAGACCATTTCTGGAGACCTTAAGAAGGAGATTATCCCCTACCTCCGCCCCTTTTTTTATTAACTGTTTTAAGTCCATCCGGATTAATCCCTCTTACTCCCAGGTAATTATAAGATTCCCGCATCACATATCTTTCTCAAGACGCCTGATATTATCCACCTCACCCAGGACAATAATGACATCCTCGGCCCTGATAATTGATAAGTGCTGAGGATTAAACAGCATCTTCCCATCTTTGTGACGCTTTATGGCGACAACAATTATATCATAATCCCGGCGCAGCCCGGAATCAGCCAGGGTCTGATTAATAAAGGGGGCAGATGCCGGAATCTTGATTTCCTCAAGGAGCAGGCCAAGATTATCGGCATGCACCGTCAGGTCAATAAAGGCATCGACCATGGGGCGTAAGATCATATTGGCCATATGGCGGCCGCCAATATCATAGGGCGATATCACCTTGTCGGCTCCGGCCCGGCGGAGTTTGGTCTCCGCCCCCTCCCGGCCGCTGGCCCGGCTCAAGACCAGGAGATCAGGATTCATCTCCTTGGCGGACAGGGTTATATAGACATTATCGGCATCTGAAGAGACCACGGACACCAGCCCCTTGGCCTGACGGATACCGGCCTTCAGCAGGGTCTCATCGTCAGAGGCCTCACCCTCCACCACGAGATAGCGTTTTTTGATTATATTGGCAATTTCTTCCGGATCGTTTTCAATAATCACAAAATCCTGACCCGCCTCATAAAAACTCTGACAGATAATTTTACCGATACGGCCATAGCCGCAAATAACATAATGATCCCTGACCTTTGCCAGCCTCTTATCCATATTAATTTTCCCCAATGCCTTATGTAATCCGCCCTCAACAATCGTCTCGGTAAATTTACCGAAAACATAAAATACAAAACCCACCCCGACCAGAATCAGAAGCATGGTAAATATTCTGCCGCCCGTCCCCAGGGGCATAACCTCATGAAAACCCACGGTGGTAATGGTAATCACCGTCATATAGAGGGAATCCATAAAGTTTGCCCCGGCAATGGTCATATAGCCCAATGTGCCAAAGAGCAGAATCAGAAAAAAGGCCATTACCCCCTGGGTAATTTTAGTCATAATAAAATTCTTGTTTTTCTTATTTTAATTTTTAGCGCCCAACTACCGATAAGTAAACCAAGGGCCGTAAAAAACAACATGCCCTTTAGTAGATATTCCACAAGAATAAAAAACCTGGGAGAACAAGATCATGACCTGCCGCGAAGCCCTGAAGGTATTAATGCTCAGCCCGTTTTATTTTAAACTGGATCTTGCCGCCCGCCTTGAACTGCTCAATGACTTCATGCGGATATGCAACCATATCTGAGTACCGGCACCCGTATTTTTTGATTTTTCCCCTCAGCAGCCAGCCCCCGCCAAAGACAACTCCGCCCTGTCTAAGTTGTACAATGCCGATATTTCGTTGGCAATATCAAAAGTTTGGTTTATAGTTTTTGACGATTTAGCTGAAAGTATGTAAAGGCCTGTGCCTTACGCTCGACTTTCAACTTCCGTTATGCCCGGCCAGCAGCATGGCTGTTATATTAATCTGGCTGGTTATGTTACCAGACCAGCCTGAACACCTACATTTAACCAGGAGGAAATAAGTATGAACATCTTAATTTTCGGGCCCAATGGCAGCGGCAAAGGCACCCAGGGGGCCATTATCCAGAAAAAATTGAATTGCCCTCATATTGAATCAGGAGCGATTTTCAGGAAAAATATCGGCGGGGGCACCGAGCTTGGCAAACAGGCTAAATCCTATATTGACAAAGGAGATCTGGTTCCGGACGATATTACTATCCCCATGATCCTCAGTCGTTTAAAAGAGAGCGATTGTGCCAATGGCTGGATTCTGGACGGCTTCCCGCGTAACAAGGTACAGGCCGAGACCCTGGCCTCCGCTCTCAAAGAGGCCAATATAAATCTCGATTATGTTATTGAGATCCTCCTCGCCCGCGACATAGCCAAGATACGCATCACCGGCCGCCGCCTGTGCGTCAACGACAATAACCATCCCAACCACATTGCCTTTGATGCCATTAAACCGGTGGAAAAAGACGGCAAGTTAGTCTGCCGGGTCTGCGGCGGCGATTTAAGCACCCGCCCCGACGACCAGGACGATGCCGCCATTGATAAACGCCACGACATCTATTACGATGACAAAACCGGCACCATGGCCGCGGTAAACTTTTTCAAGAACCATGGAGATTACAAAGTTATCTCGGTTGACGGTACCCTGTCAATCCAGGAGGTAAGCGACGCCATTATGAAGCAGCTGGCCTAAAACTCCAGGGGTACGGGGCCTCAGGCCCCGTACCTTCCCTATCCTATCCCGCAACTTCAGCGTGATGTCTAAAGCAACAATAACCACCCGGGTTAACTGAATAGACTTCTGAGTTGTTCCGTCAAGGTTTTTTTACAAAAACTCCAACAAAGGAGACTTTGATTTTATTAATGCTTGTAGATATTTTGCCTCGTTATATTGGGCTTTATTCTGCCAGCATTTATACATAATTCTGAT
>JAJRZN010000157.1 GCA_024275235.1 Deltaproteobacteria bacterium
ACTCACCCATGTCTTTAACCGCTGCTTTCTCATGCATATCTTTGAACTGGCGCTTTTAAAGGCTCTGCGCCTTGAGGAGACTTTAAGCTGCATAATGATTGATATTGATTATTTTAAAAAGCTAAACAGCACCTTTGGTCACCAGGCCGGTGACGCAGTTCTGGCTATGGTGGGGGAAATATTATTGCAGCATACCAGAGACTACGACACCCCGGCCCGCTACGGTGGTGAAAAATTCATCTTTATCCTGCCGGATACCACAATCGATACGGCCGGCAAAATCGCCGAGCGCATCCGCAAAGCCATGGAGCAGCAGACTGTCCACATCGATGGCCAGCGCATAAACTGTACCTTAAGTCTGGGTATTGCCGGGCTTGACAAACAGAGTGCCAATACCACGGAGCAGATAATCAGGCGTGCCGGTACCGCTCTGCGTCAGGCCAAAGACGACGGCCGTAATCAGGTCAGTATTTTTCAAGAGTAATACAACAGCCCCAAAACTCTGCAAACACCCCTGCGGCACGCTTACATTTTTTAACTGGAGCATCCATCATGACCAATTCCCCCACTCCTCCTCATAAGAGCCCAAGCGGAATTATAATGACGGTTATTTTGATAATTATCATTATAATTTTAATTGGTTATCAACTAAAGAAAGCGCCCCGCCGTATTCTTACTCCGCCATCGGCCGTTAATCACAACATTAATGCCGCGGCTGAGCAGTCCGGCGGCAAGGCGGCCCCTGTTCAACCACGGCAGATCAGAACAACATCCGCCGCCGGGCATACGCAAAAAACAATAACTATAAATGATCACACCAGAGCCGCAATAAACGATTTTTTAAAAAGCTGGCTGCAGGCCTGGAAAAAGTCGGCCGGCGGCGACTTAAAGCCCTATTTTGCCCATTACCTCAGCTCCTTTCATACCAAATCTCTTGACCATCAGGCCTGGAAAAGCACCAAGAGCATTCGCAACCGAGGCAAAAGCTGGATTGACATCTCCATTAAGAATTTAAAGATCCACTCCATGACGGATAATCGCTTACAACTTATATTTGACCAGGAATACTCCTCCTCAAATTTTTCTGATCAGAGCCGCAAAGAGCTTATCCTGCAAAAGACTGCGGGAAGCTGGCTGATCAGCAGTGAGCAGGAGCTTGAGGAACATGAAATTAATATCGATAATGCCAGCAAAAAATAATCAAAAAAAGTCCTTCTTGCCTTTGCCCTCTAAAACCAACAATTTGTAAAAGTCTTTGACAGATTACATAAAAATTGGTAGTCTGCAATTATGATTCCACGGGACAGCGAGCAACTCATTAATACCCTGCTGCGCGGATTTCCGCTCATAACCCTGACTGGCCCCCGTCAGTCAGGCAAGACAACCCTTGCCAAGGCAATCTTTGCCCATCACCCTTACGCCTCGCTGGAAGACCCCGATATCCGCCGCTTCGCGAGGGACGACCCCCGTTCATTTCTGGAGCGATTCCCCAATGGTGCTGTACTCGACGAAGTACAGCGCTGTCCGGAGCTTTTCTCCTATCTGCAAACCATGGTCGATGCTGACGGCCGAATGGGCCTGTTCATTCTCACCGGTTCACAACAATTCGGCTTGATGTCCGGCATAACCCAATCCCTGGCCGGCAGATCGGCTTTTGTTGAACTGCTGCCATTTTCGCTTGCCGAATTAATTCGGGCCGGGAGGTTACCACTAAATATAAACAGCATTCTTGTTACCGGCTGTTATCCACCTATCTATGATCGTGAACTATCACCGGCTTCCTGGTTTGGCGCCTATGTTACCGCCTATATTGAAAGAGATGTAAGGCAGATGCTGAAAATTCAGGATCTCGAAACCTTTCAGCGTTTTGTGCGTCTCTGTGCCGGACGAACCGGACAACTCCTTAACCTCTCCTCCCTGGCAACCGAATGCGGCATTACCCACAACACGGTCAAAGCCTGGATCTCGGTACTTGAAGCAAGCTATCTGATATTCCTGCTCCGGCCGCACCACACCAATTTTAACAAGCGGCTGGTGAAGATGCCCAAACTCTATTTTTATGACAGCGGCCTGGTCTCATGGTTACTGGGGATACGTACGCCGGAACAAATGGATACCCATCCCCTGAGAGGCAGTATATTTGAAACCTTTGTTATCGCGGAACTGGTTAAATCGCGACTCAATCGGGGAGAGCCCCGCAACCTGTACTTCTGGCGGGACAGCAATGGTAATGAAGTGGATGTAATTATTGAGTCCGGAGACAAACTGATGCCGGTGGAAATCAAATCCGGCAAGACAGTTAACCGGGAGTTCTTTCACGGGCTGGAGAAGTGGTTGAAACTGGCCGGCGACCAG
>JAJRZN010000158.1 GCA_024275235.1 Deltaproteobacteria bacterium
ATAGCAGCGGACAGCGGGGTTATTTCAGCCGACCCAACCCAGGTTCATCAGATTTTAATGAATTTATGCACTAACGCCGCCCAGGCCATGGAAGAATCAGGCGGTAAATTGAGTATCTCCTTAACCAACGTTGAAATTACCGGCGACACATCGTCTGAGTGCAACCTGCGCCCCGGTCAGTATGTTAAGCTGCTGGTAGCTGACACCGGCCCCGGTATCGCGCCGGAGATTAAATCCCGCATATTTGACCCCTTTTTCACCACCAAAGAGGTCGGCAAAGGCACCGGAATGGGACTTTCCGTAGTACACGGTATTGTCGAAAGCTATGGCGGCGGATTATCTGTCGAATCAGTCTTGAAGAAGGGTACAAAATTCAGTGTCTATCTCCCCAGAATAGCCGCCCGGGAAGATGAACCTGAAACGGCCTCCGTAATTCCCACCGGTCATGAAAGTATCCTCTTTATTGATGATGAAGCGGTTATCGTGGAGGTGGCGGCAAGAATGCTTGAAGGGTTAGGCTATAAGATGACCGCCCTGGCGGACAGCGAGGAGGGGCTGAAGATATTTCAAGCTCAGCCGGAGGCCTTTGACCTGGTTATCTCCGATCAGACCATGCCGCATCTCACCGGCTATGAGATGATCCAGAGAATATTAAAGATCAGGCCCGACATCCCCACCATACTTTGCACCGGGCATAGCAGTCAGGTGGACAGGGAAAAGGCTGTTGAGCACGGAATCACAGAATTCCTGCTTAAACCAATTAAATTTGAAGAGCTGGCTGTCAGTATCAGGAAGGTGTTGAACAACAAAAAGCGGCCCTGAAAATCAGATAATCCATTCAGTATTCCCCGTCTTCACCAGCAGGAAAAGGTGGGCACCCCGCCCGACATGTCTAAAACTCCAATAGACAATAGCCATGCTCGGATAGAAGAGCGGCAGTAACACCTGACATGGGACTAAGACCGCAGCTGGGGCTTCCGGCCTTCAGAAATACCGCCTCCACCTCCAACTGCCGGGCCAGATAGAGAGTCTGTTCAGCACCCCTTATAAACTGCCTGCTGACATCAATGCCATCCCTGCTGATGACCCTGGCCCGGCCCGCCAGAACATCGGCGCCAGTACCGTCAATGATATCAGCCGCAGTTCTCGGGGTAGGAAGCCCGCCCAGCTGCTCCGGGCAAAATGGTACCCGGCAGCGTCCCGCCAGCAGGGACAGACAGGTGGAATTTCCCTTGCTCCTGCCATCATAACGTGTTTTAAGCCCCAGAAGACAGGCGCTTATTAGAATCATATTTTTTTAACTTTTTGAACAATTTTCCTGATATATAAATTTATAAGATGAAAACAGCTCTGCGCAAATATAAAGTTATAGTCATAATCACCATTGTCACCTTAATCATGCTTAGTGCCTGGATATATTTTTCGCCCTATGGTCTGCGAAATTATTTAGATATGCGGGATCGCCTGGCCAGAGTTTCCACCGAGGTAAACAACCTCAAACAGCAGAACAAGGCCCTGCGTCTGGAAATACATCATTTACAAAGTGACCCGGCCTACCAGGAAGAAATCGCCCGTCGTAATTTTAATATGCTGAAAAGAAACGAGATGGTCTTTGATTTTTCTAAACCCAGAAAGAAAGGTCATTAGACTATCTCCGAAATAGTCCAGCTGCCCAAAAAAGCTTCAATATCCTGTGCCGCTATCGGTCTGCTGACTAAATACCCCTGGATAACATCACAGTCCAGATTATATAAATAGTTCAGATGACCGTTCTCCTCCACTCCTTCGGCCACCACCCGCAGATTCAGATTATGAGCCAGAGAGACAATGGCTTTGACAATCAGGGCATCATCCTTACTGGTCAGTAAGTCCATCACAAAAGAACGGTCAATCTTTAATTCATGGACAGGGAAACGCTTCAAATAACTGAGGGAGGAATAGCCGGTGCCAAAATCATCAATGGAGAGATGACAACCAAGCCGTTCTAATTCCATGAGATGCTCAATACTTTCCTCCACATTATCCATGAGCATAGTCTCGGTAATCTCAAATTTAATCAGGTGGGGATCAACTCCGGATTTCCGCAAGACCTTCCTTATTAAGGGGAACAACGAGGCATCCCTGAACTGAGCGGCAGAGAGATTAATTGCCACATTAACATTATTACCGGCATCCTGCCATTCCCGGCATTGCCGGCAGGCAGTGAACAGCACCCATTCGCCAATGGGTACAATAAGCCCGGTGTCTTCGGCCACCGGAATGAATTCCATGGGCGACACCACCCCTAATTCCGGATGCCGCCAGCGGATAAGGGCCTCTACCCCGGCCAGCTTACCGGATTTTAAATCAACCTGAGGCTGGTAGAGTAAAAAAAATTCATCTCTGCCCACCGCCTTACGGAGTCTGGTTTCAAGGGCAAAACGGGCAAAGGCCATGCTGTTCAGATCTGCGGTATAAAATTGATAACTGCCCTTTTCCAGTTCCTTGGCCCGCGAAAGGGCGGTATCGGCACATTTCATCAACTCCGTACTGTTATTGCCATCTTCAGGAAAAATGCTGAGACCGATTCGACAATCTAAAAATATCTCGTTACCGGCATGGGCAATGGGCCGGCCAATGTCCTTGATAATGCGGCGGGCGACAATGGCGGCATCGGTGGTATTGCGCAGACCTTCAAGAATAACCCCGAACTCATCGGCCCCAAAACGAGCCGTTACATCATTAAGACTTAAGGCGGCGGCAGTATCCGCCTTACGAAGACATGTCCCTACCCGTCGTGCGACCTCCTGCAGCATAAAATCACCGGTTTCACGGCCAAAGGTGCTGTTAATAAGCCGGAATTTATAGATATCAATATATAAAACCGCCAATAACGTGCCCCCTCTCTCCGCCTTATTAAGGGCTTTGCCGAGATGCTCACTAAACAAAATACGGTTTGGCAGGCCGGTAAGGTGATCATAATAGGCCATAAATTTAAGCTTTTTTTCCACCATGCGGATCTGGGTAATATTCCGGCAGGTAAAAACCACCTTAGTTGGAACATCAACGGCATTCTTAATAATAAGCCCTTCCTGGCGGACATAGAGTTCCCTGCCATCCGAGACCACTAAGCGGTGTTCAACGGTAAAGTTATTATCCTCGGTTAGAGACTCCTCAATAATCCGATGTACCAACTGCTGTTCAGGGGCTGGAATAAGAGCGATAAAGTCGGCAAAACAGGTCGGTGCCTCCTCGGGACGTACCCCGGTCATGAGACATATATCTTTGCACCATAGAACCCGGTCATCATCAAGACACCACTCCCAGGAGGCCGATTCAGCCAGGGCCTGCGCCGAGGCCAGTTTAATCCGGGCAAGCTGTAAATCAAAATATAATTTATTAGCCCGCAGGACATATTTAATCCGATAACTGATAAGAACTACATTTATGGGCTTGGCCACAAAATCAGTCGCCCCGATTTCAAAGGCATGCTTAATGGAATCATAATCATCCCGGCCGGTAACCATAATAATCGGTACCATCTCGCCGCCGGGCATACTGCGGATCCTGGCACAAACCGCAAAACCATCCATCCCCGGCATACCAACATCAAGCAGTACCACATCCGGCTTATGCCGCGAAAATTGTTCAAGACCTATGCTGCCATTCTCGGCCTCAACAGAGGATAGAGCAGACTTAGCAAGCCCGGCGCTTAATAATTTACGAATAGCTTTATCATCATCAATAATTAAGACTAACGGCGCTGGTTCCGCATTTATCAAAATTTCACCCCTGAAAAAAATAAATTAGAGTTCTGCAACTACCATGCTAATATCATAGGCATAGATAAAACCATCTGGCAAGAGCAGCCAAAAAAAAATTAGCTTTTATGAATTTAATTTTATAAAATGTAAAACAAGACTTTATAGTACCAGCACCTGTCATCGACTGGCCAATATGCTTATATCCAATAAAAACATCTATTTATTCATCACAATTATTTTTCTCCTTGGCGGCCGCCTGGCCCAGGCCAACTGCCGCCTGATCTATCCAGCCAACAAATCGCTCCTCACTCAAAGTACTATTCTACTCGTTGGCAAATGCGACAGTGTAGTACACGCGGTTGAAATTAAAATTATTAACTCACAAGGTCAACAAAATTTAAAAATTAAACCCCATAATATGAGCTTCAGCCGCCGGTTAAAACTGCTGCCGGGTTCCACAACCATAGCCACCAATAATGGCGCGGGGCCGCCAGTCACCATATTCCGCCCAACCGGCAGCCACCCCGCCCCTCCAGATTTTCGCCCATATTACCTCCATAAGGATCTGACCTTAAACGGCAAATGCGGCCTCTGTCACGCTGTAAATCCCACGAACAAGGGGGATTACACCTATATTATAGACAAATTTTCCTGCCTGAGCAGTAAATGCCATAGTGATATGGGGCATAAGAAATTCCAGCATGGCCCCTTTAAGAAAAGGCAATGCGCCGACTGTCATAACCCCCACGGCAGCTTTAACAAAAACTTTACTCGTGCGGCAAGAAGCGCGCTGTGTTTCACCTGCCACAGCGCCGATAAGAATATGATTACCACCGGCAAGGTAGTTCATTTCCCGGTAGCCAAAGGTCAATGCACCGCCTGTCATGACCCGCATGAATCAAAGATTGAATTTCACCTGAAGGGCAATTCGGTAAGCGAACTCTGCTTCCGCTGCCACGACAAAAAGATGCTGGATTACAAATACGTCCATGAACCGGCGGCGGAGGGGGACTGTAACTCCTGCCACTCCCCGCATACCTCAAAATACAAGGGCCTGCTCTATAAGAAAGGGCAGCAACTCTGTGTCACCTGCCACGAAGTGCGAAAGGATGAATTTAAACGACGTTATGTCCATCAGCCGGCGGGTAAGGACTGCAGCATCTGCCACGACCCCCATGCCTCAGCCACGAAGTATCATCTTCGCACTAAGAGAGATAAAAATGGCCGTTACCTCAAGAGAAAGTATGCCATAAAGGAATTATGTCTGGCCTGCCACACCCGGCTTAACCCGAAAATCGCCAAGGCCATTATTTCAGCACCAGTTTCCCATCAACCGGTGCAGGAAGGTAAATGTATCATCTGCCACACCCCGCATTCCACCAACTTTCCCAAGCAGTTAAGGGCCGCGCCTCAGAATTTGTGCTTTTCATGTCACAAGAAAATGGCAAAAAAAATTAAAAACAGCCTTTATAAACACGGGCCAGTGAGGAGCGGGAGCTGCGTTCAATGTCATCTGGTACATGGCAGCAAATACAAGATGCTTTTACGTGCCCCCTTCACCACCAAATTTCAGGGAGTCTTCAACTTAAACAAATTTCAGCTCTGCTTTAACTGCCATAATAAAAGGGTTTTTACCGATCCCCACAGCGTAGAAACCGGATTTCGTAACGGCACGACCAACCTTCATTTCCTACATGTCAATAACCAGAAAAAGAGCCGCTACTGCAAATCATGCCACGACATTCACGCCTCAGATCAGGAGAAACATATCCGCCGCTCATTCATTTTTAAAAAACATTTCAAGATTAATATAAGATTCACCAAGACCGCCACCGGCGGGCGCTGTGTTACAGGCTGCCATAAGCCGCGGCAATACAGCCATAAGTAGCCGAAGCAACGCCAACCATATACAAAGCGAAAGCAACTACTAAAAGATAGAGGATATGACTAAGATGTCAGCTAAAGCTATTTTATTTTTTTCCTTGTTTTGTCTTGTATTTACAAACTTTTTTATTCACGGCGCTCAGGCCGCCCTGGGCCAGAATGCCACCCTGCGTAACTACAAGGCCGGAGACCGGTTGCCGGCCTTCCGGCTGCCCCCCATCCAGGGAGGCAAACCGGAAACAATAATTCCAGGTCATGGTAAACCAACCTTAATGATGTTCTTTTCCATCCACCCCAATTTCCGCAAGACAAGATCACTGGCTCTCTTAAATGCCCTTTCCAACCTCGCCAACAAATATGGTGAAGCTGTTAACATAATCGGCATATATTGTGACAACAAAGATCAAAATACTGTTGTCCACTATATGCGTTCTTCAGCCGCCCATATCAGGGTTTATAATGATAGCTCCAAAGCCGTGTTAGACAACTATGGAGTATTCATGATGCCGCTCGTGGTGCTGACCAACAGCAAAGGAGAATTAAACGAGGTAATCCCCTACACCTACAATATCAGGGAGATTATAGATGGTAATATAAAATTTCTGCTGGGCAAATGGACCAAAAAACAATTATTAAAGGCCCTGGCCCCAAGAACTAATATCAAACGCAGTAAAAAAGAGAAGGAATATATTCGGCGGATTAATTACGGCCGGATCATGGCCAGCAAGAAGATGTACAGTCAGGCGGTACGGGAATTTAATACCGCCATCAAGATTATGCCCAACACAATAAACGCCTATATCGAACTGGGCTTTGTCCAGATTGCCGAAAAGAAATGGCAGAAGGCGGAAGCGGCCTTTAAAAAGGCCCAAACCATCAACAAAGAGTCTGATAATGCCATGGCCGGCCTGGGACTGAGCTATTATGGCCTTGGAGAGGTCAAAAAGGCCAAGAATATCCTGGAAAACGCCTTCATTGCCCCCCATCCCCGTTTGGAGGTCATTATCGCCCTGGCCAATATCTATGAGTCCGAGGGCAATAACAAAAAGGCAAACCGTTTAAACAAGCTGGCCGTATCCCGACTTATGACCATGTACGAACAACGCTGGAAATAAAAAAAAATTGGCTTTAATAAAATTATTTGTATAAACTGATAATTAAGTTTTCCTCTGCCAGTACCTATAATCGGGAATCCATCGTGATAACAAGATATAAAATCATATTTTATTTGATTGTCTTATCTATCCTTCCTTTAAGCTCCAGCCCGGCTGTTGCCGCCTGCCGACTTATATACCCACCTGCCAAATCAATACTTAATGTTGATCATATTTTAATAATAGGTCTCTGTAACGATGGCAGCAGCAAAGCCGTCGGCAAGCTCACAAACAAACTGACAACGCGGCGGTTCACGGCTTCGATAAATAATAAAGCCTTCAGCCGGCAGCTTAAACTGGCTCCCGGCCTTAATACTATCTCTCTCGCCAACTCCACCCCGCCGACAGCAATAAAGATCTTTTATAAAACCAAGGGCGCGGCCTCTCCGCCAAACGGCTTCAAAACCTATTTTCTGCACTTAAATTTATCCCTGTATGGCAAGTGCGGCAGTTGTCATGCGGCAGCCCCTCAAAACCAGGGGGACTACACCCATATGGATGAAAAATTTTCCTGCCTGAATCAAAAATGTCATGCCGACATGGGTCATAAAAAATTCCAGCACGGGCCATTCAAGAAGAAACAATGCTTACAATGCCACAATCCCCACGGCACCTTTAACAAACATTTTCTGCGAGCCGCCAAGAGCGCCCTCTGTTTTTCCTGCCACGCAGAAGACAGAAATATGCTTAAAGGAGCCAAATATATCCATTTTCCGGTGGCCAGAGGGGAATGCACCTCCTGCCACGCCCCGCATGAATCCGATATTGAATTCCATTTAAAAGGCCGCTCCATAAGCGCCCTCTGCTACCGGTGTCACAACAAAAACATGTTTAAGTACAAATATGTCCATGCCCCGGTGAAAGACGGCAACTGCAGCGCCTGCCACGCCCCGCATGTTTCCAAATACAAGGGCCTGTTGAACGCCAGGGGTGAAGCGCTGTGTGTCACCTGCCACAAGATCAGGAAGGACGAATTCAAACGGCGGCACGTCCATACACCGGTAAAACAGGATTGCGGTATCTGCCATGACCCCCATGCCTCACCGGTGGAATATCAACTCCGCACCAAGAAGGACAGAAACGGCCGTTATATAAAAATCAAACACCCAACCCAAAAATTATGCCTGGCCTGCCACACCAGGCTCAACCCCAAAATAGCCTGGGCCATTACCTCCGCTCCGGTACCCCACAAACCGGTGAAGGAAGGTAAATGCGTTATCTGCCACACCCCGCACTCCACCAACTTTCAAAAACAACTGCGGGCGCGGGCCAGTGATTTATGTTTTTCCTGCCACAAGAAAATGGCCAGAGAAATAAAAGGAAGTCTCTACAAGCACGGCCCGGTACGCCGGGGGGAATGCTACCAATGTCACGAGGTACATGGCAGCAAGAATAAATTCCTGCTGCGGGCTCCCTTCTCCACTAAATTTAAGGGCCCCTTCAGCCTCGACAAATTCCAGCTCTGCTTCAACTGCCATAATAAAAAGGTTTTTACCGATCCCCACAGCATGGAAACCAGTTTCCGCAACGGAAGAACCAATCTCCACTTTCTCCATGTTAATAACCAGAAAAACAGCCGCTACTGCAAATCATGCCACGATATTCACGCCTCTGATCAGGAAAAGCATATCAGAACCTCATTTACCTTTAACCGGCATGTAAAGGTACGAATAAAATTTACCAGGACTGACCGCGGCGGCCGTTGCGTTACAGGCTGCCACAAACCAGAGGAATATAGGCGCTGACCGCCAGACGCCTATAAAAACAAATAACTGTTACCTTTAGACATCACGCTGAATAGTTACAAAAACAGGTAAATTACATTAGAGGATACCAAGGGATGCCACATACCAAGACTATTATCTTTGTTACCCTGTTTTGCCTGGTGTTTACCGGGCTCACCACCTATGAGGCCAAATCAGATACAGCCGTCCTGCGCAACTACCATATCGGCGACCGGCTGCCGGGCTTCAAGCTCCCTCAACTCCAAGGCAACCGACCGCTGACAATCATTCCCGGCCAGGGTAAACCTACCCTGATGATGTTCTTTTCCATCCATCCCAATTTCCGTAAAAAAAGGTCACTGGCCCTGTTAAGCGTTCTTTCTGACTTAAGCCTGAAGTATGGGAAAAAGGTACAGATTGTTGCTATATATAGTGACAATAAAGATCAAAATTCGGTTATCAGCTTTATGCGCTCCGCGGCACCTCATGTCAGGGTTGTTGCCGATTCCACCAAGGCTCTGTTAGAACACTACGGCGTATTTATGATGCCACTCGTGGTGCTGACCAACAAAAAAGGTGAATTAAATGAGGTAATCCCCTATACTTACAATATCCAGAAGGTTATCGGCGGTAATATAAAATTTCTACTGGGCAAATGGACAAAAAAACAATTATTAAAGGCCCTGGCTCCCAAGACCAACGTCAAAGTCAGTAAAAACGAAAAGGAGTATATCCGGCGGATTAATTATGGGCGGATTATGACCGGGAAGAAGATGTATAAACAGG
The DNA here is from genome assembly GCA_024275235.1 of Deltaproteobacteria bacterium. Lineage (GTDB taxonomy): Bacteria > Desulfobacterota > Desulfobulbia > Desulfobulbales > VMSU01 > JAADIV01. Next base: position 9,292 of record JAJRZN010000158.1, read on the forward strand.
CAGTAAGAGAATTTAACACCGCCATCAAGATTATGCCCAAACAGATAAACGCCTATATTCAACTGGGCTTCACCCTGCTCTCCGAAAAGCAATGGGATCAGGCCGAGGCCGCCTTTAAGAAAGCCCAACTCATTAACAAGGAATCAGATGATGCCATGGCCGGCCTGGGTCTGAGCTATTACGGCCGCAAAAAAATCAAAAAAGCCAAGAGTATTCTGGAAAACGCCTTCATCGCCCCCCATCCCCGCTTAGAGGTCATTATCGCCCTGGCCGATATCTACGAATCCGAGGGGAACAACCGCAAGGCCAACCGTTTTAACAAGCTGGCAGTCTCCCGGCTGATGACTATGTATGAACAACGCTGGCAATAATTCGAACAATTTAAAGTTGATATTTATCCTCCTCTGCCTGTTTCTGGTTTTCCATCCTGTCAACAGCCTGGCGGCAGAGGGCAAAGCCCCTCTCCTGTGGATCAAGGCAAGCCACTATACCTATATTATAGATACACCGGCCCCGGTTAAAGATTTCAGTTTCATTATTAATAAACAAAAAGTAGATATCAGCCGCATAGAAACCGAGAAATACCAAACCACCCTCCATGCCATTCTACCCCTGCGTAAGGGGGCAAACAACATTATCATTAAAGAGGGTGGTAAGATTATCCAGCAGACAGCCGTTTTTTCCGCCTCCAGTTTTGACAACGCCCTGGTTCCAGACGGGGCAACAGAGTTTTTCTTTCACCGGGCCGACCGCGAAAAGTCCTGCCGCCCCTGCCACCGTTTAGATGCCAGGCGGGCCGATGTCAGGCCCAGGAACATAAAAAAACAAATATGTTACCCCTGCCACAAACACGAGTTTGAGGGCTTAAAATACCGCCACAAACCAGCGGTAAAGGAATGGCGCTGCCTGATCTGCCATCAGTATAAGTTTGTGGAGACCGATGCCTCACCGGATGAACCAATAAAATTCACGGTGGACCAGGAAAATGGCGTGGCCTATCTCTGTTTCCGCTGCCACTACCGCCAGCAACAGCAGATTAAGCTCTACACCTACGTCCACGGCCCCATCGGCATGGGAAGCTGCAACCTCTGCCACAACCCGCATGGCTCAAATTTTAAATATTTTCTGCAGAATAAAATCACCACCCTCTGTGTCAACTGCCATGAGATGCAGGATACCCTCACCGCCCCGGTGGTGCATAAGGTAATCAAAACCAAAGGCTGTACCGCCTGCCATGACCCGCACGGCAGTATGTACCAGTATCAGCTCCACGCCGGACTTAACGAATTATGCTATAAATGCCACCCGGCCATCTACCGGCTGCGCCATAATCATCCCCTGCAGGGCCACCCGGTGGCCGGGCCCAGTAACCCGGCCGCCAAGGATGAAAAATTCACCTGTGTCAGCTGTCACTCACCACATTCCTCAGATTATGCGAATTTACTGCCGGTGGCCGACGCCATGGAGCTCTGCGGCAACTGCCATCATAATAAATAAAAAAAACGAACTCGTTCCGTAACTTTAAATGCATAATCACAAGCAAAGGCGCTTCATCAAGCGGCTGATTATCCTTTTTATATGGCTGAGCCTGGTTCTGACCGGTTCCCTCCGGGCTCATGCGGATCAGTCAAGTCTCCTGCACTATAAATTAAACGCCCGGCTTCCTTCCTTCCAGCTCAATAAGATCGGGGGCGGTACAGGGCAGGAAGGCTTGGCCGCCGATGGCAGGCCTTCGGTGATAATGTTTTTCTCGACCACCCCATCCTTCAGGGCCATACGAGCCATTAAACTGGCCGAAATTCTGACTAATCTAAGCAAAAAATTCCAGCGGCGCGTTGATTTTATGGCGGTCTACTCCGGCAGAGGGGATATCAGAAAGTTCAGCGATTATATAACCAGAGGCTTAATAAACATTCCAATTCTTGACGACCGGAATCAGGAAATTTACCGGCGCTACGGCGTATTCATGCTGCCCATCGCCCTCATAACCGACCGGCACAACCGCCTGCAGGCTATTGTGCCCTATACCGCCGGTATAGAGAGGATTATCGGCAATAACCTCAAACTTATTTTGGGAGAGTGGGATCTCAAGCGCTTCAAGAAGTCACTGAAAACCCGAGGCAATCAGGAAAAAAGCAAGAAAGAGAAGGCCTATATCAGAAGAATTAATTATGGCCGGGTAATGCTGGCCCGCGGTATTTACTCGGCCGCCCTGCGCGAATTCAATACCGCGGCCCAGATTATGCCCAATTCTATAGAGGCAGTCGTCGGCCGGGGCCAGGTGCTGGTTAAGATGAAAAAATGGCGGCAGGCAGTCGCTGCTTTCAGGCAGGCCCTGAAATTTAACAAAGATAACGACAGTGCCTTATCCGGCCTTGGTTTCAGCCTCTATAAACTTGGCGACACCAAACAGGCACTACCCATCCTGGAAAACGCCCTCATCTGCCCCAGGCCCGGTATCGAAGTAATTATATCCTTGGCGGATATATATGAGAAAGAGGAGAATTTCAGCAAGGCACTGCGTTTGAATAAGCTGGCTATAAGTATATTACGGGGGGAACTTGGGCAGGGCGTATCGCAATACACCCCTACGACGGGGCATTGACTCAACTGGATTTATGTATTCTGCGGGACTTTTCTTATCCTCTGTCCTCTGAATTCTGAATCAGGCCTTCACTACCTGATTACGACCATTCTCTTTGGCCTTATAAAGGGCGTTATCGGCGGCCTTTAAAACCTTATCCGGCTGCTCACCATGATCGGGATAACAGGCGGCGCCCATGGAGATGGTGACATGAATTTTATGCTCGTTATATTCCAGCCTCAGTTCCTCATCGACCATCTTTCTTATTAACTCGGCGCGCTGGGCTACTAAC
>JAJRZN010000159.1 GCA_024275235.1 Deltaproteobacteria bacterium
CCTCATTCATTTTCTGTTTCTCCTTTAGTTACCTATGCGCTCTCATCCACCATTTGCCGCCCAACCTCAACCCTTTCCACCTCTCTTGAGGCAGTCTCCAGAATACAAAACCCCGGCTGCGCCTCGGCCCCCAGCATCTCTCCAGGGTTTATGAGCAGTGTGCTGCCGACCTCCCGCACTGCGTAACGATGATTGTGACCGCAGCATACCACATCAAAATTATCCATGGCCGCTAAGCCCCTGGCCATCTCCGGATAATGGGTAAAGGCAATCTTCAGGCCGCCGGCCTCCATGGCTCCCAGGACACCATGATGATTGATGGTGGGAAACTTCGTGCCGCAAAATTGTGATATTAGGTGCTGATCGCCAACATTATTGCCATAAATAAGATGTACCGCGCCGCCGAATTCGGCCAGTTCGGTCAACATAAATGGCGATATAAGATCGCCACAATGGATAAGAGTACTCACGCCATAGGCATTGCAGTAACGTACCGCCGCCCGCATATTCATAACCTGATCATGGGTGTCCGTCATAATTGCTATTCTCATTTCCTGATAATCTCCGTACCCGCCGGTGGGCTATATTTGAAAACATCCGGCCTTATTTTTATATTTCTTTGCACATTACTGAAGGTTATATCGGTGTGCGAACCAAATTTATCCGTCATTCTCAGCCGCTTCAGGATGAAGGAATGCTGATTAACCCAGAGATCAATATGATCTATCTGGGAATTATCCCGCCGGGGCACAAGCTCTATTTCATAGGTTCCGTCCATTAGTTCCTTATCCTCCGCCCTGGGGGCACTGACCACGAAATCACGCAGGATATTACCTTTGCCGGTAAAAAAGGAATAAGTTACATCGGAACTGAGGTAACGGCTGGCGGCGATGTTAATCATCTGCCTTTCGGCGGCAAAATACATGGAGATGAATTTGCCGTCTGAAACCAGTACCTGGGCAGTGGGTGAGGTGTAATCCCAACGCATGAGATTAGGTTTTTCCAGGCGCAGAAAGCCGGCCCCCTCACGTTTATGGCGGCCGCCGGCACTGATTGCAACCTGCTTAAAGTCGGCGCGCATGGTTCTGGTTTTAAGGTATTCCTGCTGCAGGCGGCTGGCAATATCATGAGGTGACATGGCCCCGAAGGCCGGAAACGGCAGTAACAAAACCAGCCAGATAGTTAGTCCTTTATAAAATTTCATATAATTACCATTGCTGAACGTATGAATAATAAAAAAGCCCCATCCTCAGCCCCCTGCCTGCTGGACTTGCAGTTCTATGGGACGGCCAAAGATACGGCGGGCAGTGGCAGCGGCAGCCGGGGTCATATCAGAGACATAAAACTTGCTGCCGCCTGTTGTGGTATCGCATTCCGGGTGATCGTTGAGATATTGGCGCAGCTCACGGGCCACCTCAATGGATGAATCGACAATCCGCACCCGCTTGCCAATCCGGGGCTGAATCAAATCACGCAGCAGAGGATAATGGGTACAGCCCAGCACCAGGGTGTCCACCTGCCGCATCTTCAGGGGCCGTAGATAATAACGCAGAATCATTCTGGTCTCCCGCCGGTTCAGCCAGCCCTCTTCAACAAGGGGAACCAGCAGAGGGCATTCATTGCCATAGACCCGCAATTCCTGGTTTATCTGCCCGATTTTGCGGGGATAGACCGCGCTATTTATCGTCGCTCTGGTGCCGATGACCCCAATACGCCCCGAAACCGCCGAGCTGATCTCAACCGCCCGCCGTACCGTCGGGCCAATAACATCAAAGATGGGCAGCGAAAATTCCCGGCGCATATCCTCCGCTGCCACGCTGGCTGCCGAGTTACAGGCAATGATAATCATCCTGGCCCCATGGGCCAGTAAAAAATCAATATTCTGCCGAGCATAGCGCCTGATGACCGCCGGGCTCTTGGAGCCATAAGGGGTGCGGGCCAGATCGCCAAAATAAATCAGGGCCCGGCCGGGACAAAATTGTTCAACGGCATGGGCCACGGTCATACCGCCCACCCCGGAATCGAATATACCAATCATATTAAAGGAATCGTTAAATTTTTGTCTGATTGTCTGATTGTCTGATTGTCTGAAAGTCACCAGCCAAAGGTGTTCATGGAGCGCTTACCTTCAACCGGAGCATCAGTCTGGAGAATAGGCCCGCCGCTGATCGACGAGGTAATTGGAACCATCCATGGCCTTTACCTTATGCTTAATCTGGGAGGCGGCGGCAGCCACCTCGCCATAATGCCGAAAGGCGCCGTGACCAGTGGGAATCACCGCTATGGAGATACTGAGCAGGCCAAAATGGGTCTCGGCACCCTGACGATTTTTTTCCACAAAGCCGCCGCGTTTGATATCCTCGACCTCAATAAATGAATTTCTGACCCCGGTGAAATTGGCCAGAACCCGCTCACATACCGCCGCCGCCAGGGCCTCCGGCACAATAAAGACAAAGTCATCGCCGCCCACATGACCGACAAAGCTCTGACGCCGGGCCATATTATCCAGAACATTCACCAGTACCCGGGCCACGACAAGAATAACCTCATCACCGCGGCTGAAACCATAATGATCGTTGTAGGGCTTGAAATTATCAATATCA
>JAJRZN010000160.1 GCA_024275235.1 Deltaproteobacteria bacterium
AGAACGCAATGGGCGATGGCCCCGGCAATATAGGTAATCCGCCGCACCACCACATAAGTTCCCACAATACCGAAGGTAATACTGGCCAGAATCCCGGCGATGAGAGCGTAACGGAGAAACGGCATCTGGTTGTTAGCAATGGCGGTTAGAAAATCAGACATGCGTATGGCCCTCCGTGGAGCAGCGGTGGTCGTGACGAATCATCTGGGAATCACTGCCGTACATATCCTGAATCATCTTGCCGGTGATTTCGCTGGTGGGATGAATATGAACCTGCCCGTGAACACAGATTACCGACTGGAAGAATTTGGAAGTAAAACCAAGGTCGTGGGTAACGAGAACAACGGCCATGCGCCGGCTTAAACAGCGGAGAATTTCCATAAGGCTGCCCTCCACCTGGGCGTCAATACTGGCGGTGGGTTCGTCCATAATCAGGAGCTTGACGGCCGAGGTAAGAGCGCGGGCGATGAGCACACGCTGCTGTTGGCCGCCGGATAATTCGGCGAAACTACTCTTGGCATGAGAGTCCATATCCATCTCGGCCAGGGCCTGGTGAGCGGCCTGGTAATCCGCCCGGCAATAGCGCTTTGCCCGGCCGTCCAGGCGGCCCATAAGGGTGACATCCAGGGCGCTTACCGGAAAGAGAGGATCAAATTTGGCGTATTGGGGCACATATCCCACCTGGGAGCGGGTAACTTCCGGCGGGCCGCCAAGGAGCAGCACCCGGCCACTATCCGGGCGCAGGAGACCAAGAATTAATTTAACCAGGGTTGATTTACCGCCGCCGTTGGGCCCCACTATGCAGGTGGAGGTAAATTGTGCCACCGAGATATTTACCTTACTTAGAATGGGCTGCTGAGGATTATAGGAAAAATCAAGGTCGCTGATCTCAATTACCGGCTCACTGTCAGGGGCTGTTGTCATTTTTTTAAGGCACTTTGCAGGGCCAGGGCAATTTTTTTGAAATTCTGTAAGATATCAGGGGCCATGGGATCCAAGGGCAGAACCGTGCCGTGAATTGCCCTTGCCACCACCCTTGCCGAGCGCTGATCGAATTCAGGCTGAGTAAAGATAATTTTTACGCCGTCATTTTTCGCCTGTTTGATTAAGCGGCCCAGTTGTCTGGGGGAGGGATTGCCGCCGCCGACCTCTACCGCTCGCTGGCGCAGACCGTAGGCGGCGCCAAAATAGGCAAAGGCGGGGTGAAAGACATAAAACGTCCGGCCGGCAAAAGGCCGCAGCAGGGTTCTGATCTGAGTATCTAATCGTTGAATACGTTGATCCAGGGCCTGGTGACGTTTTGTGTATTCCCGGCGGTGAGCTGGGTCAAGGCGGCATAAGGCAGCGGTAATGGTTGCCGCCTGGCGGCGCAGCAGGGGCGGAGACATCCAGACATGGGGATCAATATCGCCGTCCTTCGCGTGGCGCAGGGTCAGGCCGGCATCAAGATTAATTATTTGCAACTGTTTGTCACGGCTCCTGACCTGGGCAACGAGTCTCTTTTCAAAGGGCAGGCCGCTGACGAATAGGGCTGCCGCCTGCTCTAATTCCATGATCTGCTGGGGGCGGGGCGTAAAGGTATGGGGATTCTGGCCGCTCTTGATGAGGGAATAAACTTTAACGAAACTGCCACCGATCTTTTTGACGATGGAGGCGTGGGGTGGAATAACGGTAACAACCCGCAACGGAGCGGCGGCCAGCGGCCCGCAGAGGAAGAAAAATATGATGAACGCCAGGCAGCTGATTCTATTATTAATTATAAATTTCATAACCTTTTGACTCCTCAGTGAATGAGCTGTTTTATCAGAAAAGGTAAGCGCTCAATAAACCACACTCTTGACTTTATAACCTCTCGAAATTGTAAGCGTTTCAGGGTGTTCATGGAGCGCTTATCAGAAAAGGCCCATAATGGTATGCAGCAACAGGGCGCGTCCGGTGACAAAAAAGAGCATGGAGACCAGGGCGGCGGCGGGGACGGTAATGAGCCAGGCGCCGAATATGCGTTTGGTTACATTGCGGTCGATGCCGGCAAATCCCCGGGCCAGACCGATACCGATAATCGAACCTACCAGGGTGTGGGTAGTGGAGATAGGCAGACCCAGGCGGCTGCACGATAAGACTGTAAATGTGGTGGCAATATCGGCGGCCACCCCCCGGGAGGGCGTGATCTCGGTAATATCGGTACCTACTGTTGCCATTACACGGTAGCCATAAGTCGCCAGACCAACGACAATACCGATACCGCCGAGGACCATAATCCAGAATGGTACCCCGACCTTCATGGACAGGGTTCCGGTCTGGAGGATATTTACCACTGCCGACAGGGGGCCGACAGCGTTGGCAACATCATTGGAACCATGGGCAAAGGCCACTGAACAGGAGCTGATGACCACCAGCGGCATAAACGTCTTCTCCACCTGTTCTAACTGTTGGGCAATGGATTTTTCGCTGTGAACGGCGAGGGTGCGGCGGATATAAAATTTAGAGAATATCGCCGCGCCTAAAGAAATGCCAAAGGCGATCAAGATAGTATTATTGTCCGTCAGCCAGCTTATATTATGGATAACATGCTTTAAGCCCTTGTATATAGTACCCAAAGTTACAATAAAGGCCAGACAAAAGACGATGAAAGGGGTTATTTTCTCTGCCGCGCGAATCGGTCTGGCATTACCGAGAATGGTCTTACTGATAAAATTAAAGATCAAAAATCCCATTATACCACCAACGATGGGCGAAATGAACCAGGACGCGACAATCTTAGCCATCGTTATCCAGCTCACGGCCCCGAAACCGGCGGCGATTATGCCAAACCCGGCTACCGCGCCCACTATGGAGTGAGTAGTTGACACCGGCAGTCCGGCCCAGGATGAGACATTGAGCCAGATAGAGGCGGCCAGCAGGGCTCCGGCCATCCCAATGATGAAAATGGCCGCCGCCTCATGGGGGGCCATGCCCGGCAGGTGGGCCAGAACCTGGGGGTCGACAATCCCCTTACGCACCGTATTAGTAACATGAGATCCCACCAGTACGGCACCGGCGAATTCACAGATTCCGGCGGCGATAATGGCCTTTTTGATCGTTATAGATTTTGAGCCCACGGCATCGGCCATGGAATTGGCCACATCATTGGCCCCGATATTCCAGGCCATATAGAAGCCCATGAGGGCGGTGATACCCAGAACTATACTCTCTTCCATACTTTTTCCTTATTGAAACTCATCTCATCAACCAGGGCCGAGAAACTCTCTTTAAGCTCCGCGGTGGTAACTATTTTAAAAACTATTCTATTTTACGATCATATTGCGCAGCATATCACCGGCGTTTTCCGCTTTATTGGCCACATCACCAAGGGTCAACAGCATTTTCTCGTAAAAGATAATGGTAAGGGGGTCTAACTCTTTCTCAAGATTATATATGTCGATGGAGAGGTTCCGGGCCATACGGTCTGCTTTCCACTCCTCCTCCCCGAGACCTTCTATATAGCGCAGCACCAAATCTGCTTCGGCACCGCCGAAAGAGGTGTCGGCCAGACTCTGTAATTCCACTGTTGCCGTAAGCAGAGTGGCGGTAACTTGAAAGACCTGGTTGACGAAAGTTAAGAATTTTTCATGCAGAGAAGAATGAAGCCTGGTCTTTCTGATCATCAGAATAACCGCGAAATCCTCCGCCTTGTCGGCAATCTTGTCCTGACAATGAAGAAAGGCGTCAAGATCGGCCCGATCCACGGGCATAAAATAACGGCGGGGCAATTGTTTGCGGATGGAATGTTTTATATTATCGGCCTCAAATTCCAGTTTAGAGACCTTATCCTGCAGGACACGAATCTTTGGGTAATCCTCATCGATCAAGGCTTCGAGAAGCGGCCAGATCATCTCCACGCATTCATGTACCTTCTTGGAATGCTCAACCAATGGCCCAAAGGGGGATTTGCCGAACAAGTCTTGAATAATTCCCATACAGTTACCTCGTTTAATATTATTTTGGCTCTGTTAATAGCATATTTTGTCCATATTGGGGATGTTTTCGTATACCAGAGTATATAAAATATGAAAAGAAAGATAAAAGAAAAAACAGATCTGATTTTATTGCTCCGCCGCACAGGTGAGGCCGTAAATCTCATGACTTTGGAACAGGAAGAATATCTGCCCATGTCTTTATTTTTGCAGGTTTTTCACCTCACTCAAAAAAAAATACCCCTCCCTTGATTTTTGAAAAATCGTCCCTATAGTTTTGGCCATCCCGCGCAGTGGTGTACTCTGTGGTACTTTTAGCCCAGATGCTCACGAAAGCGGGATAATATTTAGAATATGGCCAAAATGTAAGATTGATGCATCAATAATTACCTATTTATAAATTAAATCATTAACATGAATGGAGGCAGTATCATGAAAATTCGTCCATTAAACGATCGTATTTTAGTGCAGCGGCTGGAGCAGGAAGAAAAGACTTCCGGTGGGATTATCATCCCGGACAGCGCCAAAGAAAAACCGGCCGAGGGCAAGGTTATCGCCGTTGGTAACGGTAAGATGAATGACGATGGCAAGAGAGTGGCTCTTGAGGTCAAAGAGGGTGATCAGGTCTTGTTCAGCAAATATGGCGGCACTGATGTCAAGGTGGACGGCGAGGATTACCTCATTATGCGTGAAGATGATATTCTGGGCATCATAGAATAATTGTAACTGTTTGACCAGGGCAGATAAACTGCCCTGAAGCGTTACGAATAATTTTTGATTAACAAATTTGATTGTTTAAGGAGAATAACAATGGCTAAAGAAATAAAATACAGTGTTAAAGCCCGGGAGTCCCTCCTCGTTGGAGTAAACTCCCTGGCAGATGCCGTCAAGGTAACCTTGGGCCCCAAGGGTCGTAATGTCCTGTTAGATAAATCCTTCGGTGCTCCCACTATGACGAAAGACGGAGTAAGCGTTGCCAAGGAAATTGAGCTGGAAGATAAATTTGAGAATATGGGTGCCCAGATGGTCAAGGAGGTTGCCTCCAAGACCAGTGATGTTGCCGGTGACGGTACCACCACCGCTACCCTGCTGGCCCAGGCCATTTTCCGTGAAGGTGTTAAACTGGTAGCTGCCGGTAACAATCCCATGGAGATCAAACGCGGTATCGACAAGAGTGTCTCAGCGGTTGTTACTGAGCTTAGTAAGATCGCCAAGCCCACCAAGGAGCAGAAGGAAATTGCCCAGGTCGGCACCATCTCTGCCAATAATGATGAGACCATCGGTAATATTATCGCTGAGGCCATGGACAAGGTTGGCAAGGAAGGCGTTATCACCGTTGAAGAGGCCAAGAGTATGGAGACCTCTCTCGATGTTGTTGAGGGTATGCAGTTTGACCGTGGCTATCTCTCCCCCTATTTCGTCACTGATCCCGAGAAGATGGAAGTTAACATGGAAGATCCCTTGATTCTCATCAATGAGAAAAAGATCAGCTCCATGAAGGATCTGTTGCCCATTCTGGAGCAGGTTGCCAAGATGGGTAAACCTCTCTGTATTATCGCTGAGGATGTTGATGGCGAGGCCCTGGCCACTCTGGTAGTTAATAAATTACGCGGCACCCTGAATATAGCCGCTATCAAGGCTCCAGGTTTTGGTGATCGTCGTAAGGCCATGCTGGAGGATATTGCTATTCTCACCGGCGGCCAGGTAATTACTGAAGATCTTGGCATTAAACTGGAGAATATTACGGTTAACGACCTTGGCAGTGCCAAACGCGTTGTCATAGATAAGGACAACAGCACTATCATTGATGGTGCCGGAGATACAGATAAACTGGCTGGCCGGGTTAAGCAGATTCGGGCCCAGATTGAGGATTCCACCTCTGATTACGATCGTGAGAAACTCCAGGAGCGTCTCGCCAAATTGATTGGCGGAGTTGCGGTAATTAATGTCGGCGCTGCCACTGAAATGGAGATGAAGGAGAAAAAGGCCAGGGTTGAAGATGCCTTGAATGCCACCCGGGCCGCAGTAGAGGAAGGAATTGTCGCTGGTGGCGGCGTTGCTTACATCCGTTGTCTCAAATCTCTTGAGGCCCTGGAATTAAGCCCGTCCCAGAGCCTGGGCAAGAAGATCATTCTTCGGGCCCTGGAAGAGCCGGTACGGCAGATCGCCACTAACGCCGGCCGTGAAGGTTCTGTAATCGTTGAGAAGGTTAAGACCCTGGATGGTGCCAATGGCTTTAATGCCGCCAGCGAGGAGTTTGAAGACCTGATCAAGGCCGGGGTCATTGATCCCGCCAAGGTTACCAGAACCGCGCTTCAGAACGCGGCAAGCATCTCCGGTATGATGCTGACTACTGAATGTATGATTGCCGATAAGCCTGAGGAAGATAAGGGTGCCGGCATGCCTGGTGGTATGGGCGGCGGTATGCCTGGTGGTATGGGCGGCATGGGCGGTATGGGCGGTATGATGTAAATCGTCACAAACAGCCTTTTACTCCTGAACGGCGGGTTCTCTTATAAGTGAGAACCTGCCGTTTTTTATTTTATGGTTGCTGTTTAGGTGTGACTGTAAATTGCCCTGAACTCAGGAGTGCAGCTAACTAATTACATTGTTATGTAACAATCGGCGGTCTGTAATTGTTCAGGAAAACACAGACACAGTAAAGTACCTCGGGTTCAGGGTCTGTACTTTCCTGTTCATGTGTTTCAGGCGCTGAGCCAGAAAGAGGCGCAACTAAGCGCCTGATGGCAAGGTATCCCCCCCCGGACCAGTCAGGGGAGTGAAATCTTTACCAGCGGTACCTCAACCGGCACATCTATTGTTTTATCCACGCCGAATTGTTTATGCATTATAACCGGAACCGCCGGTTTGCCAGGAACATAATTGTCCCAGGGTATCATAAAACTGGAAGTCTCGTAATTTCCCGGTTGATCAGGATAAATCGGCTGCGCGTAATTTCTTAAGGCATTTAGATTGTTAAAACCCGGATTATAGTTATAATTTCTAAAGGTAGCGTAGCCTGTATAGGCCCCGGCAAAAGGCTTGCCAAAGCCATGAAATGGTATAACCTCCGGGGCCTCGCCCTGACTGCCGGTATAACGATGGAGGCCATGACAGGCAAAACAGGCGGAATAATCTGAAATGGGAGTTGTGGTGTTCCTGCTGATTGTGTGAGTAGTTAAGGCCTTGATATTGGTCAGCCCCTGGCCTGGATTTGTATTAGGGTCAAAAATAAAACTGAAAATCTTTACCCTGCCATTGGCATCGGTGCTGTAACCATTATCAGGGAAGTATAAATGGCAGAAATTGCAGGCCAGATTCTTGGGCATCTCAAGCTTGCCGTTTGCCCTGGAGATTTCTGCTGCCTCTGCTGTCTGTCCGACATCAGCCTTATGGCATTGAACACATTCCCCATTAACGGCATATTCATGGGTTGAGGACTCGTGATGAATGGCTGGAGTCGGGTAGATAGCTGGATTATGACAATCCAGACAGGTGCTGCTCAGGTCGGCACCCACGGCCGAACCATCTATACCATTGAGCGGATTACCTACTCTACGGTTAAAGTTGTTGTGAGCCGGATCAACATGGCAGTCGGCGCAATGCCCCTTGTGGACATCAGCTACAATATTTAACCCGGAATGACACTTGTTGCATATCCCGGACCAGCCAAAGCTGCCGGCATCATGCCCCGTGCCTTTAAAGCCCTGGTCATGATGATGGCACATGGTGCAATTCATGCTGTTACGACCATTATGTGAATCTCCGGAACCAGGCATTATGCCATCATTTTTGTAATGCAGCGTCTCGGTATGGCAGACCTGGCATATTCCCTCAGCATCAGTATTTACAAATCCGCCATTGGGATCAAAAAACTTAACATCCCTGGAGCCGCTGAAGGGGGTTTTTATATTATGCCGGATTAACTGGCCGTAGATCAAGCCAAAGGTGTTACAGGTAGTGGAGTTTCCAGGAATACTGGAATCAATGGTGCTGGCCGCGAGTCTGCCGTTAATAACAATCTGAGAGGTGCCGGCGGAAATTATGCTGAAGGTGCTGTCGGTCTGCTGCTGATCATGAACAAAAATCAGGCCGCGGCCCGTACTGTTTTTATTGGCCCAACTACGGTCATTGCTGGTTGCTCCCACTGCCGGCCAATTGGTATTAGTGGTAGCGGCAGAATAGGTTATTGTTGTCTGGCCGGTCTGGGGAGAATCAGGAATAACGCTGTCAATGGTGCCGGTAATAAGAAAAGGAGAGGGGGTTGTACCGATCCAGCTCAGTTGATCCTGAAAATGCGGATTATGGCATGTGGTACAACCCACACCCCATGTGCCATTGTGGTAGGTAGACGAACCGATTACCGCCGCGGAATGGGTTCGGGCCAGAGGGGCCGGGCCGCCGCTATCATGACATTGCATGCAAACCATATTAATCACGGCATCGCGTCCCGGTACAATATTTTGCTCCGAGGGCGAATATTGCCACCACAGGGAATAAGTATGGCACGAACCGCATTTGATATTATTGGTTTCATTATGCGGCGCATCAATTACTGAAGCAGGGGCATTTGCCGCAACCAGTAAAAAACATAACAATAATACAATGGGCCTGTTCATGGTAAATCTCCAAATATTATCATTTCATTGTCATTTCGACGAGTATCCATTTTATAAGAAGCAATTTTGGTACCAAAAACCATGAATATTGGTATTGCTTTATAAAAACAACAAGTTATTGACAATCAACAATTAATACGGCGGGGATTAAAATTATTTATTTGGGGGATAAGGCTCTTTTATTGAGTTAAATGCTATTTGATTCGGTGAATCTGAGATATTTCGTCTAAATTTGTAACACAAACATCCAGATCTTTTAATATCCCGTCTTGAATACTGTATATCCAGCCATGCACAGCCAATTTCTGTCCAGCTTTCCAGGCACC
>JAJRZN010000161.1 GCA_024275235.1 Deltaproteobacteria bacterium
GTCATCGAGGGGCTGGATCTTCTGGAGACGGCGGTGACCAAGGCCGATACCCCGGAGATTCTGGCCGCTGCCGAGTATGAGGAATTTTTGACTACTCTCCATGCCCTGGCCTTTGCCAAGGCTGGTTATATGCAGCTTGACGCTCTGGTCGGTCAGTTGAAGGGGCTTTTGGGTGATGACGGTGGTCAAAAATTTCCGCCGGATGCCTTTACCCCGGCCATTGACGCCATAAAATTTTTGATAAATAAGATTATCAGACAGCAGAAGCGCGTCCTGCTCCCTGTTGACTATAAGGCTATCGACAGGATTGTGCTGAAGGGGAAAGATATAACCGCAGAGGTTAAATTGCAGCTTATGGCCATGGAAGAAGTTGCCATGCATGGTAAAGCCGCCTTCAGTAATATTGATTTTACGGAGCTGGTGCGTGCTGAGACGTTATTACGGGAAAATTTGAGTCATGGCAGCGAGATGCTGGGCTGGCAGGTTATTTCAGATGTCTGTGAGGACTCGGATGAGGTGGTTGACGAGGCCTTCAGGCATCTATGGACAGAAGGGGTCGGTAAAGAGGCTGAAATTACTATGTCCCAATCTGTGGCCGAGGCGGGGGCCAGAAAAGATGGCAGGAACCCGGCCGCTGCCGCTGATTCTGAGGCCGATAGTCCCAGAGAAGAATTTTTGCGGGTTAAAGGTTCGGATCTGCAGGAACTTGCCGTCAGCTCTGGTAATCTGGTAGCCAATCGTAATAATCTGGAAAATATCTTTCAGGACCTAAATCAGTATTTGCCGCCCCTCTATAAACGTCATTTGAAGGATTCATACGCCGAGCTTGATCAGTCGGTAAATATGCTTGAACGCCGGGTGTCCGCTTTAAATAACAAGCAGCTTAAAGATGTTCTGGGGCAGATGCCGTCCATTGTTCAGCGCCTGGCCCATGATCTGGGTAAAGAAATTGACCTTACTATCAGCGGTGAGCAGATTGAAATTCCCAGAGGCCTTGTTAAGGCCCTGAAAGACCCCCTGGTGCATATAGTTCGTAATTCCTGTGATCATGGCATTGAGACTCCGGATGAGAGGCAGGCGGCGGGTAAGCCTGGAGCTGGGAAGCTGATTATTGCCGCCGAACGTGATGATGAGCGCCTGACCATGACCATTGATGATGACGGCCATGGCCTTGATCCGGCGGTTCTTCGCCGCAAAGCTGAGGAAAAGGGGATCATCTCGGCCGCTGATAATTTGACGGATGAAGAATGTCAGCTTCTGATCTTTGAGGCTGGGTTTTCGACCAACGAGGAGGTCTCCACTGTCTCCGGACGCGGGGTGGGCATGGATGTGGTTAAAAATGCCATTGAGCCTCGCGGCGGTACTATAAAACTTGACTCTACCCTGGGCCGCGGCACCCGTATCCAGCTTATTGTTCCCTTGAACGCCGGTAATGCCACTCGTGATGTCCTTTTAGTACAGATAGCCGGTCAGGTATTCGGGATTGATTACCACTGCCTCGTGGAAATCCTGAAAAGAGATATGGTGGATGATCACGGCTTTAAAAGGGACAGTTTCGTGAACTATCGTGATACCTTGATTCCCATGGTGGATATGGCCTCTCTCCTGACCAGTGCTGGCGGTGGTGACGGCCTGAATAACTTTCGGCAGGTGCTGGTGGTGGAGGATGAGCAAAAGAGACGAATATGTTTCGGGGTGCATGGTATCAAACATAAGGTAAAGGTGGTGGTAAACGGCTTTGAACATGATTTTCTCAAGAATAATACCATATTCCAGGGCTCGGCGGTGCTTGGTGCCGGGCAGCCGTGTTTGGTGCTGAACTTCAAGGATGTGGGGAAATATCTCTAAAGGATGAATAATAAGGAATGTTTAAAATGTCCCGCTCCCAGGGCGGAAAGTTCTGCCTGCCAGATTATTGTAGTTGACGATGAGGCAAGTCAGCACCTGCTTCTGCAGGGGATTCTGGAGGAAAACGGTTATTGCCGGACAGTAACCGCCTCATCTGGAGAGGAGGCCTTGAAAATTATAGCGGCCGATTCTGTTGACCTCCTGATCACCGATATAAGCATGCCTGGCATGGATGGTCTCAGCCTCATTACCGAGGTTCGGAAGCTTGGCGATGATTTTATTGCCCTCGTGGTTACCGGTGCCGATGACAAGGATACGGCCATTGCCGCTCTTAACGCCGGGGCCTTTGGCTATATGCAGAAACCGGTAACGGTTGACGATGTTCTTTATCATACCCGCCGGGCCTTGGAATATCTCGAAATGAAGCGCTTTGTTGCCATGCAGGAGGAGGCCAGTATGCGCCAGACCATGTTGGCCCACGGTGGTCGGATGGCGGCGCTTGGTGAGATGGCGGCCGCCATGGCCCATGAGATTAATCAACCTTTAAATATTATGTCCATTGTGGTGCAGGGCTGGGAGATACTGGCCGATAGAGGGCGCTTGAAGATGGATAAGGTGCTGGCGGACGTGGGCAAGCTGCGCAGCAATATAGAGCGGATCAGCGGTCTCATTGATCATGTTCGCTGTCTTGGACATCAGAACCGTGATTTGACGGAAATCTACCCCTCGGAGGTTATCTGTCAGGCCCTGGATCTCTGTCATGTGCAGCTTAAAAAGCATAATATTGATCTTTTGCTTGAGGTTGACCCTGACTTGCCCCCCATTATGGGGGTGGCAAATGAGTTGGAACAGGTAATTATAAATTTAATGGTCAATGCTCGTTACGCCATTGAAGAACGGGCTGAGCATGAGGATATCAGGGGACGGATTGAGGTCAGGGCCGCCTGTATTGATAAACAAATTGAAATTATCATTAAAGATAATGGTGGTGGTCTGCCGGCTGCCGCGGCTCGTAAGGCCTTTGAGCCGTTTTTCAGCACTAAACCGGTGGGGGTTGGAACGGGGCTGGGCCTGAGTATCAGCAGGGAAATCATTGAAAAATTCAAGGGCACTCTCACCCTGTGTAATCAGCCGGGTGAAGGGGCTGAATTTGAAATTCGGATTCCGTAAACCGCATTTCGCAATCCCAAAAGGGGAGCGTAAAATGACTGAGGAGCATTCAAAAAAAGCCATTACGAACCCCAAAGGCCTGGATACCGCGGCCATGGAGGCCTTAAACGCCATTGGTGATCATTTGCGCAGCAAGCTGGACAGCGTGAAACTGGCTCAGACTTCTCTGGCGGAGATAAATAGGATATTGCGTGCCGATCTTGCCGTGGTTTATCTGCGGGGAGTGGATGACGTTCTGCGGCCTCTCGCCATTCAGAGTAATAGTGAAATATTTTCAGAAATAACCTTGTCGCACCATCGTTTGGGCCGCTGTCTGTGCGGCCTGGCCGCTGCCGGTGAGATAATTTGTTCGGATAATGTTCATCACGATTCTCGTTGTACTAATAATGAATGCAAGGAGGCTGGTATCCTCTCCTTTGCCGCTCTACCCCTGCGTTATGGTGAAGATATTATCGGGGTTTTGAGCCTGGCTTTTGTCGAGGAGCAGAATTTGACTGCCGCCCGTGTGCTCATGGCAACCATGGCCGATCTGCTGGCCATGGGGCTGCATAACACCATCCTTTTTGAGAAAATAGAGCGCTACGCCGCGGAGCAGGAAGAGCATATCTCCATGCTGGCCATGAACGCTGAGATTAACGGTATTTTGACCACCAGCGCCGCTGATCTGCCGGCCGCTCTGAACCTCTGCTGTGATTCACTGGTTAAAACTATGCGGGCCGCTTTTGCCAGGGTCTGGATGCTGGACAGCACGGGAGAAAATTTGGAGCTCAAGGCCAGTGCCGGGATGTACACGCATCTTGACGGTTCTTACAGTCATAAAAAGAAGACAGGCGATGATAAAATCAGCCAGATATTTCAGACGCAGCATTTTTATGTCAATAACGATATAAGCGGTTCGCCTTTAATTATCGATCAGGAATGGGGGCGGCGGGAGAGGATGAAGGCCTTTGCCGGTATACCGCTTTTTGTGGGGGATAATGCGGCTGGAGTTTTGGGAATTTTTTCAAAAAACACCTTTTCGGAACTTAATATCAAAGGGCTCAGGACGGCCGCGGACAGCATTTCTTTGTGGATTGAACAAAAAACGATGGAGCAGAGGCTGTGGAAGCAGACCAGGCTCTTTGAGGCGATTTTTAATGCGGTGCCCGATGCCTTTATCTTTGCGGATGCGGAGCGGAGAATTAAGCTCTGTAATCAAGGATTCGTCAATATGTTTGGTTATTCTGACTCAGAGGTGATTGGTTTAAAAACCAAAATATTATACGCGGATGAGGACGATTTTGAACGTCAGGGCCGTATTCGTTTTAATCAGGAGGTCAAAAAACTGCTAAATCCATATGAAATAAACTTTAAGCGTCGGGACGGGACGGTATTCCCCACCGAGACCATTGGCACGGTGGTCAGAACAAAGGATGAAAAGGGGATTATCGGTTATTTGGCCCTGATTCGGGATGTGACTCGGCGTAAAGAGGCCGAGAAACACCAGCGTCACATGCAGAAGATGGAGGCCCTTGGTACCCTCTCCAGCGGTATTGCCCATGACTTTAACAATCTCTTAAATGTGATCAGCGGTTTTACCGATTTAACCCTGTTGGATCTGCGGGAGGACAGCCTGCAATACAGGAACCTGCGGGAGGTAAAAAATGCCTCTAAACGGGCCGCGGATCTGGTTAAACAGATTCTGTCTTTCAGCCGTGGACTGGAGGAAGAACTGCGGCTCATGGCCATTCAGCCTCTTATGAAGGAGGTCGTAAAGTTATTATCCAGCACCTTGCCTGCCACCATTCAGGTAAAACAGCATCTTGAGCCATGCGGTATGGTGCTTGCCGATAGCAGTCAGATACATCAGGTGCTGATGAATTTATGTACCAATGCCTTTCACGCTATGCGGCAGACGGGAGGAGTACTTGACATCGGTCTGCGGCAGGAGGAGATCAGCTCTGGCAGTTTTAATGGACTGCCAGCGGGTAATTACGCCCTGCTCACTGTCAGTGATACCGGCTGCGGTATGTCTGCCGGGGTAAAGGAGAGAATATTTGAGCCCTATTTTACCACGAAGGAGCAGGAGGAGGGCACCGGGTTAGGGTTAGCAACGGTACATGGTATTATCAAGGCCCATGGCGGTATGATTACGGTGGAGAGTGAGACAAATAAGGGCAGTACGTTCAGGGTCTATCTACCCGTGATTGATCAGCGGGCGGAGGTTAAGAACAATGAAATGGATAGTGTTCTTTCACTGCCTGAGATAAATGCCAGGGTACTTTTGGTCGATGATGTGCGTTTTAATATCGATCTGGGCGGTCAGCTCCTGGAACGGACGGGATGCACGGTACGCGGCATGACGGACAGCATGGCGGCTCTGGCTCTCTTCCGTAAAGCTCCGAACAGCTTTGACCTGGTTATTACTGATCAGACTATGCCGGTGATGACCGGTTTTGAGATGGCGCGGAAGATGTTGAAGATAAGGCCGGATCTGCCGATAATTATGGTCAGCGGTCATAGCGAACTGGTGGATGAGCAGGCGGCTCTGCGGCTGGGTATCAGAGCCTTTATTCACAAACCGCTGTCTCTTGACACATTGTTTGAAGCCGTGACAAAGGCCCTGAAAGCCAGGGGACGGCACTCTGGTATGGAAACTAAAGGAGAAATTATGACTAAAAAAAATCTGGGGGTAGATATAGAAGCGGCGGCGAGGGCGCATCTGAAGAAAAAATACAGACTGCCAGATGATAAAATTACCCCCATGCTGGCTGAGGTGCGGAGGGAGTTACCGAAATTTATAGCCCAGGCTTTAGATGACAGTAATCATCACAATTGGCCGCGGCTGGCTGAAAGCGCTCATGCCATCAAGGGGCAGCTGCTCACCCTGGGCTTTGCTGAGTTGGGGGAGATGGCCCGGGTTATTGAGTTAGGTGCCAAGACTGGTGAGGATATCGATTACAGCGCACAATTGCGGCGCTTGAATTCGCGGCTTGGTAACTGGAAGGCGGAAGGAACAGAAGTATGAAGGAAATTTAAAAATAATGAAAAACAAAAAAAATGCCCCGGAATTGGAAATCTGTGATTCAGAATCGAGTTTCAACTTTGAGCATATCCTGCTGGTTGATGATTCTCCCGCGGTTATAAACATATTAAAGAGGTTTATGACCAGTATTGGTTATAACAGATATGTTGTGGCGGTTGATGGTCTGGAGGCGGTGGAACTTCTACGCCAGCAGGATTTTGACCTGGTAATAACCGATATTGAGATGCCGGGTATGGACGGTCTGGGGCTCCTTAAGCACCTGCGTGAACATTATCCCGAGACGACGAGCATTGCCATCACCGGTTACAGCAAAAAATATTGCTTTATTGATGTAATCAAGGCCGGGGCCACGGATTTCATAACCAAGCCCTTTTTAATAGAGGAGCTTGAAGCCAAATTGGGTCGTATCTGCCGGGAACGAACTGCTATGCGGGCCTGTCAATATGAGGTGAAGACCAATAAAATTATCAACGATTTACTTCATATCTTTCTTGCTGATATGAAAATTGACAAGATTTTTACCGAGTTTATGCGTCATTTGAGCTCATTAAGCTGGCTGGGCTTGGAAGAGAAGGGAGCAATCTTCTGGGCGAATAATGATCAATCTTTACAACTGATGGCAGGGCATAATTTAAATAAATCTCTGTTCACCACCTGTGCCAATGTCCCTTTCGGTACTTGTTTATGCGGCCAGGCGGCTCAAAGCGGGGAACTGGTCTTTACCAGTCATCTTGAGGCGCGGCATGAAAACACCTATGAGGGGATAGATGACCACGGTCATTATTGTGTTCCCATGAAGACGGCGGCTGGAAGGCTCCTCGGTGTCTTTACTCTGTATCTCAAGGATGGCACACGTCGTTTGCGGCATGTGGAGAATACCTTGTTGACGGTGGCTAAAACGGCGGCGGTGGTTATCCAATACCATCTGGCGAGAAAGAAAATTTTAATCAACGAACAGAAGTTTGAGCTGGTGCTGGAATCTTCTCCTGACGGCATAATGTTTGTTGATGAGGATGGCAGGATATTGCTTGCCAACCGACAGATAGAGAGGCTGTTCGGTTATCAGCGGCGGGAGCTTTTGAACCAGAATGTGGAAATGCTTATCCCTAAGCGTTTTGCTGCCCGGCACTCCCGGCATATAGCCGATTTCTTTAAAAATCCACAGCGTCAAGTTATAAGCGACAACTTTAATCTTTGGGGGCTTCGTAAGGACGGCAGTGAACTTGCCATAGAAGCGGCCTTAAGCCCGGCGCATACCGAAGAGAGGAATTACGCCATTGTCTCAATTCGGGATAATAATGAACGGCGGCAGCTGCAGATGGAGTTGAAGGTCCACCGGGAGCATCTTGAAGAACTGGTTACGGAGCGCAGTCGTGAATTGCAGGAAAGTGAAGCTCAATTGCGGGCCATCACCTCCTCAGCCAAATCCGCCATTCTCATGGTTAACACTGAGGGGCTTATCTCTTTCTGGAACGAAGCCGCCGCGAGATGTTTTGGCTGGCAGGCCGATGAGGTGTTAAACAAGGCGGTGCAGAACTTCATTATTCCTCTAAGGTATAGAGAGGAACATCGGCAAGGGTTTAAGAAGTTCATCGAGACCGGGGCCGGGAAGAATGTGGGCAAGATTGTTAATGTTTTTGGTTTGCGCCGAAGTGGGGAAGAGTTCCCGCTGGAGCTGGCCATATCCGCTGTGAAAATCAAAAATAAATGGCATGCCATTGCCATTATAACGGATATAACCAGTCGCAAAGAGGCGGAGAAAGAGCTGCGCCGCCGGATGAATGATTTAGAAAAGTTTAACCGGCTGGCCGTGGGGCGTGAATTGACCATGATAGAGTTGAAAAAGGAAATTAACCGTCTCCTTGTCAAGGCCGGAGAGAAAGAACGCTATAATATTGAAAACTGATGAGCTATGAAAATTCGCACCAAAATATTTCTCACCGTTCTGATTCTAATTATTATCCCAACCATGCTTGTTTATAAGATTTTTTTTAATTATGCCCGGCATGAATTGGAAAAAAATCAATTTACCACCTTAAACGCCATTGCCGACAATAAGGTCAGCCTTATTAAATTTTATTTTGACGAGCTGGAAAAAGACCTGCGCGAACTGCAGGATGACAGTTTTATTATAAATAATACCTTCAGATTAGGACAAATCAGCGGCAAACAGGATAAAGAAACTCTCGCAATACGCCACCTTATAGACCAGAAACTACGTTCCTTTATGCATATAACCGGTTTCCGGGATATTATGCTGTTAGCTCCAGACGGCAGAATTCTCTACAGTATTGATCCTGCTAATTATCGGGATGCAGCCTATGGAAATCCATACATGTATAAAAAGACCGTAATGAAAGACCGGCCCGGCATCTACATCTCCCCTGTATATAATGACAGACAGGTGGGGCATGGCAGTGAGTTATTTATCAGCGGCTCACTTCATAAGGCCGGAAAATTCATTGGCACCATCCTCTTTGAACTAAATATGAGGCGTTTTTATAAGCTGATTCAGGGGACTACCGGTCTGGGGCAGACTGGTGAAACGGTTCTCGCTAAACCGGAACATGATCGGGCCCTGGTTATAAATCCGTTGCGCCATGACCCACAGGCTGCCCTTAAAAGGGTGATTATGTTCAATCAGGTCGATTCCCGTCCTGTGCAAAGGGCGGTACTGGGCCATAACGGCTCCGGGATGGCCCTTGATTATCGTCGGCAGCCGGTTATCTGCGCCTGGCGTTATCTGCCGGAACAGCAGTGGGGGATGGTGGTTAAAATTGATCAGGCGGAGGCCTTTGCCCCTATTACCAAATTTAAGAAATTTACTGTCGGATTACTTGCATTTCTATTATTTGCCATTGCCATAGTCTCTATTTTTATCAGCCGTAAATTAATCATGCCCTTGGAATCCCTGCGTAATGGAGCTCTGCGTATTACTGCCGGTGATCTTGATTTTCGAGTTGAGAGCAAAGGTAGTGATGAGATCGGTCAACTTGCTGTTTCATTTAACGCCATGGCTGAGAGTCTTGCTGAATCCAGTCAGAAGATGGATGAAAAGGTGGCGGCCCGTACTGCTGAGCTTGAGGGGCTAAACAGGGAGTACCGTGTCCTGAGCAGCGCGGTACAGCAGAGTCCTGTTACGGTAATTATTACCGATAACAACTGGATTATTGAATATGTTAATCCCACCTTTACTAAGATGACCGGCTATAGCCCTGAAGCGGTTAAAGGTAAAGACCTGGGGGTAGTTGAAAAGTATAATGCGGGGGCTTTTAATGAGGAAATGCGGAAGGCGGTTATGACTGGAGGCACCTGGTATGGAGAACTGCAGAATACGGCCAGGAACGGCCGGTTGTTCTGGGTCAAAAAAATGGTTTTTCCCGTCACCAACCAGGAGGGCAGGGTTAGCCACTTTATAACCATAGAGGAGGATATTACTGATAGAAAAGAGACAGAGGAGAGGGCCAATAACCAAATTGCCGAATTAAATGATATGCGTCTGGCCATGCTTAATATGTTGGAGTATCTTGAAAATAGTAATATGCAGGCCCAGGCCGCGAGCCGGGCCAAGACTGATTTTCTGGCCAATATGAGCCATGAAATACGTACCCCCATGAATGCTATTATCGGCATGACCTATCTGACCATGCAGACCAATCTCACCCCGCAGTAGCGGGATTATCTTGAGAAGATAAATATATCTTCTCAGTCGCTTCTTGAGCTTATTAATAATATTCTTGATCTTTCCAAGATTGAGGCCGGCAGAATGGAGCTGGAGCAGACTGAATTTAATATAAACGATTTAATGGATAAAGTTGTTATTCAATCAGCCGAGAAGATAGCGGCCAAGGAGGTCGAACTCCTGCTTGATATTGATCGTAATATTCCGGAAATTCTGATAGGCGATCCCATGCGTCTGGGCCAGGTTCTCAATAATCTTCTCTCCAACGCCGCGAAATTTACCAACCGGGGGGAGATTGAGGTCTCGGCCCATATCTTGAGTTTTGACAGCCAGTTGGTTCTGGAATTGGCCGTGGTCGACACCGGCATAGGTATAAGTGAGGAGGAGCAGGCTGGTATCTTTAAGAAATTTACCCAGGCCGATACCTCAACCACGAGACAATATGGTGGCAGTGGTCTGGGGCTGGCCATCTGTAAACAGCTTGTTGAGATGATGGGGGGAACGCTTATTCTTGAAAGCGTTTACGGATCTGGGTCAAAGTTTTCTTTTACTCTGACCCTTGGTTATCGAGCAGATAGTATGCGGCAGGAGGCGAAATATCTGCCCCTTAGCTTACGCGGTCTTAAGGTGCTGGTAGTTGACGGCCACAAAAAAACCAGAGATAGACTGTGCGACTCTCTTATCTCCCTTGGGCTTCAGGCCAGTTCCGCGCCCAACTGCCGGACGGCCTATAAGATTATTGAGGCCGCGGCGCAGAATAAAGAGCCTTTTGAGCTCATGGTAGTTGATTTTAACATGGTCAAGAATGATAACTTTAAAAGTGCGATGAAGATCCAGGCCTCATCTAAACTGGCTCAGGCCCCGGTTGTTTTCATTGCTTCGCTTACAGGTCTGGTACAGGCTGAGGAGCTGGCGGCTAAAAATCCCATGGCTCGAGTTATTCCTAAACCGTTTACTACCTCGGCTCTGGCTCACGCCATTACCACAATCTTTGGTTACGCGGATGAAAAAGCGAAGAATTCGGCAGCGGACAACTATCAAAGAATGGATATAAGCGGGGCCAGTGTCCTTCTTGTCGAAGATAGTATTTTTAACCAGCAGGTTGCCAGCGAGGTTATAAAGCAGGCTGGAGTCGAGGTTGATATTGCCAATAATGGTCTAGAGTCTCTGGAGATGGTGCAAGAGAAACATTTTGATCTGGTCTTGATGGATATTCAGATGCCGGTGATGGATGGACTCTCCGCGGCCAGGGCCATTCGTAACCTGGGGGGGGATTTCCGCGAACTGCCCATTGTGGCGATGAGCGCTAACGCCATGGCCAGCGACCGCAAAAAAAGCCTGGCCGCAGGGATGAATGATCATATAAATAAACCCTTCGAGCCCGATGAATTATATGCCTGTCTCAGCCGCTGGCTTGAGGCTGGCGGCTGGAGGACAGCAGAAAATGGAAGCCGGGAAGAGAGGGAGACTGCTGCGTCAGCTGTTTTGGATGTGGAGAAGGGCATAAAGCGGGTTGGCAATAAACGGGAGTTATACTTCAGCCTTTTAAGGGATTTTGTGAGGGACCACTCAACTTTTGAGGCTCGGTCGCGGGAGGCCATGGCCGCAGGAGATTATGATACTGCCAGGCGCCTTACTCATACTATTAAGGGGATAGCCGGCACTATTGGCGCCGGTAAGCTGCAGAAGCAGGCGGCAAAGTTGGAAAAGGCCATTAGCAGAAGGGCCAAAGATGTCAGCAGCCGGCTACTGGAGGTTGACGGTGAAATCCAGGAGTTGAAAAAGACGATAATGATGGCGCTTTCAGCCGCCAACAATAATTTGCAGGGGGCGGGAGTCAAAAAAACGGCTGTGGTTAGCTCGGCAATATATGTTGAATTGGAAAAATTACATGAGATGCTCACCATGAATTCAACAACCGCCAGTCAACTCTTTGGCTCTCTAAAAGATGAAATGGCCGTTGCCTGGCCGCAGGAAACCAGTGAGATAGATGAGGCTTTGAGCCGTTTTGATTTCAATACCGCGCGAGAACGGTTGAAAACTATTATGGATACATCTTTTATTACTTTAAAAGGAACAGCTAATGCGGGAAAAAGCCAGGATACTGATTGTTGATGACACGCCGTTTAATGTCAAGGTGTTAAATGATCTGTTGCAGACTGATTATGACATCTATGCGGCTAATAACGGTCGGGAAGCTCTCGATATAGTATCGCGGATCAAACCTAACCTGATTCTTCTTGATGTGATGATGCCGGAAATGGATGGCTATGAAGTCTGCCGTCGTTTAAAGGCCGACGAGAATACCGCTGCCATTCCCGTACTCTTTGTTACCGCCAAGATAGAAGTTGAGGACGAGACCAAGGGCTTAGAACTGGGGGCGGTGGATTATATAACCAAACCTGTCAGCCCTTCAATCGTCAGGGCCAGGGTAAAAAATCACCTCAATCTGCGCCGTTATCAGGAACATCTTGAAGAGATGGTGGATGAGAAAACCAGGCTGTTACGCAGTGGTTATGTGGAAACGGTTCATCGCCTGGTATTGGCCTCTGAATTTAAGGATGAGGACACCGGCTCCCATATTAGACGAGTAAGTTATTATACCAGGGAATTAGCCCAGTGTATGGGGCTGGGCCGGGAGTTTGCCGAGAATATTTTTTACGCCTCCCCCATGCATGATATCGGCAAGGTGGCAATTCCGGATGCGATATTGCTGAAAGATGGTCCCTTAAACGCTGAAGAATGGCAGATCATGCAGAGCCATACCACCATTGGTGCCAAGATTCTTGCCGGCTCGGTTTCGCCGTATTTACGAATGGCGGTTGACATTGCCCTCTGCCACCATGAACGCTGGGACGGCAAAGGCTATCCCCAGGGCTTGAAGGGCGAGAATATTCCCCTTACGGCCCGTATCATGCATATAACCGATCAGTATGACGCCCTGCGCAGCCAAAGTCCATACAAGCCGGCCTTTGACCATCGGAAAACGGTGGCAATAATTACTGAAGGTGACGGCCGTACCATGCCGGAGCATTTTGATCCCGATGTTCTGGCAGCCTTCAAAAAATCACTGGATATATTTCAGGATATTTATGCTGAGGAGTAGGGGGGAGAATTGTTGTGATTCCGGCAGATCGCCAACTATATTCCATTGGTATCTGATCGTGAAAAATCATCGTTTCCCCTGATGTGCCCGTTTGATGTCTGTTTCATATTTAAAATCCGGATCATGGGCCCTGGTGTGGCAGCTCAGGCAGGTTTTTTCCGGGGGGCGGGATATAAGTTTATTTTTTTGAGGATTCGCGGCATGGGCGCGGCCCGGGCCGTGACATGACTCGCAGCCCACCTCGCGCAGCTCAGTGCTCACACTCAGGGCTGTTGATTTATGCTGGCGGTCTATTCCGGTAACATGGCAGAACAGGCAGTTAATATTATATTGCCGGTTCTTTTTCACCAGAGTTTCATAGGCCCTGGCGTGCCGGGTACGCTGCCAGCTTTTAACCACGGTTTCGTGGCATTTTCCGCAGCGCGGCCAGCCAATATAATTATTTTCAGCCGCCGCCTTTATTCTTTTGGCTTTCAACCGTCCCAGCCGATTGATTTCCTTGTTCAAATCACCAACGATCCGGCTTATCCGGGGGTCATCGGGCAGACTGGTTTCCATGGCGATAAAATTATTTTTGAAGGTGGAGGGCCGGTTATTCAGCCGCCCGGCTTTAATGTCGGCCTTTAAGCGGCTGATTTCAGCCTGGAGTTTGTTTTTGCGCCCCAGAAGACGCCGCCAAATCTGGAGTTTAAGCGGCTGGTTTTTCAGTTCCTTCTCCGGTTCGTTGTATTTGGCTAACCGCCAGTTCAGGCGGTCCAGGGCGTTTACATCCCTCCGCAGCAAACCTGCCTTGTCGATACCCCATGTTTTAGACTGCTGCCAGTTGATGTCCATGATGCCGATGGATTTTCCCTGTTTTGTGGTTTGGCAGATCAGGGTATTGGCCAGGGGCTGAGGATAGATATTAGTTCCGCCTCGGGCGGCCTGGATCAGAATATTGATATCGCGATAACGGCGGGCAATCTCCTTGTTGGCCGGGGGCGGCAGGCTGGAGAGCAGGATGATCATATCACATTTACTCTTTAAATCTTTGATAACGGCGGGCAGACTGTCCTGCCAGGGCAGAAGCAGGGCCTGGCCTTTGAGCAGTTTAGCGGCGGCAGGGCCGGTAAGGGCGGTAATCCCTATTTTTAAGTTGGCTGTTGACAGTAATATTTTACTCCTGAAAACTGGACGGTGATCCTCGCTGGTTACTAAATTGGCGCTCAACCAGGAGAATTTTGATTTTTTGCTGATCTGCCGCAGGAAATCAAGCCCGGCCGTCAGGTCGTATTTACTTATACCAACCGCCTGATAGCCCATGAGATTATAAGCTTTGACGATAGCCTGGGCGGTAAGCATCTCGTCCTGTTCCTGGCCGTGGGTGAGACGCAGCCCCTTGAAGAGCAGAGCTCCGCCGTCGAGGATGATATGGGGCAGTTTTGATTCCGCCGCTGTCAGTTCAAACTGTTTCGCCTTTTTGGACAGACCGCCCAATTGACGGCTGTGTCAGCCGCAGGGCTCGGTTTCACCCCGGACATCGCTGGAGTAAAAGAGCTGGAATCTGGCGGCTTGGGAGGCGGCAGGGATGAAAACAGCGCAGAGAGCCAGGGTGATAATGAATTTTCTGATCATTTTTGAAGTCCTTTTTGACGTTCCCGTTCCAGGATTTGACGCCACTTGTCAAGTCTGTCTTTAATAACCGCTTCATGCCCCCGGTTAGTGGGCTGGTAATAACGCCTGCCCTGTAACTGGGCCGGAAGATGATCCTGATCCACCAGGGCGTGGGGCTGGTCATGGGCGTATTGATAACCCTTGCCATAGCCCAGCTCCTTCATCAATCTGGTGGGGGCGTTACGGATATGTTTGGGTACCGGCAGGCTGCCGGTGGCCTTGATATCGGCCTTCACTGTATTATAGGCGGTGTACACGGCGTTGCTCTTGGGGGCGGTGGCGAGATAGGTGGTGAGCTGGGCCAGAGCCAGTTCGCCCTCCGGTGAGCCTAAAATGTGATATGTTTCCCTGGCGTTTATGGCCAGTCCCAGGGCGGCGGGGTCGGCGTTGCCGATGTCTTCCGAGGCAAAACGAATGAGACGGCGGGCGACGTAGAGGGGATCTTCACCGGCGGTGAGCATTCTGACCAGCCAGTACAGGGAGCCGTCGGGGTCGGAATCACGCAGGCTCTTATGAAGGGCGGAGATGAGATTGTAATGTTCCTCTCCGTTTTTATCGTAACGCAGACTGCGGCGCTGACAGGCCTCTTCGGCGATGTCTAAGTTTATGAGGAGGGGATTGTCATGATCCGCGGCGCAGAGGGCGGCGGCCACCTCGAGGTTATTCAGGGCGTTTCTGGCATCACCGTCGGCCATTTTTATCAGGTGGCTCATGGCCTCGGGGCTGATCTGGAGGTTCCGGCCGCCCAGACCGTGTTCATCATCGTTTAAGGCCCGGTTGATAATCTGTGCCATGGCCGGCTCCTTCAGGCCCTCAAGAACCAGAACCTGACATCTTGAGAGCAGGGGGGCGATGACATGAAAGGACGGATTTTCGGTGGTGGCCCCGATGAGGGTCAGGAGGCCGCTCTCTACATGGGGCAGAAAACCGTCCTGCTGGGCCTTGTTGAAGCGGTGAATCTCATCGACAAAGAGAATGGTTCGCCGCTCATTACGTTCCTGGCGGAGGCGGCTCTCTTCGACAATGAGGCGGACATCCTTAATGCCGGAGAGGACGGCGGAGAAAAAGACAAAATGGGCTCCGGTGAGGCGGGCCAGAATCCGGGCCAGGGTGGTTTTGCCGATGCCGGGCGGCCCCCAGAGGAGCATGGAGGGCAGA
>JAJRZN010000162.1 GCA_024275235.1 Deltaproteobacteria bacterium
AATGGGCACCTTAACCCGCATGGCGGTGGGGCGGCCACCCTCGGTGCCCGGCGCGAACTGCCAACGGCGCACTGCCGTAAGCGCCGCTTCATCAAGCAGCGCATAACCGCTTGATGAAGCCACCCTGACTTCGCTTGCCAGGCCCTTAGCATCCACCAGCACCTCCAGTATTACCGTGCCGGTATAATGACGCCGTCTCGCCAGGACGGGATAACGGGGCGGCGGGTTACGCCAGTACAGTGGTGTGGCCACTTGTACCGCGGAGGCAGCGGCTGGAATCGGGGGGTTATGACTCTGCCCTGCGGAGTAGCTTTTTCGGCCGCTTGGTTTCCCGGCGGTTTCTTCAGCCTTGATTACGGCCGCAGGCGGCTCGACGGATGAGGGTTGCGCAGGTCTGGTTAGTTGTTGCCTTACGGAAGCAGTCTTGAGAGGTACGGGGGCAGCTTCAGGCTTCAAGGCCTGCTTTGGCCGCCGGGGCGGTTCTGCTATTTTATGAAACACCTTCTTTATTTTTTCAGTTGTGTGAACCGCCTGCCGTCTGGGCTTGATCTGTTGTTGTTTTCCGGCCTGAACGGCAGTATGAGAAATCGGGATAACAGCTTTTCGTTTACTGCCCGCCGCCTTTGGGGATGAATCGGCAATCATTACCGTAACCGGCAACGGCCGCCAGGCGGGAGGCCGTTTGAGTAAGCAGTCACCCCCCAGGCTGAAAAGCAAAAGGTGCAGGAACACCGCCAGAACTGCCGCTGCCAGCAGTCGTTTCACGGCTTGCCATCAACGTCAGCCTGCAGAGAAATACGGCTGAGCCCCGCCGCTCTGATCCGATCCAGCACATGAAACAGCTGTTGGTAGGAAATATTACGAGCGGCAAAAAGCAGTACCCCTGAATCCCTTTCCGTCTGGGGCCGGCCTTTTAAAACCACGGTCAGATTCTCAAGGGCCGTGGGCCGGTGATCCACGTAAATCACGCCGTCGGCCTTAATCGTCACGGCCAGCAGCAGGTGTTTGTCCACCCGAGCGGCAGTGGAGGACGGCAGTTTGACCGGCAGGCCCCGATGAACCGCCATGGACAACATGGCGTAAACAAAAAAAACCAGGAGTATAAAAACCATATCAATGAGCGGCAGCATCTCAATACGCGCCTTCCTGCCTGACGGGTAATGCAGTTTCATTGCCGTTCTCGCTGCTGCTCAGCGGCTAACAGCAATTTTTCATAGACAATTTCGAGACTGGTGGCGTACTTTTCAATGCGCAGAGCCGCGTTTTCCACCCGGCTGTTAAAATAGTTGTAGGGGAAGACGGAGGAAATGGCAATGGCCAGCCCGGCGGCCGTGGTAATCATGGCCTGGGCGATACCGGCAGTGACCACCTGCGGGTGCTCCACCCCGGCTCCCCCCATCATGTTAAATGAGGAGATGATTCCAGTCACCGTTCCCAGGATACCCAGCAGCGGCGCCACGGTAATCATGGTGTCAAGAACCACCATATAACTCCGCATGCGTTGAAGTTCGTCGCCGGCCGCCGCCTCCATTGCCTTAATCATGGAAAAATCACGATGCAGAATCCCGGCCACCAGAATACGGATCACGTAATCCTTTGAGCCGGAGGCCTTGGCACGCACCGCCTCCCATTCACCGCGCCGGCAGAGCTCCAGGACATCATCCACCAGAGCCTGACTGCGGCGCATGTCCACCCCCGACCAGAACATAAAGCGCTCGATTATTACCGTAAACGCGATTATCGAGCAGGCCAGCAGAGGGTACATAACCGGCCCGCCTCTGTAAAAATATTCCCACATAGCCCTTCCTTATAGAGACCGTTCTTGCCAGAAATGATAAGCGCTCCATGAACGCCCTGAAACGCTTACCCTTTCGAGATGTTATAAAGTCAAGAGTGTGATTTATTGAGCTCTTGCCAGAAATGTGTCGATTCCTTTTTACTGAGCCGCCTGCCTGGCCTTTGAAATTATCTGAAAGGCCTCCAGCCCGGAAACAGGGCCGTCAGGCCTGAAAAGACCAC
>JAJRZN010000163.1 GCA_024275235.1 Deltaproteobacteria bacterium
CAGCCCGCTTTTCCGCTCTTTGCCCTCTTCTCCATCGCTCTCGGAGCCTGTGCCGTGATCCCTGAGCTGGACCCTTCCCGGCCCGCCAGGGTACGGCCGGAAAAATTTATCAAGACTATTCTTGAGCATAAGGTCAGCTATTCCTTCGGTTCCCCCGCCATCTGGCGGGTAATTGCTGATTTTTGCGCGGCGAATAACGTTAAACTGCCGAGCCTGAAGAAAATCCTCATGGCTGGGGCGCCGGTATCCGGTGAGTTGATTGAACGGATGCTGACCGCCCTGCCCGCCGACGGGGATATTCATATTCCCTACGGAGCCACTGAGGCCCTGCCCATAATTTCCATCTCCGGCCGGGAGGTGGTGAGCGAGACCTGGCCTCTGACGAAGCAGGGGCGGGGAGCCTGTGTGGGGCGGCCTCTGCCGGATACCGAGGTGCGGATTATGCGGCTGATGAACGGGCCGGTTACTGATTTGTCCGGCCTTTTACTGCCCGCAGGCGAAGTTGGTGAGATAATTGTCAAGGGTGAGGTGGTAACGAGGAGTTATTTTAATAATGAGGCGGAGACCGCTCTTGCCAAGATCAGGACGGCGGAGGGCCTCTGGCACCGCATGGGTGATACGGGTTATTTTGATGAGCGGGGCCGCCTGTGGTTCTGCGGCCGTAAGGCCCACCGGGTAATCAGCGGCGGGACGATTTATTATCCCATCTGCTGTGAGGCCGTTTTTAATCAGCACCGCAAGGTTTACCGCTCGGCCCTGGTGGGAGTGGGGGAGGCGGGCAGGCAGTGCCCGGTTATTATCGTTGAACCACGGGGCCGGGTGGATAAGGTACAACTTTTTGCCGATCTGCGCCGCCTGGCTCTGGAACATGAGCATACCAGGGGAATTAATGATTTTTTAATTCACCCGGCATTCCCGGTGGATATACGCCATAACGCCAAAATATTTCGGGAAAAGCTGGCTGTCTGGGCCGAGGATATGATATGACGGAAAAACTTTTTCTGGCCGGTGACATCGGCGGCACCAAGACCAATTTGTCTATTTTCAGTTCGGAACAGGGTATTCGCGCCCCTCTAACCACGGTCAGTTATAAGAGTGCCGATTACGATGATTTTTCGCTTATGCTGCGAAAATTTCTGGCCGAAGCCGGGCTCAAGGTCAAGGCCGCCGCCTTTGGGGTTGCCGGGCCGGTGATGGACGGCAGGGCTGTAATTACCAAATTGCCATGGACAATTGATGCCGTCCGTCTCCAAGATGAATTCCATCTGGACAAGGTTGTGGTGCTAAATGATCTCCAGGCCACGGCTTACGGTATTTCGTCTTTGACGGCGGCTGAATTAATCACCCTCAATCCCGGCCGTGAACAGGCCGGAGCCCCCAGGGCTGTCATTGCTCCCGGCACCGGTCTTGGTGAGTCGTTTATGCTTTGGGAGAACGGTGCTTACCGCCCCCGCGCCTCGGAGGGCGGTCACTGTCTTTTCGCTCCGGCGACTGCCATTGAGGATGAACTGCTTTGTTATCTGCGCCGCTACCATACTGTCATCACTAACGATATGCTGTGTTCCGGCCGTGGTATTCCCCTGCTCTATGAATTTCTGCAACAACGGCAATCCTGGCCGGCGGCAAAGGAGAGCGCCGCCATATTGAGAGCCGCTGATCCAGCGCCTCTCATTGCCGCGGCGGCTCAGACTGAACCCCATTCAGAACTCTGCCTTGCTACTATGGAGCTCTTTGTCTCCCTGCTGGCTGCCGAGGCCGCCAATCTGGCCTTAAAGGTTCTGGCCGTCGGCGGTGTTTTTGTGGGCGGCGGCATCCCGCCCCGGATCATGCCTATTCTCAGCCGCTGTTTTATGCCCGCCTTTATCGGCGGCGGGGTCTTGCGTGATTTTCTATCTGATATTCCGGTACGGGTGATTACAAATCCGCGGGCCGCTCTCTTTGGGGCTGCCAGTCTGTTGAGCGGAGAATTTGCGGGGAAGTAAATTTTTTGATACTGCGTGTTGCGACGGCCGGCGGCTTTAGACTTGCGTTATTGGTACTTTTATACTACTGCAGGAGAAAGTCCCTTTTGTTGGGCCTCGGAAGAGGTTTCGTAATTTTAATTTTAATGGATTTTTATGGCGGCTCTTTTTCCCAAAATAATGAGCAGGCTCAAAAACTGGGTGCGTTTTCAGCGGGTTCTTTTATTAGCCATTCCCACTGGTGTTATCGCTGGTCTGGGTTCGGTAATTTTTTTCACCCTGCTTGACCTGTCCCACAGTTTTTTTCTTGAACATCTTATTGGTTATTTCCCCCCCGGTCCGGGTGGTGAGCATTCTCTTCTCCATATGCCCTTTCGGGAGATGACCCGCTGGATGTTTTTTGTAGTGCCAACCATAGGCGGTCTGGCGGCCGGCTGGCTCATTTACACCTTCGCGCCCGAGGCCGAAGGCCACGGCACGGATGCCGCCATTGATAGTTATCATTTCAAACACGCCATTATTCGGGGCCGGGTGCCGTTCATCAAGACCGTGGCTTCAGCCCTCACCATTGGTTCCGGCGGTTCCGGAGGCCGCGAAGGGCCCATTGCCCAGATCGGGGCCGGTTTTGGTTCGATTATTGCTCAGAAACTGAAGCTCACCGAGACCGAACGGCGGATTTTGATGATGGCGGGCATGAGTGCCGGTATCGGCTCAATTTTCCATGCCCCTCTGGCGGGGGCAATTTTCGCGGCGGAGATTCTCTACCGGGATATTGATATGGAGTATGAGCTGCTGGTGCCATCTGCCATCACTTCGGTGGTGGCCTATTGTGTTTTCGCGCTTTTTTTCGGCTTCAGTCCCCTGTTTTTAACCCCGAAGATGGATTTTACCTCTGGAGGGGAGATATTACCCTATACCATCCTCGCTGTTGTCGTAGCCGTTGCCGCCGGGTTTTATTCCCGCCTGTTTTACAAGGTCAGGGATCTGTTTACCGCCCTGCCGATTCTGCCTCATTTCAAGCCGGCCATCGGTGGTTTGCTCACCGGCATTGTCGGCTTTTTTCTGCCGGCCTCAATTTATACGGGTTACGGGTTGCTGCAACAGGCCTTTGACGGTCATCTCGCCATTGGATTTTTATTGGCGGTGGCCGTCTGCAAGATGTTTACCACTTCCTTCAGTATCGCCTCGGGAGGCAGCGGCGGGGTGTTCGGGCCCTCGGTGGTTATCGGCGGAGCGCTCGGCGGGGCGGTCGGTCTCGTTTTACAGGGAATCATGCCGTCTCTGGTGCATACTCCCCAGGCCTATATCATTGTCGGTATGGCCGGTTTTTTTGCCTCAGCCGCCTGCAGCCCCTTCTCGACCATAATTATGGTCAGTGAGATGACCGGCGGTTACGGATTATTGCTGCCTTCGGTATGGGTAACAACCCTGGCCTTCCTTTTCCGGGCCCGTGTTGGAATTTATGAGAAACAGCGTGCTACTCGTTATGATACCCCCATTCATCACGCCGATTTTTTATCAGGACTGCTGGGCAGGATGACGGTGGGTGATCTGCTTAACAGATTTAACCTCAAGCAATCGCGGACAATTGATCCGGATGTCCCGCTGCGGGAATTTGTCCGGACAGCGGCTGAATCTCCCCCCAGGTTTTTTCCGGTGGTGGACAAAAACGGTAAATGTCTCGGAGTACTTAACACCGCCAAGGCCCGGGATATCACTATTTATCAGAAAGATGGCAAGAATGTTCTGGTTCGGAATCTAACGAAAGAATGTCGTATGATATATTTAGATAACGCGCTGGCGACAGCCCTGGCCATTATGGTTAAAAATGACCAGGAGGCCCTGGTGGTTCTCTCTGACCGTGGTGCGGAGGCCAGTATTGTCGGTGTATTATGCCGGGAAGATATCTTGAACGCCTACAGTTGAGATCAATAAAACTTTTATCGTGGTCTGTCCCCGATTTCCATTCCGATTTTCTCGATTTTCTAATCAGGGTAATTTCTGCCAGGCCTATGCATAAAAAGGAGAGAACGAGTTATGAAAAAAATTCCTAAATTTAAAACAGAATCAGAAGAAAGGTCTTTTTGGGAAGAAAATGACTCAAGTGAGTATCTTGACTGGAGCAAAGCCGAGCGAGTTGTCTTCCCCAGCCTGAAACCCACTACTAAGGCGGTCTCTTTAAGACTGCCGGAATATATGCTGGCACAAATTAAAGTAGAAGCAAATAAACGAGATGTCCCCTATCAATCGCTGATGAAAATGTGGCTAAGCGAACATTTGCCACATACTGTATAATGTATCTGTCAGCTGCACAATGAACAAAAGCCGGTATCCATAGAGCAATAAAATGATCAATTCATATCTGAAATTCTACTTTACACCCCCCTGATGAAAAATTATAGTCTATGACACCTGCTTGCCGTGTTACAGGCCATATCTGGAATAGAACAAACTAATTTAAACTGGAGGTTAATATAAATGACACTGGATGAAGAATCTTTTTTGCAGGACGCCATGGAAGGATTAAATGAGGTTCTCCGTCCCTTTCAGCAGGAGGTGAACCGGGGTCAACGCATGGCGGATTTTATAAAGCATTGTGTTCGATGCGTCGGGCGAGACGATTTCCTGCAGTTGGATGAAATGCTTCATACAAAGATGGCGGAGCAGGTGGAGCAAGAAAAGGCCTTGGCCGACTGTAAGCCGCTTTTTAATAATTTGCGGCAATATGCCACGGAGCAGGTGGAAAGATACCGGCTTCAGTTTATCGAGGATCTTACTCGATTGGCGCAAGAGGCCGGGCTGCCCATTGATATTGATTTTCCCCGCTTCAGCGTCCTTAAAGGGATTGACGGTGAAATAGAGTTTAGCAAACGTCTGACCACCATTAACAAAAAAACGCTGAAATCTATCGATCCCCGCCGCATTATTACTGCTGTGCAACGCAAGAAGAAGCAACTTTATGACCGCTCATTTGAGCCTCAAAAATTTATTGACGGTATCTACAAAACATATGCCGGTATTGTCGAAACGGATAATGTTTCCCTTGGACATACAGTCCCGATTCAACATTTTTATCTGGAATATGTCATCTCCCTGCAAAGCAAGACATTCTTTGCCAATATGGACAAGGCCAGGTTCAGGGGGTACAGCCTGGAGCAGTTTGGAGTTGATCTATGGTGTTATTTCGAGTCTGGTATCGGCCGGACCACCAACGGCAAGGTCTTGCAGCTGCGGCCGGGGCGCAATAATTCTCTCTGGCTTATCGATAGCGATGGCGAACGGAGGCAGATAACCGGAATCTCATTTCAGGAGGGGGAAGGATAATGAAAGCAGGAGAAATCGATCAGTTAAAACCGTTTCAGGCGCGATCTATTGTTGAGGAGCTGCGCAAAGGCAGCGTCCCGGCTGATTACGTTCCCTTTTTTTCCGTGGGCCGGGACAGCTGGCTCACCTTTATTGAGGATGACCTGAAAAATTACATTGCCGAAGGCGGTGCCAAGGTTCGGTTTCTCAGTGGTGATTACGGTGACGGAAAGACCCATTTTATGTCGCTTATCTACCACCTTGCCATGCAGCAGGGTTTTGCCGTCACCTTTGTGGTGCTGACGAGGGAGGTGCCGATTCATAAATTCGAGGCGGTATATCAAGCCCTTACCCGCCAGCTGCGCGGCCGGTTTGAGGGGATTGGCCTTCGCAGTCTTCTGAATGGCTGGCTGGCTGGATTAGCGTCAGAAAAGACGCCTTCGCCGGAGAAAATTGGGGAGATGGCCGAGGTTTTGCGTAATCTGCCGGGCATGAACGTTAATTTTGCCAATGGGCTTGCGGCCTTGTTGCAAAATCGCTTTTCGCCGCTCATGGATGGAGAGGTTCCCGATCAACGAACCGCGGATCGGGAAACCATCTTCCACTGGTTCGAAGGTGGCAGGATGACTAAAAAAGAACTGAAACCCTTTGGAATTTTTGAAGTGATCAACAAGGCCAACAGCAAGCAGATTCTTAACTCCTTGAATGTGTTTCTCCGTCATTTGGGGCATAAGGGACTTATTCTGCTGCTGGATGAACTGGAAACGGTCATCGCTCAGAGCGCATCGGTGCGTAACGCGGCTTACGAGAATGTGAGGCTGCTGATAGACAATACCGAACAGGCCGAATATATGCATATCTTTTTCTCCATCATCCCGGACGTATTGTTGTCGGAAAAGGGCTTTAAGTCCTACGACGCTTTATGGAGCCGGGTTCGATCCATTGGCCAAAACAAACAGCTCAATTACCGCGGAGTGTTGATTGATCTGCATCGGACACCTTTGAAATCGGCGGAGTTGATTGATCTTGGCCGTTCCCTGCGCCGTATTCACGAAATTTCTTTCCGCTGGGAGGCGGGGGAGGCTGTATCCGACAAACTTTTAAAGGATGTATGCAAAAATCAGGAAAAGATGGGGCTGTTAAGCGAGGTCAGACTTTTTGTCAAACAGGTTATCCGGATTCTGGATATGGCTGAGCAGGGCAAGGAGCCGGCCGAGACCATTGACCTCGATGAGCATATCATCTCTTCTCAGCAGGAGATGGAACAGGAAAAAATGGAGCAGCTGCAACCGCGCTGGGATAAATAAGCAATGGGCAGGGAGGATTTCACTCAAATCTTGGCAGGTGCCGATAATTTTACCATGCGGCGGGCCGTGGAACGATTGCGGGAGGGGCTGTTTGATTCCTTTGGGGTTCGGTTGTTGACCGCCAGGGAAAGTCAGTTGGACGAGGTATTTGATACAGGTGTTAACCGGCTGGCCAAAAACGAATCAACCCATCTCTGCGTTTGCGGATCCTATGGCCAGGGGAAATCCCACAGCCTCGCCTATCTCCGGCAACGAGCCCTGGCCCGGGGCTTTGTTACCAGTCAGATCAATGTCGATCCCAGGGAGATTCGATTCCATGATTTCCGGCAGGTTTATAAGGCCCTGGTGAGCAGAATTTCATTTCCGAACAGCGATTCATCATTAGTCAAATAGTGGAAAGACTGGGCAAAGGGCCAAAAGACTGGCTGGAAAAATAACGGGTCAGGCCCTCTATATGTAATTCCAGAGACCATGCCGCATTATTTCAAGGCTGTTCTGGCGGCTCTGGCTCAGGACAACATAATGCTTTCCAAACGGCAAAAGGGGATGAAAAAACATGCCTCATTCCGGCCCCGGGAGTTTTCCTGGCTGTTAGCCAATGCCATGAACGGAAATCAGCTGCCGGTGTTTCGTCTCCGCCATGCCCTGAAATACCGGCAGGTATCCTTTTACAAAGATGCGTCCCTGGTCTGCAAGGGCTGGGAGCCGTATTTTGAAGCAGTCACCGCTTTGGGGGCCATGTTCAGAACAATGGGCTTTAAGGGTTGGGTGCTTCTCTTTGATGAAGGTGAATCCATAGCTCAGCTTCTAGTCAACACCCGCCGAAAAAGTTATTCAATTTTACACCGTTTCTTTGTCCCCGCCTCTCCCCTGCCTGGGCTCTATCCCATATTTGCCTTTACCGACGATTTTTTTATGCGGGTTAAGAGTGAAGATTACGGCCGGGTATCTGTTAAGAACGACCGGGAATTCCCTTATTTTGAGGAGAATTATGCTTTAGTCTGGCGCCATTTAAACATTCATTCCCTGCATAACCTGTCAGTTGAAGAATGGAAAACATTAGCCGAAAAACTGATCCGGCTCCATGCCAGGGCTTATGACTGGATGCCGCCAGGAGCTGAGATTCGGGTAAAAATGGTGAAAATATTAGCTGAAACAGGCGAGCGTGAAGCTCGTTTGAAAATTAAATCTTTGATAAATATTCTGGATCTAACTAATCAAAGAGACTGCCTTCCTAATGTGCTTTAACGACCTTCTTTTTGTGGTTGTATGATGTCGGATGTCCTGATTGCACCCGGATGCGCCGCTGCTGAGCGCTTAGCTGCTCCCACGCCTCTTCTTCTGCTCCCCAATTCATACCGCACATTTTACGGTGCCTTTCCATCCCTTCATCCCATTCAGGAACAGGCAATCAGGCCAGTGCTGGATGGCAAGGATCTCATTATCCAGTCCGCCACCGGATCAGGCAAGACAGAGGCGGTATTGGCCCCGGTCTCGTAACGGATAATCCGTTCGGGGTTGCAGAATTCGGCACTCTACATCGTACCCACCCGCGCCCTGGCATTTGATATCCGCCGTCGGTTCGAAGGTGTTCTGACTGAACGTTTGGGAATTCGGCTGGCCATCCGCACCGGTGATATAAAACGTACCGGCGGCGGTTATCCCCATATCATGATCACCACCCCGGAATCACTGGACGTGATGCTGGGCAGCTCCAATCCCGATTTACGGGGGTTTCTTCTCCGGGTCCATACCGTAATCATTGATGAAGTTCATCCCTTTATCCATCAGTACCGGGGCCGGCAATTGGTCTATCTGCTGCATCGTCTCAGCCGCCGAACCGGCAAGCAGGTTCAGAAAATCGCCTTGTCGGCAACTATTGCCGATCCTGCTGCCGTTATCAGCTTCTTTCACTTCAAGCCCGATACAGTCCAGCTGGTTGATGAGGTTAAACGCCGGATTCACCCCCGGTTGGTTCATCTCAAGGACGATGAAGGCGAATTGGCGACTTTCCTCGACGACCTTTACCGGGAATGGCATTATCGAAAGATTTTGATATTTGCCAACAGTAGAAGCCGCTGTGATAAAATTTTTGAACTTGTAAACCAGAAAGGGAGATTCGCGGGAACGGCTGAACTGCATTACTCCAACCTCAACGCCAGGGAACGGCAAAACGTCGAACAACGGTTTCGGAAACGGAATCTGTCGGTATGTATCGCAACCAGCACCCTGGAGCTTGGTATTGACGTGGGTGATGTTGACGCGGTGATACTCTTTGAGCCGCCGGATTCCGTTTCCGCCTTTCTGCAACGGATTGGCCGGGCCAACCGCCGTGCACACACCATTCATTTCTGGGGCATCTGCCACGGAGAACGGGCTTCCGGACAACTCGTGCGTTTTCTTGCCCTGTTGCGTTTGGCCGGTATGGGCAAGGTGGAATCGCCCCTGACTAAAATTCTCCCCAGTGTGCTGAGCCAGCAGGTGATATCGTGTCTGTATGAAAAAAAGAGGATTTCCCTGGCCGCACTTCAAGAACTGTTTCAAGGCCAGGCTGCCGCGGATGGCTCATTTCTCAAAGATATTATGGCCTCGCTCGTGAAAAAGCAATGGCTCAAAATGGGTAAAGTAAAAGAACTTTATACCGGCGGCCGCCAGTACCGGGATGCTTATCTGAATTACCGGATATGGAGCAACTTTCCGGAAAGCGAAGAAGAATACAGGCTTGAGGTGTCGGGAGAGGCGGTGGCCGATGTTCCGAAATCCATTGTCAGGCAAATTGAGCCGGGTGATCGGGTTCTGCTTGCCGGTCGGCGGCTGAAAATTTTATTGATCGACGAGGGCGAGCACAAACGGGTGCTTGCCGAGCCCGCGGACGGACTTGACGCGAAAGAGCTATACTGGCTTGGGAAGGGGTGTCATGTTTCCTTTGAGGTGGCACAAGCCATGCGGGATGTTTTGAAATCCGAAGAAGCTGGTGAAAACGAAAGCGCTCCGGGACTTTTCACCCGCACCCGTAAACTTATCCGGGAGGAGTTGATAAAAGAAAAAAAAGTCGTGCTGCTGGATAACTCCATTGAGGTCATCCTCACGGCCCAGGGATTTTATCGATACCAGACATATCTCGGTGCCATCGGCAACATGATTCTTGAGTGCGGGGTAAGAGAATATATGGGAAAGCACACCGATGATCTCTATATAGTCTCAGATGAAACCGGTTTGGTATCGTCCCATTTGATTCGATTCGAAAGGCTCGTTCTGCCTGTTTCGCCGGAAGATTTCCTTAAGTGGGCTGCCCGTCATTTTAAAATGTTGCGGGCCATGTTTTCCTTAAATAGTTTTTGCGCGACTCTTCCGAAAGAATTAATTCTTCGTGAGCTTGCCAGTTTCATTTACGACGTCCGCCTGATCGGTTTCTTTAAGCGCTACTCAGGCGGGTCTTCCGAAATTATCAAGGGTGATCCCGAAAATCTCAAATTTCAGTCAAAGCCGCCGGAGAAAAAAGGCATTTCCTTACTTGATCCA
This sequence comes from Deltaproteobacteria bacterium, assembly GCA_024275235.1. Lineage (GTDB taxonomy): Bacteria > Desulfobacterota > Desulfobulbia > Desulfobulbales > VMSU01 > JAADIV01. The sequence continues at coordinate 10,094 of JAJRZN010000163.1, forward strand.
CCTTTTTCCAGGGAACCTCTCCTGACCTGGGAAAAGAACCGCCGGAAACCGGGCACGACCTTTCCGTTAAGTGAAAATAGTGAAAATGTTGAAAATGGACGTTACCGGATCCGGCCGCTCACCGGAACCATCATTGGTGAATATTTCAGGCTTCAGAAATGCGGTCGAATGTTTTGCTTCCACTATCTCCTGCCGCCGGAGTATCAACCCGCAAGATGTTCTGCGGATGATGAGCAAAGGGCCCAGCGTCTAAAAAACGGCAAGGAATTTGAAAGGCAAGTGCTGGCCGCCCTTAAAAAACAAAATGAAATCATTGCCACAATCGCTGCAGAAGACGAATCAGGAAAGATCCGTTCTCTGCAAGCCAGGTCTATGGAAACATGCGGTCAATTACAGCAAATATCAGGGCGGAAACCTTTTGCCGGCAGTCGTTATCTGGTACATGGTGTCCTGAAAATCAATGCCTTGTTTTCGCCATCATCCACATTTTTTGAACGGCAGAACAAAAAAAGAACGGTTATAGACGGAGTTGGTATCCCTGATTTGATTCGAGTATCGTATGAAAAATACGAAAAATACGAAAACGAAAAGGTTGTTTTTGAGGTCGGTGATATTAAAAGCAGTCATGTTCCCCATTATTACCAAAAATGGCAAGTGGCCTTTTATGCCTTTTTGCTCAAGGCCTTGATTCGTTCCGAAATGAAGTTGCCTCAAGCCAAAGTGGCGGACAGCGGTTTTCTGATCAGCCGCTCAATGGCGAATGGCGTACCGGAGCATCACACATTTGATCTCAAACCCTATATGACGGTATTTCCGTTCCTGCTGCGGGCCTTTGCCCAATGTCTGTCCAAGCCTCCCCTTACGGTTTTTTCACAGCTCAAAGGGCATTGTCCAGGTTGTTCTTTTTTTGATTTTTGTTACCACCAGGCCCTGGAGGAAGAAGATATTCAGTTTCTTCCTCGGATTACGGCCGGGGGGTTGGAAAAAATGGCCGCCCTGGGATTTAAAAGGATTGACAAGTGTTTAGAGGGGCTGGCATCTCCTGACGGCACGTCTTTAACCGTGAAAACACCGCCGCGCCTGCCGGGAAGTAAAAGCAGCTGTTTTTTAGTGGACGACGGCTGGCTGAATGCTGATCAGGCTCGGCAATACTGGTTCAGCCCATGGCAAAGAGAACGTCTGCAGGCCGCTCTTGGCGCTTTGCACCACAACAAAATTGCGGTTATTAAAAAGAGAACCCGCCTTTATCCGGCAAACATCTCGACAGCTTTTTTCCTGTATTTTGTTTGGCATCCGGTTTCAACAAAGCTTAAAGGCCTTGGATTTGCCATGCGGAAGCAGGGGCAGGCCCTGGAAACATTCACCTGGACGGTATTCTCAGCAGAGAATCGGCGCCGGGTCTGGCGGGAATTTTCAAACAGTTTACTGGAGTTGTGGGAGAAGGCGGCCAATAATGACCATCGTCCGCATATTTTCATTTTCGGAGCTGGAGTGTGGCGGAAAATACGGGAAATGGCCGCGCAGGAGGACGATATATATATCAATGAGCTGTTTCGAAATGGGCCGGAACCTCATTACACTGACTTGTGGCAGGTGTTCAGCGATCATTTTGTTCTGCCCATTCCCGGCAATATGACATTTTTTGCCCTCAACCAAATCCTGGGGACAGCGGATGGCCTGGAAATTCCCGATACCCTTTTCCATGGTGACCGGCTGCCCGATGCACTGATAAGCGGCACGAACAATGAACAATGCAAAGAATATCTGACAACGGTTCTTGAGCGGATGGCGATATTGCAGCGCTGGATCTCCCTGCACCTGGAAAGCCGATGGATTCGTGAAGATTGGCGGATCATACCTGAAAACCGGTTCGGCATAGCTGAAGGCTATAAAAGGTTTATCGAAGCGGAAAGATCTTATGGGGAGGTGGAGATGACAATCCTGCAGGAGCTTTCCCTGGCGGAGAGAGTTGAACGTTTCCGGGCCATGGGGCCGCTCCGCTTTATCGGCACGGCTCTGGACGATGAAGGACGTTTCCTTTATAAGTTCGATATTGCCAAGGGCGCCGGATTTGCCAAATTCCGCCGGGGAGACTTCTTGAAACTGGTTCCCCAGGGTGTCGATGATCTCCAGAGCGGCATGCCCGTGATTATAGCGCAATATGACCCATCGGCAGACCAGGTGGCGCTTCATTGCCGCCAGTCCCGTAATATGCGGTTGCATAAAAATATTTCCTATTCCCTGGAAGAAGATGGCGATGACAGGAATACCCCCAAATTGCTCCATGTGGTTCAAGCCGTATTTTCACCGGAGTTTAATCATCCGCTGGCCAAATTGTTTAAGGGGCAATGGGATTTTGACCAACCCCATTGCCGGCATGAATGGGTAGAGAAATGGCTTTGTTCCGAGGGGGCGGCCGCCCAACTTAATCCGTCTCAGCAACAGGCGCTGAAGCTGCCTTTCCGCCATGCCTTAAGCCTGATCCAAGGCCCGCCCGGAACCGGGAAAACCAATCTTCTCGGCTGGATGCTGATCGCCTTGATTCGCCATGCCCAGACGACAGGCAGCGAGCTGCGCATTGCAGTAAGCGCCTTGACCCATCAGGCCATTGACCAGGTACTTTCCAAGGTGGTGGATTTGGTAACCAGCCATAACCTTAAGGACTTTCCGGCTCGCTGCGTTAAACTGGGAAGATGGGACGGATCTCCGTTTGATGAAGAAAAAGAGGGGATGCAGGTAGAGCCGCTGGCAGATGCTGCCGAGGCATTAGGCGCTCCATTTCTTATTCTCGGTTCCACTGGATACGGTCTGTATAATACGTTTCAAAGTCATAACAACACGCTGCCAAAGCCATTCGATTGGGTGATCTTTGACGAGGCCTCACAAATACTGGTTCCCCAGGCCCTGTTGAGCCTGGTTTATGGAAAAGGCAATTTTATCTGCCTCGGTGATATCCATCAATTGCCGCCGGTCATCCGATCCGCAGCAATAAAAGAAGATTCGTCTTGCGGGCCTTGTGCCGATGAACCGGTTGATCAACAGGTACGATGTTCGTTGCTGGATATTCTGCTTGGGCTTTATTCGAACCAAAGCGTGCGGCTGGATGTGACTTACAGAATGAATGCTGAAATTTGCATGTTTCCGAGCCGAACCTGGTATAATTCCATGTTGTCCCCGGCGTTAGGTAATGCGGAGGCTCGGCTGGCCCTGACGGGTGAAAGAAAAAATGACCTGGCAGATGAAATTATCGATCCCCGGAAACCGGTCGTTCTGGTGCTGACGGATCATCGAGGCTGTGGTCAGGAATCAGCGGCTGAAGCCGGAATAATCGCCCGCCTGGCCCACCGGTTGTTGTCCGACCCAGGCATGGACAAAGAGAAATTAGCGATTATCACTCCACATCGGGCCCAGAATAATGCCATCAGCCGGCGTTTGGCCGAACTTCTTGGCGGCAAAGGTGATGAATTGCCATTGATCGACACGGTTGAACGGATTCAGGGCGCGGAACGGGATGTAATTCTGTTTGGCTTTACATGTTCTGATCCCGACCAGGTTTTGAGCGAATTTTTAAATAATCCAAACCGGTTCAATGTGGCAATCACCCGGGCTCGTAAAAAACTTATAGTGGTGGGCAGCCTGACGTTTTTCTCCGC
>JAJRZN010000164.1 GCA_024275235.1 Deltaproteobacteria bacterium
CCTCATCAACCTCATCAACCGGATATTCGGCCAGCTCGATAACCTCTATATTGCCGGTATCATCATTCGTTCTGAAAACCGCCGGGCAAACCTCCACACAGCCCTCACATTTTGAACACGTCCAGGTATCTATTTCAGGAATTTTCACTTTTTTAACCTCAAATGTTAATTTAAACGCCCCGCTCTACCAGCATAAGAAGAGAATATACACAGAAAACACCTGGTTCCGGTATAACTTTATTTATCTTCTCCGGCCAACTTCAGATAATTTATTTTTTCCCGCTTGCCAATGTAAAAGGCATTTCATAAAATAAAAACAACATACGGCGGGCAGAAACTATTATATTAATGGTTCCCGGGCTCAAATCCCCGCCCCGTAACCGCTCAGATGTATCTTTTATTAATTGGCACCACAGGAGAGGATGATGAAACAATCTCTAACCTTGCAATCCAAACTTAACATCATTTTAACCGCCTTCCTTATTCTGGGGCTGATAAACGCCGCCATTATTTTTTATGTGGTGATTCAGCAGAAAGAAGCCGGCCGGGCCATTAACCTGGCCGGACGTCAGCGCATGCTCACCCAGAAACTGACCAAGGATATATTCATTGCCCACAGCCTTACCGGAAATTACCAGAAAACAGAACCCCTGAATCAGGTGCTGACCGACATAAAAAAAACCGCCAATCTTTTTAATACCACTTTAAACGGCCTCCTACATGGCGATAAACGACAGGGGCTGACCCCTGTCAGCGGCAGCAACACCCGTCGTAAACTTCTTGAAGTCAAAAAAATGTGGCAGGATTTCAACGCGGCAATTCAGACATTTATAAAATCAAAACCTGGCAGTCCCTCATATAATAAAGCCATGCGAACGATACAACATAATAATATTCCATTGCTCAAGACCATGAACCAGGCGGTTGGCCTATACGAAAAGGACAATAATCTCAACACCATTCTCTGGATTCAGGGAATACTTTTAGGCGCGGTATTGACGATCATCATTTTATCCTGGTTTTTTACTCACCGTGAAATCGTCGTACCATTAAATAAAGCCGGGAATACCCTTCGCGCCAGCTCGCAAAGCCTTAACAGCCTTTCGGCCTCAGTGGCCAGCGCCGCCGAAAATATCGCCGACCAGGCCTCCACTCAAGCGGCTGCCACCGAAGAATCGGCCGCCTCCCTCGAAGAGATAACCAGTATGACCCGCCAAAACGCCGAAAATACCACCGAGGCCAATTCCAAAATGAAAGCCACCCAGGAGGTCGCTGAAAAAGCCAACATTTTTATGGAGAATATGAACAAGGCCATGGACGATATCCGGGATGCCAGTCATGAGACCCAGGAGATTGTCAAGACCATCGACGAAATCGCCTTTCAGACCAACCTGCTTTCTTTAAACGCGGCGGTTGAGGCGGCCAGGGCCGGAGAGGCTGGAGCCGGCTTCGCGGTAGTGGCCGACGAGGTCAGGAATCTCGCCATCCGCTCCGCTGATTCAGCTGGAGAGACCTCCAAATTAATCGAAAATATCGTCCAGCGTATTCAAGGCGGATCCGACATGGTACACCAGGCAACGGCAGCCTTTAAGGAAGTCGCCGACGGCGCCGGCAAGGTGGCAATTCTATTAGATGAAATAGCCCACGCTAACGGCGAACAATCCCTTGGCGTTGATCAAATCACCGTGGGAATCAATGAGATGGACAGCTCCACGCAAAAAAATGCCGCCACTTCCGAAGAGGCATCGGCAACGGCGGCAGAAATGCAGAGCGAAGCAAACAGGTTAAACCAGCTGGTGGACGAACTTATGCATATTGTGGAAGGGAACTAACCGAGCCTAATCCCGGTAACTGATGAGGAGAATCTGATAACCAGTACTTGCCTGCATAATTGTATCCCTCAGGGATGCATCTATTACCCCGTCCCATAAGTTTTGATATGTTTTCTGGCAATTTAATTTTCTATGCGGCATCTACCATATCCTGATAGATGTACTCATCCAAACTACTAACTAAAGATGGATAAGTCAGCTAAGCGAAGACTGCGAAAAGTTCGATATACAGGTAAGCGAACACAGCGAGACTCCGAGGCGTGGTGGTTCAGCAGACCTTCGGCCATACATATGGTATGCCGAAACGCCACAACGCCGTAGATCGGACTTTTTACGACGCCATCAAATATGGTTAGAAGTTTTTTTAAAGCTTTAACCAATTTGGGCAGGCTCTTTTTTATCTCCATCAGGCCGAGTTTTTTCATGTGCCATCGTACAGCACGATCGGAAATAATAGTTTGCAGGTTATTGTTTACTGCTTTCGCAAGTGCTTTGCCTGAAACAGAATATCCTGCTAATCTGAGAATCGACCAGTGTGGCCTTTGAATCTCTGTCTCCGCAGTATTTACTCATAGTTTTTCCGTTGAGATGGAACAGGTTTGAATAAAAGCACACCATGCGCCCGGCGTTTATTTTTGTACTGCAATGTATTGTTTGCCCTGTTCTGTTATACGATATTGTTGTTTGCTGCTGGTTGGTTTGTCCGGGATGGTCATTTCA
>JAJRZN010000165.1 GCA_024275235.1 Deltaproteobacteria bacterium
CAATTATCATTAAAGGTGAGTTTGATCCCCTGCGCCCGGCCAGCCTCATCAAAACCGGTTGCCGTCAGCTCCAGGGCCTTGTACTCACAACTGTTCAGACAACGCTGGCAATATATACATTTATTAAGATCAACGCTTAAGGTGGGATGGGTGGTATCTTTGGCGTAAAGCGGAGTTGTGCCCATGCCGGTTTTATTAAGATTAATCTTATGCTCTATGGCGAGGGCCTTCAGGTTGCAGCGTTCAAAGGCCGAACAACCGCAGGACAGGCAGCGGGCAGCCTCTTTAAGGGCCATCTCCTCGGTAAAACCGAGTTTAATCTGATCAAAATCCTGAATGGCAATCTCCGGCGGACGGGTGGGCATTTTCTCGCGAAGCTTGACCTTGATGCCTTCAAAATTACGCATATCGACATCATCAAAGGAGCGGCCCCGGCTGAAATTAAAGCGTTCGTCAGTTTGTTTGGCGGTTCCCATTAAATAGCTGTGGATATTTTCAGCCGCCCGCCGGGCGGCAACCACCGTCTGAATAACCGTCCGCGGCCCTGAGACCACGTCACCGGCAGCAAAGATACCTTCCACATTGGTCGATGAATTCCGGACATTCGCCTTCAGACAATTTTTTTGTGAAAGTTCCAGAGTTTCCTCAATGCCGCTGGACGATATTTTACTCTTTGCAAAGGCCATCTGCCCCATGGAGTGGACAATACAATCAACCTCAATATGATTAGAGCTGCCGGGAATGGCCTCGGGATGACGGACACCGCGCTTATCCGGCTCGGTGAGGCGCATACGGATAAGTTCAATATCCAGGCCGTGCTCAGAGCTTGATATCTGCACCGGAGCGGCCGCCATGAGGAACTGTACCCCCTCATTTTCCGCCTCATGAATAACCCGCTGATTGGCGGTCATCCCGGTACGGGTTTTGGGGTAGATAACCGTAACCTGCTCTACCCCGGAGCGCAGCAGGGAGCGGGCAGCCTCAAGAGCGATATTATTACCGCCGAATACCGCCGCCGTGGCTCCGAATTCTGGCTGATTCCCTTCGGCAATGCTCCTTAATAAATCAGTAGCCGAATAGATACCGGGGCGGACAGCGCCCGGCACATCCAAGGGTTTAGGCACCCATGAGCCGGTACCGATGAATATGGCATCAAACCCCTGATCCTTTAAATCCTGCAGCAGAAAATCTTCTCCCCAACGCTGCTCAAATCTCACCGAAATTCCCAGGCGCAAAATAGCCGAGGTTTCATAATCCAGAATTTTGGGAGATATTTTATAATCAGGAATCCCGTAGCGCAGCATACCGCCCAATTTGGGCATGGCCTCAAATACCGTGACCTGATGCCCCTTGCGGGCCAGATAAAAGGCATTGGTAAGACCGGCCGGGCCGCCGCCGATAACAGCCACCCGTTTGCCGGTTGCCGGTTCACGGCTCAACTTGAGATCAATCTTATTGGCCATGCACCAGTCAGCCACAAAGCGTTTAAGGTGGTTGATGGATACCGGCTCGTCCACCAGAATTCGCCGGCAGCGAGTCTCGCAGAATCTCGGGCAAACCCGGCCGACGGAAAAGGGAAAGGGGTTGCGCTCCATAATCAGGCGCATGGCCTCTTCGTACTGGCCCCTGGCAATATGAGCGATATACCCCTGAACATTTATCTGCCCGGGACAGGTGAGATTACAAGGTGCCTTACAGTCACCAAAATGAGTGGCAACGAGAATGGTTAAGCGTTCCTTGCGTTGTTCAATCAGCTCATCAGAGGAGGTAACCACCCGCATCCCCTCTTTAACCATCGTCATACAGGAACGAAGGGGAGTTTTATCTCCATCAATCTCGACGAGACATAATTTACAAGGCTGCTCGGCATTTTTATCACCAACCCGGCAAAGGGTAGGAATATGAATTCCAGCCCGGCGGGCGGCAGTAAGGACGGTTATCCCCTCCTGAGCAGTGATTTCCTGACCATCAATTGTTAGATTTATCGACATATCGTGAATATAGGAGACCTGGGGTTAGCTCAAAAAAGTAACTATTTAGGTGGTCGCACAAAACATGCACCTATCTCAATAACTGTTTAGATGTGCCTGAGATGCGGTTGATTAGTCCGCTCAGCTATACATGGTGCTGGACAGACTGACCATTCAAAGGAATGGCGACTAACTTATAAAGCAATTCTGCTGCAAACAAATTTCAGCTGGCTTGCAGCAGGTACTTTAAAAAAATATCAGCTGGGCTTCCACTCCTTCAGAAATGCTGGAATATGCCCGGCCTCACGAGGACCGATGGTAATTGTCCATTCCGGCAGCTCCTCTTCCAGCTCACCCTTAATATTGGCGAGATAACCGGGAATTAAGAGCTCACGATGCTTAACCTTGTCCTCAATACCTGATTTTTTCATAAACTGGGCAATGAGATCGGCACCGAATTTACCAGCCGCCCAGGCGGTAAGGACGGAAAGTCCCTCCGTATCCTTAATAAGCAGCCAGGAAGGAACCTTGGAACCCTCTATCTCGCCGGAGACGATGAAATAGGTAAGCGAGAAGTTACAGGTGATGATAACCGGCGAATTCTCGTCCGGGCCGTTCAATGGATAAATATCTTCCTCCACCACCATGGGACGCTGGGGATCAGTGAACAGATTCATCCGCTCCAGGAACAGGGGAAAGAGGGTATCTCCCTGCAGATCAGAGAGAATAATCATCCCGGCGTATTTGGCCACCAGAACAGAGGAGATCATGGCCTCCATCATCAGATCATCGCTCATCTCACAGGGAAAGGCGATGGTGGGAAAGCCAAGAGGTTTGTATTTTTTATTAATCGCCGCCCGCCGGCAGACAATATTATCCTCAAAGGCGGCCCGCAGGGTACGGGCTCCGGAATCAATAATCAGGTCTTTTAAACCAGCCTTGCTTAATTCCTCAGATATATGTACGGCATCATCAAGATTAACCCCCTTGACCGTTAGCGGACACTTAAAATCTTTGGCCAGAGCGGCCATATCATTATAGTTGTCAGCAGTGGCGGCATAGATAAGGGGCTGGCGATCAGAGCATATCTCCAGAGCCGCTTTCATATTGGCCGCTGATTCAGACATCAGGATAATATTGGCGCCGGGGGCTTTATCAATCACCGTCTTTATTAGAGAGGTAAAGGCCGCCGCGTCGGTGAGATCCTTAACCGCCACCAGATCGGGTTTCATAATTACCCCGACTCGTTCGTAACTTAACTTATTATAATTATCAAGACGACTGCCGACGGCAGCTTCATCCATCTCGGTGGTGAGCAGAACCCCGATACCGGTTTGATGCTCAAAGCGCTTTTCGTGCCGGGCGAGACAGGTCTCACCGCCCACGACAAAGGCATCATCACCAGTACCAATTTTTACAGTCCTGATCGGCGGAGCTGAAGCCTCACCAATAGTGGCCTTAACCTCATCATCGACGTAGGGACACTCTCCAATCTCCATCTGGCCGGCCGCCACCTTCATGGCAAAGGCCAAACAAGTTGGAATCTTGCATTCCCCGCAATTCTTCTTGGGAAGCATTTTTAATATCTGTATGCCAGTTAAAGCCATTTTCTATTGTCCTCCAATACTATCGTAAAATAACCAGTTAACAAGTGATAGCTAATAGTTTTCTTAGACTGCCATCTCCATATCCAGCGCCGGATGCCCCTTCTCCTTCAGGAAGACCATAATCTCCTCCTCGGTAGAACCCTGTTCTTCGGTGGCAATCATATCGTATAACTCCGGCATCTCCAATTCTTCACAGCGCTTAATTAATTTGTCTTTAAGCTGCTCCTTCAAGGCCTTGGGCAGCCAGACCAGCCTCTTTAAGCCCCCCTCAGCCAGCAATAATTTACGACTGGTAATGAAATGTTTGGAAACTCCCATGAAGCCCGGAGTCTGCGCCCCGCCGCCGGCCATACCGGCCAGGGTGGTAAATTTCATCCCGGCCGGGGTCATGCCGCG
>JAJRZN010000166.1 GCA_024275235.1 Deltaproteobacteria bacterium
AAGGGGATAAAAGGCCCGGTTCAGCAGAAGTTCCAGGTCACAAAGCTGACGTTTGTTAAGATCAATGGCCGGATAATCAATGGCCTGCTTTTTAATATCCTCTGCCCGGCGAAAATGCACCAGCAGACTTTCCGAATATATAGTCATGGTATTCTTCTTACCTCGCGCTTAGTCAGCAGTACGTTCATGGAGCGCTTACCTGCGAATTACCCTCAACCCGTAACACAACTCCAGAACAGAACACCTATAACAAGCGGCCAGCCGGCAGTCAATAATATTAACCCCTGCCTGCCAAAGCCCTTAAAAAAATACCGCGCCAAAGCAATAATTCATTTTTATTCTAAAAAATCTACAAAGTTGTAATTAATGGTGGACATATACACCGTTTTGTATATAATCTTCGCCCTTAAACAACAGGCATACGGCAACCTATATATAATAATTACTACTGGTTATCAACCATATATACCAAACAGCTGTCAATTATTTTTCAAGACGATAATTTTTGAATTTTGGCCGGAAACCGGGCCGCGCTGTAAATTTCAGCAAAAGTTCCCCTGTTATAATTATAGACCAAAGGAGAAAGAGATGATTAACGCTGGCGATACCGCTTTTGTCCTGGCCGCGGCCGGACTGGTGCTGCTCATGACCCCCGGACTGGCCCTGTTTTACGGCGGCATGGTGAGAAGTAAAAACGTCCTGGGCACCATTATGCAGAGTCTGATTATGATTTCGGTAATCAGTATTGAATGGGTGCTGATTGGCTATTCCATGTCCTTTGGCCCCGACATCAACGGCATATTAGGCAATTTATCCTGGTTCGCCTTAAAGGGAGTAGGCTCGGCCCCCAGCCCGACTTACGCCACCACCATCCCCCAGAATGTCTTTATGATCTACCAGTGCATGTTCGCGGTTATCACCCCGGCCCTGATCACCGGAGCCATTGCCGAGCGCATCCGCCTGTCCTCCTTCATTGTTTTTTCATTACTGTGGACGATCCTGGTTTATAATCCGGTATGCCATTGGGTATGGGGTTCCGGCGGCTGGCTGGCCGCCAGAGGGGTGCAGGACTTTGCCGGCGGCCTGGTTGTCCACCTCACCTCCGGAGCCGCCGCCCTGGCGGCAGTATTGGTCATGGGGCCGCGTTACGGCCACGGTAAGCGCAGCTTCGCCCCTCATAATCTGCCCATGACGATTATCGGTACCGCCCTGCTCTGGTTCGGCTGGTTCGGTTTTAACGCCGGCAGCGCCCTGGCCGCCAACGGAATCGCCGCCACCGCCTTTATCGCCACCCACCTGGCCGGGATGACCGGCATGGCAATGTGGGTCATCATGGAGAGCATCCAGCATGGCAAACCCACCACCCTGGGGGCCGCCTCGGGGGCCGTGGCCGGTCTGGCCACCATTACCCCGGCGGCGGGCTTCGTGGGCCCCATGGCAGCCATGGCCATCGGCCTTATTGCCGGTCTTGTCTGCTACGGCGCCGTTAACCTGAAAGAAAAAACAGGCCTGGACGACAGCCTTGATGTCGTCGGCATTCACGGAGGTGGCGGGGTTATCGGCACCATCTGCCTTGGAATCTTTGCCAGCAAGGCCGTTAACGCCGGCGGGGCCAACGGCCTTCTGGCCGGCAATGCCGGTTTCCTTGGCACCCAGGTTTTTGCGGTTTTAGTTGTCGGAAGCTATGC
>JAJRZN010000167.1 GCA_024275235.1 Deltaproteobacteria bacterium
CTTGACTGGCAGGTGGAGGAAAACTCCAATATGGGCTACTCCCTGCAGGGGTTGAATAATTATATCTCAAGTGAAGTCAGCAAGACCTATTGGCTGCGCTCCATCTATTCGCGGGAGGTACGGGAGGCGCACGAGGCCGGCGATCTGCATATCCATGATTTAGGGCAGTTATCGGTCTATTGTGTGGGCTGGGATTTACAGGATCTTTTGAGGCAGGGGTTCTGCGGAGTACAGGGCAAGGCAGTCTCCAAGCCTGCCAAACATTTTCGGGCTGCCCTGGGGCAGATTGTCAATTTTTTCTATACCCTTCAGGGAGAGGCGGCCGGGGCCCAGGCCTTTGCCAATTTTGATACCCTGCTTGCCCCCTTTGTTCGTTTTGATAACTTAAGCTACAGGGAGGTCAAGCAGGCCGTTCAGGAGTTTATCTTTAACTTGAATGTCCCCACCAGGGTTGGTTTTCAGACCCCTTTTACCAACCTGACCATGGATTTACAGCCGCCCAGAACCCTGGCCGCGGAACCGGCTGTTATCGGCGGGGAGCCGCAGCGGCAGACATACGGTGAGTTCCAAAAGGAGATGACCGCCATAAATCAGGCCTTTCTTGAGGTGATGGCGGAGGGAGACGCTCAGGCCAGGGTCTTTACCTTTCCTATCCCCACCTATAATATCGGGGCTGATTTTGACTGGGATAACCGGGAACTTGACCGCCTCTGGGAGGTCACGGCCCGTTACGGCATCCCCTACTTTGCCAATTTCGTTAATTCCGACCTTTCCGTTGATGACGCCCGTTCCATGTGTTGCCGTCTGCGTCTTGATACCAGGGAACTGGAAAAACGCGGCGGCGGCTTGTTCGGGGCCAACCCGCTCACCGGTTCCATCGGGGTGGTGACCATTAATCTGGTGGCCCTGGGCTTCCAGGCCGGGAACGAGGCCGATTTTATGATTCGCCTCGACCGCCAGATGGATATAGCCCGCACCAGTTTGGAGGTGAAACGTAAGGTTCTGGAAAAATTCACCGATAAGGGCCTCTACCCCTACACTCATTATTATCTCCGCCGGATAAAGGAACGTTTCGGCTGTTACTGGAAAAATCATTTTTCCACCATCGGCATCATCGGCGCCAACGAGGCCGCTTTGAATCTCTTGGGTAGGGACATCGGCACCAGCGAAGGCCAGGCCATCGCCATCCGGCTTTTAGATCATATGCGCGGCCGGTTGCAGGAATTTCAGCAGGAAACCGGCAATCATTATAATCTGGAGGCCACACCGGCGGAGGGCACCGGATACCGCCTGGCCCGTCTGGATCAAAAACGTTTTCCGCACCTGAAATGCGGCCTGAAAACCGAGAGCCGGATTCCGCTTTATTCCAACTCTACCCAGCTACCGGTGGACTACAGTGATGATATCTTTCAAGTTCTTGATCTGCAGGATCCGCTCCAGAGCCGCTATACGGGCGGCACCGTTCTGCACTGTTTTCTCGGTGAATCGGCACCCGATCCGGCGGCGGTGAAGTCTTTTGTCCGCACCATTTGTGAACACTACAAACTGCCCTATTTTACCCTGACTCCCTCTTTCTCCATCTGCACGAATCATGGCTATATCAACGGTGAAGAGTCTGTTTGTCCTCAATGCGGCGGGGAGACTGAGGTCTACTCCAGGGTAGTGGGCTATCTGCGCCCTGTAAAGCAGTGGAATGAAGGTAAACGGGCTGAATTTGCCAGCCGTCGGCATTTTAAAGTGAGCGGCTGATGATTATCGGCGGCCTGCAACGTTGCTCCTTCAGCGATTATCCCGGCAGGACGGCGGCGGTGGTCTTTACCCAGGGCTGTAATTTTCGCTGCCCCTTCTGCCATAATGGCCCCCTGCTGGCGGTTACAGGAGCGGCGCGCTATGAGGAAAGGGAAATTTTCGATTTTTTAAAACTGCGCCGCGGCCGCTTGAGCGGGGTGGTGGTCAGCGGCGGCGAGCCCACGGAACATAAAGACCTGCCCCAATTCAGCGCGCGACTCAAGGCCCTGGGCTTTAAGGTGAAACTTGACACCAACGGTTCCCGGCCGGAGATGATTAAACTGCTGCTTAAAGAGGGGCTGGTTGATTATTTTGCCATGGATATCAAGGCCCCGCTCAATAAATATGATACCCTGTGCGGAGTACGGGTCGATACTGAGGCTATCCGGCAGAGTATAGCGCTCATTGCCGCGGGCGGAGTGGCGCATCATTTCCGTACTACCTATGTGAAATCTTTATTAACGGAAAGTGATTTGCTTAAATTAGGTGCCCTGGTTCCGTCAGAGTCAAAATATATTACCCAGCCCTTTGTGGCGGAAAATGCCTGGCAGGCGGAGCTGCGGGGCGGCAGGTGATTTTTTTTTACTCCTGTTTTCAGCTTTTTTGTTGAAGGTCAAACTGGAACCCGATCTCCCGGTAAAAGGGAGGGGGTTAATATCTTTGACGCACCATATAAAGTACGATATAATGTACAAAAAACTCAAAGGTGCTATTATGCTAAGATTAAGAATTGACCAAGATATCCGTTCTATGTCTGAGTTCAGAACCGGAATTGCTTCATTTCTCAAACAAGTCCACGACACCAAAAGACCACTCATTATCACTCAGCATGGTAAAGGGGTTGCGGTACTCTTAGATGTCGGTGAATATGAAGCTATGCAAGAAAAGATTGAACTACTCAAAGATGTTCAAACATCTATTAGCCAAATTGAAAAAGGGGAAGGGCTTGAACATAATAAAGCAAAAGAAATAGTACTCAGTAGAGTTGCGAAATGAAAATCATCTGGTCACCGTTAGCCATTGATAGAGTTTCGGAAATCGCTGGATACATTTCCCGGGACAATCCGTCTGTGGCCCAAAACTGGGTCGATAGTATTTTTCAAGAAGTTGAATCTTTGCTATTATCACCTCAAATGGGCCGCATGGTGCCTGAAGTTGGAAGAAAAAAAATAAGAGAATTGATATTTGGGAATTATCGCATAATATATCGTTATGAAAGCACGACTATTTCCATCCTTACAATTCATCATGGGAAACAAATATTACCTGTTGAGGAAATACCACTATAACCAGAGGGCAAAAGGGGGACGTCTATGATATTA
>JAJRZN010000168.1 GCA_024275235.1 Deltaproteobacteria bacterium
TGCCCTGCGGGAGCGCAAGGAGGATATCCCCTCTCTCGCTCATTATTTTCTCAATAAATACGCCGGGGAGAATAAAAAATTTATCAGGGGGATAGAGCAGGAGGCCCTGGCGGCCCTGACGGTCTATGAATGGCCGGGGAATATTCGTGAACTGGAAAACATTATTGAGCGGGCGGTGGTTCTCTCCCGTCTCGATATAATAGTGTTAGAAGATCTGCCGAGGAAGATGCAGAATAATTACGCGGAGTCGCGGGGAGAAAACAAGCCCATGGAAGAGCAGCAGCTGGCGGGCTTAATCGGGATGCCCCTGGCCGAGCTTGAGCGGATCGCCGTTTTAAAGGCCTTGAAAGCTGAGAAATGGAATCAGACCAGGGCTGCCGCCAGGCTTTGTATTACCCGGCGGCAGCTGAGGACTAAGATGGAAAAATATCAATTATTATAATTCCTGCCTTCAAAAGGACATTTCGGGACAGCTGAAGGTGGTATTTTGTTCCAAAATGGACATTTTCAGCCGTTTTAAGGCCTGAAATGCCTGGCATGGCCCTTGCAAATTGCAGATATGGAAAAGACGGCGGTTCCGTCTTTAACTTTCTGGCAATATGTCTAACAGCGGGGGTAAAATGAGTAAGGAAAATTTCAGGGAGGGGATTGTCGCGGCTTTGGTGGTCATGGGTTTTGTCGGGGTGGTCTTTCTTGTTTATAAGATCAAGGCCTATGCCGGTCTCGATTCCTCAAGTATGTCTGATGAGGAAATAGCCGCGGTTAAGAGTGCCATTCATAATACCCTGGTCTGGGGCGGCCTGCTCATCGGCGGTCTCATGGGGGCAATTGTTCAACGTTCCAAATTCTGTATCGCCGCGGCCTGTCATGCCAGAGTGACCATCGGTGATCTCTTCCAGACCCGTTCCTATGCCATGTCTCTGCTGATCGCTATCCTCGGTACCCAGATTTTGTATAAAATGGGCCAGGTCGATATTCAATACAGTATATATGTATCATCTCCCTTCACCTGGCTCAGTTATATTATCGGCGGTTTTACCTTCGGGATAGGTATTGTCTATGCCGGGGGCTGCGCCAGCCGGATTCTGGTGCGCAGCGCCGAAGGCGACCTGGGGGCATTGGTGAGTGTCATGGCCTTTATCCTGACCTCTGGTGCCACTCTCTGGGGCGTGTTGGCCCTGATCCGGGTTGATTTTTTTAACTCATTCACTATTGCTTTTAAAAGCCAGTATCTGCCGGATATATTGCCCGCCGTTCCCTGGTGGCTGATTCTCCTGACTCTGGAATTGGTATTGGTTATCTTTATGCTGGTGGCCCCCAAAACATCGGAATGGTGGGGCTGGAAGTGGCCCCTGACCGGGGTTGGTATCGGGTTGACTATTGTCCTGGCCTGGTGGCTGAACGGGGCGGCTCATAAGGCCCTGCCGCTTATAGACAGCTTCTCTTACACCGGCCCCGCCGACCCCGCGTTGCTGCAGAAATGGCGCCCCAAGAGCCTGACCTTCGCCCTGGCCGATGCTGAGAGTTTTCGTTATATAATTTTGTGGACAGGTGAAACCATAAATTTTGCCATTGCCACGGTCTTCGGGGTTCTTGGTGGTTCATTGCTGGCCGCGCTTATCAGCGGCACCTTTAACTGGGTGGCTCCGCCCCTCGTACAGTTCAGATATAGTCTTGTCGGCGGTCTGCTCATGGGTTTTGGAGCGGTGCTGGCTCTGGGCTGTAATATCGGCCAGGGTTTAAGTGGTATTTCCACTATGGCCCTGGGCAGTATTTTAACTATGACCTTTATCGCTTTGGGGGCCATGGCCGGAGCGAAATTCATGCTCTGGCAGGTAATGAGGGACTGAGATGAAAGTTTTCTTTTTGCTGTTTGTTTTTTTATCAGTGACGGGTTGTGTCGCTGCCCGGTCGACCAGCAGCAGTCCAAATACGGCCGCGGGAGATTCGTGGCGGTCAAACCTGAAAAGCTGCAATATTAAGTCAGGCGTTCATCGGCAGGAAGCGGTTGCGCGGCCGCCGGTGGTAATTAAGTCGGTGCTGGCGGATTACGATCAGGTCTGGGATGATCTGACCACGGCTCTCAATAACCGGGGGCTGGTCATCTCGTCGGTATCCCATGTGGGCGAGATGCTGGCCCGCACCGGTAAGGCCCTGGGGCAGACCAAACCGATTTTCGCCAGAGCCAGGGTTATGGAATTCTGCAGTGCCGTTATTTCAAGAAAAATGATGGAAGATAATCCGCATTATATCGTCTTTTGTCCTTACCAGATTATGGTCTACACCCTGCCTGCCGAGCCGGGTCGGGTATATCTCTCTTATCGCCGCCTATACTGGGGAAAGGTTAAAAATCGCCAATCCCTGCAAAGGGTTGAAACTCTCCTGTCAGCGCTGATTAAAGAGACGATTGAAACCCAGAAAGAATATCAATAACTGATGATTATGTTCGGTTGGGTATCGCGAAGCATGAAAGGTTAATCTCTGTTATCCAAACCTGGCAGTCTCCATAAAATCATAGGCGCAAGGTTCTGCCTTTCTAATTGCCGCCCACGCCATTATTCAATTAGCTGACTTTTCCTGCCCGTCCTTACGGGGGGCGTGTTCGCAGGTTGTCCGCTTGAGTCGTGTAACTTATTCTGTCTCTCTCTCCCTTTAAATGCGTCCGTAACCCTTTTAATAAATTACCGAACTGCCCTTTGGTAACTAAATACCCGAATTAATATCAGGGCTGAAGATGAAAAAATGCGAATTGGAGGTGTGAAATGAATTTTTTATGACAGGGATAATTTCTGGGCCGGGAATTTCTTCATTACAAGGAGAAAAAATTATAAACAACGTAAGATTGGAGAAGAAGAGATGAGAAAACAAGTTTTTTCTAAGGGGTTAATGGCCGTGGCCTTTCTGTTAGGCACGAGTATTCCGGCTGCCGCGAGCGTTAGTGTGATAAATACCAATGTGGGAGGCCAGAAACTGAATGTTAAACTGTTTGGTTTTTCGCAGATTACCGCTCAAACCGGCGACGGCCTCGCCTCATCGGCAACCGATAAACGTGATTCGCTGCGCTTTGGCGCCGACCGCGTCCGTCTGGGGTATAAGCTCACCATGAACAAGGTTTTCAGCAAATTGCAGCTCGATTTTGTTAAAAGCGATGACGCCCATAAAGAAGGGCAGCTGGACGAAATTATTAAGGACGCTGATGTCGGCTATAAATTCAACAAGGCCTTTTCCGTCAAGTTTGGTCAGTTCAAGACCCCGGTGGGTATGGATTTTAATACCTCCGGGGCCAAATTAGATATTACCAGACGCGGGATGGAAAAGGCCCTGGTTCTGGAACGTTCCCTTGGCGCCATGCTCAGCGGTCGCAAGATCGGCGGCCTGTTTGGTTATGATATCGGGGTGTTCAATCCGGCCACCCGCGCCGGCAAGGTCGTGGATAATCCCTTGACGACCAATAAATCACACGGTGTCGCGGGGCATGATCTGGCCTATGCCGCCCGGGGGATGGCGGATTGGCATGATCTGCATATGGAACTGTCCTACGGTGTATCGCAGGAGGCGGCCGGGGATAACTATACCCCCGGCACCAAGGCGGAGGATTATTCGGTCTGGGATGTTGCCGCGGCCTATAAATTAAATGATATGACCTTGAAGGGCGAGTATGTTGCGGGCAGTAATATCAAGGGGGTAAAGGATCGTGATGAATCCGTCTGGTACCTGCATGCCGGATATCGCTTCCTGCCCATGGTGGAGGGGGTGGTTCGCCACTACCAGGCTCATTATGATCCGGAAACCGGCCCCAGCACTGACCTTGGCAATACCTATCTCGGGGTTAATATCTTTCTGAATACAGCCGCTGAATATACGGCCCGGATTCAGTTAAATTATGTAATCGCCAGCGGGGATGACGGCTTCACCGGCAACACCTATGCTGGTGTGAGCGGTGGTTACCGGGATGATGTGATTCTGGCGCAGTTTCAAGTGGCATTCTAAATTTTTGCTTCCGCTCCGCCATGAAAAGGTTCGGCCCTGTAAAATGGTCCGGGCCTTTTTTTATAATCAAAATAGAAAATAAAATAGGGGACAGACCACGATTCTTCCTCGTAAATGGAAGAATCGTGGTCTGTCCCCTATTTTGCTTCCTATTTTGCTCTGCAGCTGCGGGACGCCTTTACCAGGATGATGACTAATCTGCGGGTATATCTGCAAAGAAATAAAAAAATTGCCAAGGAACAGGAAAAGTTGACCTGCATGGCAGCCATTGGTCAGATGTCGGCGCAGATCGCGCACGAA
>JAJRZN010000169.1 GCA_024275235.1 Deltaproteobacteria bacterium
GATCGGTACAGAAAATATTATTATAGGTCTCCGTGTCAAAGGCGGTACAGAATACCTTGCCGCGATATTCAAAACGATAACCGAGACAGAGAATGGGATGATTGAGATTTTTAGTGGTCAGACTGAGGCCGCCGCCAAGGTCGAACTTACCTTCCTTAAGATTGTTATACTCTAAATGGGCCGCCAGTTCGGCATCACGTACCGGAAAATAGCGATAGGTCATCTGACCGCCGACAATGGTCTCCAGGGTGTCGGCTTCATGGGTGACGGGGCCGTGAATCCGCATTGTGGTGGTAGGCAGATAGAGAGGAACGAAAAAGGGAAAGCCCATTATGTGATCCCAGTGAGTATGAGATAGATAAATATCGGCGTTAATATCACCCCTTGGCAGGTCATTGGCCATCATATAATTGCCCAGTTCCCTGATTCCGGAACCTGCGTCAATTATTATAAGACGGTCAAGCTCGTCTACACGAAGCTCAATACATGCCGTGTTGCCGCCATATTTAACCGTTTGCGGGCCAGGGCACGGAATAGACCCCCGAACCCCCCAAAATTTAACACGCATAGCTCTCCTTTTGGGTAACCTGCAGGAAAATCTGGGCCTTGCTTATCTCACTTTTAACTGTCTTGTTTAATGAAGTAAGGCCCTTCCAGGTCAAACCCATCATATCCATAACATTCAAGAGAAAAACTCCATCGGGAAATAAATCTCCAGCCGAACCGATTTCATAGATATTAGCATAAATATTGGCCAGGGCCACGGTAGTAACTAATTGTTTATTATCACTGGAGGCTTGTTCCGGACTGTGATGGCAGCTTAAGGCCTCAACCAGGGGATCATTCAGACTCCATTTCCGGCCGATGAGACGACCTGCCTCGCTATGACCTATCCCCACAATTAACTGCTCGCAGGTGTTTAGAGAACTCTGCTCCAAATCCGCCAGCTGCAGGGCCTGGGTGTAATCAGCGGCAAAACAATTATTTAAGGGAATCTTACCAAGGTCATGCAGAAGTCCGGCAACAAAATATTCCTCACGCTCCGCTGCTGGAACCTCTAACAGGCCGGCCAGGGCCTTGGCCGTAACCCCGACGCAGATAGAGTGAGCCCAGAATTCATCCATTGGCAGACTCTTAAAAGAGCCTCTCTTGCTCATACTGCCGATAACCGCCGTACTGAGCGCCAGGTTTTTAACCGTGTTAAGACCGAGCATGATAATGGCTCTTGTCAGGGAGGTGATTTGATTGGTGAGGGAGTAATAAGCGGAGTTGATAAGTTTTAAAACCTGACCGGTAAGTACCGGATCAAGAGCGACAACCCGGTTCAGGTCATTGGGAGAAGTGGTGGGAGTATTACAGACCTCAAGAACCTTGGTTACCGTAGTTGAAAGGCTCGGCATACGTTCAATAAATTGTTGAATTCTATCAGTTTGTGAATCACTTTCCATGCAAGGATCCCGATTAATTCTTAAAATACGGGCAGTCACGAATCTGACTGCCTGAGATAATTAAAAAATCATAGCATTAATCAGAGCGTTGTGCAAAAGAAAGTTATGATGTCTCACGACGACAATGGATAGCAGAACAATGGGGTGGGTGAGGGAAAAAAGGAGAAATCAGTGATTGTTAAAGGCCACCGCTTCTTTATAGGTGATCCCGCTGCCGCCGAAGATATCAAGAGCGCTGCCGATGGTGACATCAAGACGGTTGTGACCAATATCCGCCAGGCGCTGGAGGTCAGCCATATTGTGTACTCCGCCGGCATAAGTGACCGGAATGGGCGACCAGGCAGCTAAATCGGCGGCCAGATCGGCGGCAATCCCGCCGCATTTACCTTCCACGTCCACGGCATGTACCAGAAATTCAGCACAGAAAGTGGAAAAATATTCCAGGGTCTGGCGATTGATGGTGACCTCAGTAAATTTCTGCCAGCGGTCAGTAACCACAAAATAGTCATTGCCTCTTTTGCGGCAGCTTAAATCAATCACCAGCTTCTCACGGCCGACAATGCCGGTCAGTTCGGCAAGGCGGTCAGCTAATACCCTGCCATCTTTAAAGACATAGGAGGTGACAATAACCGCGTCGGCTCCATGCTCAAGCCAGAAAGGGGCATTGGCGGCATTAATTCCGCCGCCGATCTGCATACCGCCCGGATAGACCCGCAAAGCCTCAAGGGCGGCTTTATCACAACCGGGGCCGAGTTTGATAATGTGACCGCCGGTGAGATTATCTTTTTTGTAGAGAGCAGCGTAAAAGGAAGGGGGGTGTTGCGAGGAAAAATTAACCTGCAGCCCCTGATTGTCATCATTGAGAGTAGAGCCGACAATCTGCTTTACCCGGCCGTCATGGAGATCAATACAGGGGCGGAATTTCATAAATTGCTACTCAACCCCAGACCAGCATCGTGGTGGGATCAAGACACATGGCTTTGCCCGACTCAACACAGCCGGTATCATCCTTAACGGTTTTTAAGAAAATTTTACCTTCACCGGCATTGGCAGGCTGTAGCATTAACAGGGTATCAAAAATATCGGCTTTATCCTTGAAAACGGCTGGCAGATTATCGCCATTGCCCGCTTCGTCCCGGTGACTGACAGCAGAGAACCAGATATTAATCCCCATTTCTTTCTGCAGGGCGTGCATGTCATCGAGAAGCTGACGGTCGGCAGCGGCAATATCAAGGCCGTCAATTACCAGACAGCTGGGCCGGAATATATCCTGTTTAATTAAATCATTCAGTCGTTCTTCCAGTTTAGGGCGGCTGAAATTAGAGTTGTTAAAGGTGATAATCATCCGGTTACGAATAATTTCGTACTTAACACTCTCAACCTCTTCCGCTTCGGCCCCAGAGGTAACGTCCTTGATGATATCGTCATACCAGGCCTTGGTTTTGTCTATACTCTGACCGATGCTGACATGCACAACCTGTTTGCCCTGGAGCATATTGTACAGAGCGATCTGCAC
>JAJRZN010000170.1 GCA_024275235.1 Deltaproteobacteria bacterium
ATGCTGGCAAAGCTTAAAACCGACTCGATTTACCCGGCGGCCATGGTCTATAATGGCAAGCTGGCCCTGGTGTCTCTAAAACGTATCGCGGGGAATTACGGCCCCATAGGCTTTCTCGTGGTGGGGCGCTATTTAACCAAATCTACCATAGCCGAATTCAATCATTTTTCCAAAGAACATCACGCGGCCTTACATTTAAGCTATCGGGGTAAAGAATATCTGGCCTTGAATGGTATTCTGACCTCGAACTCGGTTAAGCGGCAGAAATCAACCCCTATTGCCCTTTTATCGGGGACTGACAAAACAGGCTTGTTGAGTGTTTTATTAAGCGAAAATGTTTTTTATCAGGAACGCCATTTCTGGGAGCAATTACTAATCATAGCCTTTTCTTTTTCAGTGTTGAGTCTGCTGGTTATTGCTTTTGCCCGCAGAAGTATACTGGGGGTTACAACTGAGCTTGAAAACTCCAGGGACAAACTGGAACTACGGGTGTGGGAACGGACAAATGAGTTACAAAGCAGCGAGGAACGTTTCCGAACCTTGGTCAACAACCTCGATTCTCTGGTTTATGTCGCGGATCTGGAGACTTACGAGCTTCTGTTTATTAATGAATATGGCCGGAAAATCTGGGGAGATGTGGTTGGCAAGATTTGCTGGCAGACTCTCCAGGCCGGTCAGCAGGGGCCGTGTGAATTCTGTACTAACGGCAGGTTGTTAAATGATAATGGCGAACCACTGGGGGTCTTTGTCTGGGAGTTTCAGAACACGGTTGACGGCGAATGGTATGAGTGCCGGGATCAGGCCATCCGCTGGCCGGACGGACGTTATGTACGGATGGAGATTGCCACCAATATAACCCGGCGCAAACAGTCGGAAACGGCACTGGCAGAAGAGAAAGAGCGCCTGGCGGTTACGTTGCGCAGTATCGGAGACGGTGTCATCACCACTGATATGCATGGCCGTATTGTGCTCATTAACAAGGTGGCGGAAAAACTGACCGGCTGGCGCAGCGACGAGGCGAAGGGGCGGCCTTTAACGGAGGTATTTAATATTGTCAGTGAAGTAACAAGGGAACCATGTGAAAATCCGGTGGATAAGGTTATTGCTGCCGGGGCAATTATCGGCCTGGCGAATCATACCGTCTTGATAGCCAAAGATGGTCAGGAAAGGAGCATTGCCGACAGCGGCGCGCCGATCAGAGATAAAAACAGCGAAATAATCGGCGTTGTTCTGGTCTTCAGGGATATCACCGATCAGCTCCGCATGGAGCATGAATTAACCAAGGTGAAGAGACTTGAGTCCATCGGCGTACTTGCCGGTGGCATTGCTCATGATTTTAACAATATTCTGACCGCTGTTCTCGGTAATATTGAATTGTCGCTCTTTGATGACCTGCTTACTCCTAAAACCAGAAAACTGCTTGAAGAGGCAAAAAAAGCCTCTTATCGAGCCAGGAATCTGACCCAGCAACTGCTCACCTTTGCCAAGGGCGGTGAACCGGTCAGAGAAGCGGCATCTCTGCCGGATGTGGTTCAGGACTCGGCCGATTTTATCCTGCGCGGTACCAAGGTTGCCTGCCGGTATAACTTTCCTGCCGATCTCTGGCTCGTAGATATTGACAAGGGCCAGATCAGTCAGGTGGTGCAAAATATTATTCTGAATGCCAGTCAGGCCATGCCGGGTGGCGGTCTCGTTGAGGTGTCATGTGAAAACGTCAAAGCCCCCGGTTTATTAGACAAGTTTTTACAAAAAGGGGAAAAATATGTAAAAATGGTCATCAAGGACAATGGTATCGGTATTCCCGCCAATGTGATTGATAAGATTTTTGACCCATACATCTCAACCAAGCAGCAGGGAAGCGGGCTTGGTCTGGCCATTACTCATTCAATTATCAGTAAACACGGCGGCCGCATTACCGTGGAGTCCACGCCGGGCCGTGGTACAACCTTTATGATCTTTCTGCCCGCCGCGGCTCAGAGCTGCGTGGCCGGTAAAAAGGTGGAAAAAGCAGGTAATGCCGCCAGAAAATCCAGGATTCTGATTATGGATGATGAAGAGCAGCTGCGGCAAATGGCCCAGGCCATGCTCACTCAAATGGGGCATGAGGTTGTGCCTGCTGAAGATGGCGAGGAGGCCGTCCGCGTCTATCAGGAAGCCATGAGCGGTGGTACCCCTATAGACCTGGCAATTATGGATCTGACTATTCCCGGCGGTATGGGAGGAAAAGAAGCGGCCCATGAGATTCTGGCCATTGATCCACGGGCCAGAATGATTGTTTCCAGCGGTTATTCCACTGACCCTATAATGGCCTCTTATCAGAAATATGGTTTTTGCGGTACTCTGGTGAAACCATAC
>JAJRZN010000171.1 GCA_024275235.1 Deltaproteobacteria bacterium
TTGAGGCGGTATTCCACCCTCGAAACAATATATGGAGACGGTGCTCCTGATCTTGATTTCAAGGGGATAGCGGCCCGCGCCACCAAGATCGAAACAATTGAGTCCTCCAGCCGCTGGGTCGATATAAACCGTTACAGCAACCGCCAGAAAAAAGCCATGAAGTTTGGCGGTATTATTGGTGCAATGATTTTTCAGGGCGAGGGGATCGCCGAATTCCTGCCCCTGCTCCACTATTGCCGCCAGACCCATCTCGGTAAACAGACCTCATTCGGCCTGGGGCGGATTGCCGTGGAAAGCACAGAATAAGATATGAGAAACGTCCTCCTGACCGTCAGCGGCCTGGCCCCGCAGATCATCACAGAGACCATATACGCCCTTCTCCACCAGGGCAGAAAAGTAGATGCCGTCCGCGTCATTACCACCAGGCAGGGGCGGGATCGCATTTTTACCGGGCTGTTTTCCCCGGAGAGCCGTGTACTCACGAACCTCCTGGCGGACTTCGGCCTTACCAGGGCGGATCTGGATTTCAGCAGCGACAATATTCAGGTCTTAAAAACCGCGGACGGTATTGAACTGGACGACATAATCAGCCGGGAGGACAATGAAATTCTTCTGAAGAACTGTCTCAATACCGCCTTCAATCTCACCAAAGAAAAAAATACAGCCGTCTGGTTTCTGGTGGCCGGGGGCCGCAAAACCATGACATCCTGCCTTACCCTGGCCGCCCAGCTCTACGGCCGTCCTCAGGACCGCCTCCTCCATGTCCTGGTGTCGCCGGAATTTGAAAACAGCCGCGGCTTCTGGTATCCACCCCACAAGACCGGCTTAATAAAACTGCATGATTCCCTGGGTCAGCCGTTTTACAAAGAAAGCCGTTTCGCCAAAGTCCGACTGATAACCATCCCCTTTATTTCCGTGAGGCATCTACTGGCCGCCCATCTCCTGGACCAGCCCAGACCACCGGCTGAACTGATGCAGTCCATGATTCGCGATCCTCAAAGGACATTGCTGGTCAACCTTGCCGAAGGAAAGATTGTATTCAACAGCATCGAACTTGACATGCATCCGGCCCGCCTGGCTCTATACGCCTTTTTTATTGAGCGAAAAAAGAAATGCGCTCTGGAAAAATCATGCCGTGGTTGCAACGACTGTTATCTGGAGACAACGGCTATTATCGCGGACAGGGAGGTAACGGAGATGTACCGCCGCATCCCCGGCAGCCGTCTGCTCAATGAGATGAGCGGTAGCGGGATCAGCTCACTCTCCAAGGAGAATTTCAACTCATACAAATCAAAGATCAGAAAGGATATCCTTAACGCCTTCGGCCAGACCCATCTCAATGACCTGGAGATATCCTCCAGCGGCGAACGACCACAGACAAGATATGGGATTGCCTTGGAACGAAAGTTAATCAGACTGGAATGGTAACTATGACTAAAGACCTGAAAATAATCACCGCCTTAGGGAATAAACCGGATTTAGTTCTTGAAATAATTGATTTCTTTAACGGCGGGGATCGGTACTGCTACAACCGTAATGCTGAAAAGATCAGGAAGAAATTCAGCAACCAACGGCTGACTGAAATATACCTTATCTGCACGGAGAGCGTAAGCCAGCCCCTTGCTGATCTACGCCGAACGGTTAAAGAGGAATACCCCGAAATAGCAGAACATATCCATGCAGTCCCTCTTAAGGGCAATGACATATCCAGTGCCACTGACGATGACGACATGCGTCAAACCGTTTATAAGCAGGTCGAAAAACTGGCCTCTGATAATCTGATTATCGCCTCCGGCGGCCGCAAGCAGGTGACCCAGCGGCTAATTGAGGCCGGTCTTTTGTATGGCTGCCTGGGGTATTTCACCCTCACTTCACCGGTTTATGAGGCCAGACGAGCCGATTCCCATAGTTTCAATATCTTTTTCACCACCTCCAGACAGTTCTCGGAAGAGCGGCGCAGCAGGATTATCAGAGATGAGATGGGGGATAATTTTCGTTCCCTGTACCTTCTTCCCCTGCAAAGTATCAAACGCCTCCAGAACGAAAAGATCGGCATCGAGCCGTCCCGCTTCAACGCCGACCTGCAATGGCTCCAAAAATTGCCGAAAAGCGACCTGCATTGTCATCTTGGCGGCGCTTATGACGAAAAACTTCTCAAAAAAATGGCGGCCCTTCTTCTGGATGATTTGCAGGTGGATCAGAAACGGCGCCAAGAGATTATCAGGGTGATAGAAAAAAGAGTAAAAACCTCCATTAACTCTATTACCGCCAAAGATATAAAAGGCCGGGGTCAGCTTCACCCCCTGCACAACCTCAACGCTGTCTGTCAAAATGATCTGGAAGCCGGTCATATCTGCAAGGCTGTTTTGATAAACGGCCTCAGTACCCAGCAGATAAAA
>JAJRZN010000172.1 GCA_024275235.1 Deltaproteobacteria bacterium
CGGATGAGAGCCGGTTCGCCGGAGTTGTTTCCGGCAGGCTCCCGGCAGAGGCGGCTATTTTGAACAGTTTAAAATAAGGAGGAAGGAATGCAGCAGAAAGGGAGAAGAAAAACAAAGTCTCATCCCTGCCCCCCGTATGTGGGCAGACAGTCAGGTGCCAAAAAAAGTGTGCTCAAATCATTGCCGGTCGCAGCTGCGGTTGCTCTGGCCCTGGGGACAGTCTGCCCTGGGATTCCAGCTCTGGCAGAGGAGACGGTAACCCTGGATTCTATCACCGTCAAGGGTGAATCCATAACGGCGGTTAGTCAGCCTGTCACCATCAATGTTATTGACGCGGATACTATTTCAGAGCTCAAACTTCTGCGGCCCGGCAAGGTGCTTGAAGAGGTGCCGGGCGTTGAAGTTCACAATTACAGTATGGGCGGAGTGGCTAACGAAATCACTATCCGCGGCTTTAATAATGGCGCCCACGGCGGTGACGCCGCTATCGTCATTGATGGCATTCCCTTAAACGAAGGGGAATCCCATGCCGACGGCTATGCGGACATGAACGTCATTATTCCGCTGGAGATTGAGCGGGTTGAGGTATATAAAGGGCCATCCTCCCCCTTATTCGGCAATTTTGCCAGGGGCGGCACCATTGCCTTTCACACAAAAAAGACAGGGGAATATAACACCTTCCAAACTACCAGCGGTTCCTATGATACCTACGATCTCCAATCTGCCTTCGGTCACGCCTTAAACGACACGGTACGCATTAATACTGCCCTGCAGTTTTTTACCACCAAGGGTTACCAGGATCATTCGTCCTGGCAGCGCGGCAATTTCAGCACCCGTCTTGCCTGGCAGACCACACCGAAGCTTGATACTGCCGTTTCCGTGCGGCTGCATCGTTCCGAATGGGACGCGCCGGGCTATATCCCCGAGAGCCAGTTCAATAACCGGGAGGCGGCCCGGCACCAGGCGGTCAATGCCGAAGATGATGGTGGCAACAAGACTTTTACAACCCAGCGGCTTGATCTGGGCTATAATCTGAGCAGCAGTAGCCGACTGCTGGCCTGGAGCTATGCCACTCAGCAGGATTTTACCCGTTTTGCCAAATTTGGCTACAGCCCGGGCGGCCAGACCGAGCGCTTTTATGACCGCATGGTGTACGGCGTCGGGACAAGCTATAATTATGAAGGGGAGTTAGGGGCGCGGAAATTGGGCGGTGTTGCCGGTATCGAGTATTACCATGAAGATACCGACTGGGAACGCTACAACACCAGCAACCGGGTACGCACGGCCCAAACTGAGAGCCGCAACTTTATCATCAATACCTTTTCCATCTTCGGCCAGGCGGATTACGCTCTGCACCGCCTTTTTGAACCATGGCTCGGCTTCCGTTACGATTCTTTTTCCGGTGATTATGACAATCATGATCCCGGCGCCGTTCCCTTTAAGAGGGGCATGAACGATTACGCCCAGTTCAGCCCCAAAATTGGTTTTCACAGCCGGGTGCGTGCAGGGCTTGATTTCCGGGCGAGTTACACCCAGGGCTTTGTGCTGCCCAAAGGCCCGGACAAATATAATTCCGCAACCGGCAATAAGGCCTCAACAATTAAGCAGTATGAAGCTGGACTCACTCTGGAACCGGCGCATATGTTCTCCGGAGATCTAGCGGTTTTCCGTATTGATACCACGGATGAAACCAAGGAGTATCCGGCCGGTTCCGGCATCTATGTCAGTCTTGGCGAAACCCGGCGCGAGGGGCTGGAGCTTTCCGCGGTGTTGCGGCCCTGGCCCGGTTTTGAGTTTTTTGGCGATCTTACCGTCATTGATACCGAGATAATAAAGAATGCCGATTCGGCGCTGTTAGGTAAGAAGGTGAGGGGGGTTCCTGATTATATCACCAATCTTGGTCTGCGTTACCGGGCCGAGTCCGGGGTCAACGCCCGGCTCAAATGGCGGCATGTGGATAGTTATTATATTAATGATGCCAACACCAGCTCCTACTCCGGCTATGACGTGGCGGATTTGTCTTTAGGCTATGAGGCAAAGACCTCTAAGGGAAGCAGGTGGCGTCTCGGTATGGATATTGACAACCTCTTTGACGAACACTACAGCCAGGCGGTCTGGAACGGTTATGGCACCAATAATTACGCATTGAGTCCGCCCCGAACCTTCTGGCTTCGTCTTGGTCTGGATATATAGGC
>JAJRZN010000173.1 GCA_024275235.1 Deltaproteobacteria bacterium
ACCGCTGGTCATAAGTGATATATTTTTGTTAACCGCCCAGCGCCAGTCAAGGGCCGTAACATGGCTGCTCCCCGGTTTAATGATGTAAGTATGATTTAAGGCAAGTTCCATATTACGAGTCATAGCCCAGTTTATCCCCAGAACGGCGGAACTTGAGTTTTCATCAGCCCAGGCCTGATGATAGGATGAACTTAAGGATAACAGATCAGACAGCCGCCAATGAAGTTCTATACCGCTGTCAATAACGGCTCTGCTGCTGGAAGATTTTGTATAATTACCAGATAAATTGGCGGTGAGCCCTGGAATAAGGCGGGCAGTGAACAGCAGCCCGGTACTCTTGGTATTGGTACTTAACTGCTCACGTTTATTTTCACTTTTGGCATAAGAGGCATTCAGACTGGCATCCAGATCATGATAAAGGGCGGCGCTCATATGCAGATTATAGTTATAGCTGCGGCTGACCTTATCCCCGCCTTCAAGATAATCACTCATGGTCACTCCGAGGCTGGTATCAACCGTGGGCAGTAACGCCGAGGAGACAGTCAGGGAGTAAGTTCTGGTTTCGTAGGTCGGGGCATCAGTTACCGCGGTGGAATGCAGGCTGCCGTTTAAACGCAGAATAACAGCGGAATATGGTTCCCAGCTCAAGCCGCCGTTCAACCTGGTAATCTGCTGATCGGAGCCGGTGGAATAGTTGTTGCTTTCATAGGACAGATTTGAGGTCAGGGTGAGATTATCCCGCAGGCGCAAACTTAAACCGGCATTGGTTGTCCAGTTGTTCTGTTTACTGATCAAGCGGGCTGTGCTACTTCCCGGAGCCGCGCTCACCTTCTCATAGACCTCAATTTCTGAAAAATTAACCGCCGTGGCGGTGGGGTCATTGACGGCCACCACCCGCAGGAAACTTCTCTGGTAACCGGAGATATCAAGAACAAAACGTTTATGCGCCGCGTCATAAACTGAACTCAGCGTCCGGGCCAGCACCCAGTTAGTATTATCGTTACTATAGTAAAGACTCCAGCTGAATTGCGAACTGACCGCCGAGGTCAAAACAGTATCCGTATACAGATACAGCACATCAACCTTCTGACTGTCAGCCCGCACTCCGATACTCAGGCGGACGGGATCCGCCGGATCGTTGACCGTCACCGCCGTATCTGAAGTATCGCCATTAATTAAAAGATTGTTAAGCCCCAGACTGGCAGCCGCAGCCGGATCAACCAGAGCGCTGTAACCCGCCATGTTCCGCCGCACAAGAGCAATGTGAGTAAGCGCGTCCACCTTACTGTCATTAATGCTTTTGGTGTAATTATATTGCTGAGAAAAGGTGACGCGCCCCCGGTTATTCCAGAAACCCCCTCCCGTCTCAAACCTGACGAGATGAGCATCGATCCGGTTCCGGCTGCCCACGGCGTAATTATTACTTTCCTGACGGTTATAGGCGTAAAATACCTTCATGGGATGACCGTCCCAGGACAGACTTATCCCGCTGCTGTTATTATCACTATCAAGATTATGAGGGGCAAGATCATCAACACTTCGGCTCCGGCTGAATACGCTCCTGACGGCAGGCCGCAGACCCGCGGCCTGCCAGGCGGAATTTAAATTGGCCGACCAGGAGGTACGGCGGGAATTAGTGGTATTGGAGTTACGTTCTTCATTGCCATTGCCTGATATATTGAACATAAATATCTCGTTGGAAATATTATAGGCCAGAGAGGGGCTGAAATCCTCACGGGTAGCGCCCGGCTGCCGGTCACGATTATAGCGCATGCCGGTATCGAAACGCATTAACTCCGTAACATCGAAACTTTTATTAAAGTCGACCCCATAATGCTGGTTGAACTCGTTCGCTGCCGAATCAGTATCCTGATATCCCCAGGTGCCGCTCAGGGCCAGGGCCTCAGCCCTGGCCGAAGAAACAAAAGCTCCATAAAGCAGAGGAGTAACAACCAGCAGAGAACCAACCAATAAGATATATTTTGCGGCACGCGAATTCACCAGGATCTATCCTATACAGCGTTAGATTTTCTAATTCATTATCACTCAATAAATTTTACGAATTTAACCGACCTAAAGGCAAGTAAATTCGCAGATTCTTTACCAAAAAAGCAAAAATATCGCTCAGATCCACCCCTTAAACCAAAGAGGCCCCAACTGTTCTATAAACAGTTGGGGCCTGAGGACAGGATATCGTTAAAGTGGAGGGATCAACTTCCGTCATCCTTGGTGGTATGGCAGGCGAAACAACCAACAGTACTGGTGCCGCCTCCAGCCACAACGGTAGTGGGATCCCAGCGCAGAGAGGCGGGATATGGGCTGGCATGAGCCCGATGGCAGGACAGGCACATAACAATTCGGTCGGCGGCATTGGTGACCGTCAGGGAACCGTCACTGACATCGCTGCTGGCCACCGGTACATCCGGCCTGTAAGCTGTATAGCCAGCGTATTCACCAGTGGTGGGCATACTGATATCCACGGGATGCCGGATCCAGGGGCTGGTAAAAAAGGTATCACCGTTATCAGCTATGCCCTCGTTACTGCTGGCACCACTATGAAAGATACCATGACACTCAGCACAGAAATAACTCATAGTCGCCGTATCGGTAGGAGTATCCGCCGAAGATTCAGATCCGCTGCGGGCCACACCGTAATAAACATTATGGGCCCCGGTGGTGGCTGACGGTGAAAATTCATAATCATCGGCTTCATAGCCCTTGATACCATAAAGAAAGCGGTAACTTGTAGCCACAGTGGTGGGGCTGGTAATAGCACCGGTGGCATTAAGATGATGAGAGCCGGTAACGCCGGTGGCATCATGTTTGCCATGACAGCCATAGGTGCCGGCGCAGCTCAGATTATTAGTACTCCAGTCAGGGCTGCTGCCGCCGACCTGACCATTGGCATCAAAACCGGTCTTCCAGCCGGGAGGACTGGTCAGGGTGGCGTCAACTCCGCCGGATAATTCAACCGGATTATGACCATAGCGATCATTATCATCGGCAAATTTAAAATTACCGCCGGCGAGAGAGGTTGAGAGATCACTGATCCCGGGAGTATAAATATAAGGAACGGATGGAGCTGAGCCGTCGGTGGCATTCGTTCCAGTATGGCACCCTATACAATTATTATTCAGCAGATAATCATTCGGGGTAGAGGAGACGCCCTGCTGACTGGCATGCATGACATGGCAGTTGGAGCATACCCCGGTTGCCCCGGCCGGCCGCGGATTGAGCAGGAGACCGCTTAGAGCGGAAACCAGGATGACAAACAGCATTTTTTGCGATATCCCCTTCATGATGCGCCTCCTTTCAGAATGGACGATTTCCGGCGTCAACATCTTTGTATCTTCCAGCATAAAAGCCCTCTTGATTACAAGTTTTTCAAAGTCAATCAATCGCCAGATTCTGTTTCCCCGCCCACATAATCAACGGGCAAGAACTATCAACCGGCACCTGGCATTTATTTTAACAAGCAATCACTATGCCACAGCACAGATATTTATTGCTTATTTTATCATTCATATCACCTTGACTTCCTGATAATCCAACAAATTCGCCCCACCAGGGGATAATAAATAAATTGCATCTTAAGGGGAATATCTGATTTAAAAACTATAGATTACCAACAGAAAGCATCATTAAGAAAGGAACAACATATATGTAATTGAAATTACAAAGGGGGATTTTTGGTAAAGAGGGGAGGATCAGGATCTGAATTTACGCCAGCGTGGATGGGTAATTCCCATTTTCTTTATTTTATGATTTAAGACCCTGGGGCTGATACCAAGAAGAATGGCGGCGTCCTTTTGAATCCAAAGCGATTTTTCCAAGGCAGCGATAATATTATCACGCTCAGTCGCAGCAAGAGCTAAATTCTCTGCTGGTTCAACGGTCGGCGCCGGAGAAGAAACCGCTGGGCATACGGCATTTATCATATCATTACCCAGCATGAGATTTACCACCTGAATTTCAGCCTGGTCTTCGAGGAGAATGGCTCGTTCAATTGTGTTGGCCAACTGCCGAATATTACCCGGCCATGAATAACCCTTAATGGCGGTTAGAGCAACGGTGCTGAAACCCTTGATGCTTTTATGCAGAGAACGGCAGAGTTTATCAAGCAATAATTTAGCGAGCGGCTCAATACAGTCCTGCCGCTGACGGAGCGGAGGCAGGCGGATGGGTAGAACGTTTATCCGGTAAAACAAATCCTCCCGGAACAGCCCCCGAGCCACCAGATCATCCAGATTTCTATTGGTAGCGGCAATAATCCGGACATCAGAGTGAATCGTCCGGTTGCCGCCCACCCGCTCAAAGGCCTTATCTTCAATTACTCTCAAGAGCTTGGCCTGCAGCCCCATACTCATCTCACCAATCTCATCCAGAAAAATACTGCCGCCGTTCGCCTGTTCAAAACGCCCAATCCGCAGCTTATCCGCCCCGGTGAAGGCCCCCTTCTCATGGCCGAAAAGTTCAGATTCCAACAGAGTTTCCTGAATATTGGCGCAGTTAATCTTGACGAATGGTTTGCCCCGCCGCAGGCTGTTATAATGAATGGCACCGGACATCAGGCTTTTTCCCGTACCGGTTTCTCCGGTCATCAAAATAGTAGAATCGGTTTGAGCGAATTTTTTAATGCCCTCAATGACCTGACTCATAACCGGACTGACGGCGATAATCTTGTTCAGATCATAGATAACGTCCTGCTCCCGGCGCAGATAATCCAACTCATTCCTCAGACTTATATTCTCCAGAGCCTTACCCAGAGAGGCCTTGATTTTAACGGCAGTATAGGGCTTGATGACAAAATCAAAGGCCCCCCGCTTGATGGCCGCCACCACCAGTTCGGCCTTTTCCGTATTCGAGGTAATCACCACCGGTGTGCAGGGGCTTATTTTTTTGATTTCCACCAGGGCGGCCAGCATGGAGTCATCACCGCCATGCAGATCAAGGATAATTATATCAAACTGCACCATTTTAATTTTTTTGGCCAGATCACGGCTGCCGACGCAATAGCTGACCTGATATTCAGCGCCCAGAACCTCGGAGAGAAAATCACGCCATTTCTGCTCCACGTCTATTATTAATATTGAACGCATTTTACTTTAACTTCCACAGGTTGTCCGGCCGAGCCGGGAATGTTTCGCGCCACTTAACATTAAAAACCTTGATCTGTTGATTAAAAAAATCAGCCACCACCACCTGGTGCCGCGCCCCCAGTACGATATCAACGGGATAATTAAACCATTCCGCCCCCCAGCCCCGGCCGCCGAACTCATGGCGGAATTTACCGGTAAAGTCATAGATAAGCACCTCATGGCGCATGTAATCAACCACATAAAAGCAGCGCCGCCCCTCATCAATACACAGCCCACGGGGCCGACTAAGCTTGCCTTTGGCTCCTCCTTTCACTCCGAAGGAGAAAAGAAAATTTTCTTTAACGTTAAAGGCATAAATTCTGGAGGTCTCCTCGCTCAAAAAGAACAGATCCCCCAGGCTGTCAGAGATAACATCTCTGATATAGGCGGTGGCCGGCGGAGTATCAAGACCGCTGAAGAAGTAATCCCCCTTTTTATCGATGGCAACATGGAACCAGCGCAAAAATTTGCCGGCCCGATTCAGCACCAGCACCTTTTGGGAATGCAGTCCGGTAACATAAAAACGACCGTTAGTATTGATGGTTATCTTCTGGGGAATAAAGCCGGAACTATCGGGCATTTTTGAGACAACAATCACCCGCTCCGGCATAAAGGCACCATTTAATATGGTAATCCGGGGCGGCGAACCAACAGCACCGGCCTGGGTTATATATATTTTACCGTCTTTACCAATAAAACCACCCATGGGCGAATCAATCCCCCGCCCTTTACCAAGTGAATTCTGAGGGAAATAATCAGCTCCGTAGACAATTATTCGATTATTCACCCCGTTAATGGCATACAATTCATCCCGGTGGCGATCATAAAAAAGGGCGGATGGCATCCTGATTTTTTCGCCCTGATCATCTTTCGCAATTATTGTCACTACCTCATAGGAAAGATCCTTGTCCTCAAGGTTTGTTGCCGCAAAGACACTGCGCAAAAGGGGATTTTCCCCGCTCTCTCCCTCAGCACCCGGCGTGACTGCCTTTTGCTTAACCGGTGCCTTGATTTCAGTATTACCAGCCGCTTTAAAGATAAAACTTTCCCTGCCGCCCTCAGGCTCTTTCGTTACTGCCTCTGCCGCCGGTTCACCCCTGCGGGCTGGATTAAGCGCCACGGCAGTTGTTTTTAGCTCCGGGGCGGCTGGTCGTGGTGCTGTTTTCACGGCCCCGCCTCCGGCAACATGAACTGATTTTAATTTACCAACCTTCTCCTCAGCAACCTGTTTTCCGCCGCCCCTCGCGTTCCCGGAATCCTGCACTATTCTTTTTTCCAGGACATAAGCCCGCATTACCAGCAGACCAGGATAAAAGCGGCGCAGAGAATCTGCCAGCTTAACCGCGCTCAAACGTCTGACGAATTTACCGGCCCTTAAGGTGAAATAACTGGCAACCAGTTCCACTCTCAGATCAGGCACTGAAGCTAAATTCTTATGCCGCCTTAATCGCTCATAGGCCCGCAAAGCCATTTTTTTAGTTTTAAAGCTGGCAGCCTGCAGGGTAAAAAACTCCCGCCCTTCCCCTCCGCCTCCAACACCTGCTTTATGCCGCGGTTTATGAGCGGCCGCCCCAATCATCCGGGCAACAACCTTTGTTTTATGACGGCGGGCGGTAATCATTTTGATCTTTTTCACAACCGGAGCCAAAGGGATAACGGCTTGCAGCGGAGGAGAAACGGCAGATGGACGGGCGTTTCTCTTCACATTACCTATCCCCTTATCGTTCGAAGCCCCATAAAGCTCAATGATCCTTGCCGGCCTGATATAAGCCGTTAGAATCTGGCCCTTGATTTGTTTCCCATGCTGCCTCATAAATTTCATGGCCTGCCGCCGGGTACTGAAGCGGCCCGCCCTTACAGTAAAAAATCTTTGGATCTTTTCCACTCTAAGCCAGGGGAGAGAAAGACGAAGCCCCTGCAGGCGGTTAATTTCCTGATGGGCAACAGACTCTTTTATAAAGCTGGCCAGTTGCACGGTAAAAAACTGTTTATCGGCCAGGGCCAAAGATGAGGGAAATGAAACAGGTGTAATCTGGTTCTTAAGCCATTTTTTGAGATGACGCGGCAAGATTTCACGCCGGCCTTTCGGGGCAGCGGCCGGGAACAAAGCGGGGCGTACCGCGGCGGCCTCAACTTTATCATAGCCGACTGAGGAGACAGCAGCATGCCCCCGCCCGGCACCGTTGATCTTGATAATTCTTGCGGGTTTATAAAAGACGTACAGGAGACGGGCGTCCTTAAATTTACTTCTGACCCCCGGCAAAAAGCGCTCCACCCCGTTTTTATCTAACGAACGGCCAACCCGGACGGTATAAAATTGACCATTTTTTTCTATGCGGAGAAATACCACACCGGGAATAGACCTCTTCAAGGTCTTATAGGCGTTCCCGGCATTGGCCCGTACACGATAAGTTCCGGCGATAATAGTGTAATATTTCTGCCGCGCCGCACGCGAAGAAAGCGGCACCAGCAGAAGGGCAATAATCAAAAACGCTGTTTTCTTAATTATCCCATTCACTTCTCATTCCCATACCCAGCATGTTATGATGATTCCTGCTGCAGAATCCAGTCAACAGCGTCCGACAGATCAGGGGCCACAAAATCGGGTTTGAGTTCCATGGCCGGGCCGATAAATTCATAATCCCCCCGGCCATATCCCGTTAAAACCAAAACACCCGCTGCCTGGCAGGCTGCCGCCGCCCTGATATCTGAATAACGATCGCCCACCACATAAGAGCGCCGCAAATCAATACTATGCTCCTCGGCCGCTCTCTCAAAGAGACCAGTTCCCGGCTTACGGCAGCTGCACTTCTGCCGGAATTTTTCTTCCTTGGCCTCCGGATGATGGGGACAAATATAGATTCCATCCACATGGGCTCCGGCGGCCGCCAGTTCTTTAACCATCAGGGCATGCACCTCATGCAGAAGGGATTCCGGGAAATACCCCCTTGCCAGTCCGGATTGATTGGTAACTACAAACACCGGTATGGCACGTCTGTTCAAACGACCAATGGCCTCGGCCGCGCCGGGCAGGAGATGAAAACGGCTTATATGGTTAATATAGCCCATCTGCTCGTTTATAGTACCATCCCGGTCTAAAAAAACCGCCCCTCTGTTATCTGTCATAATTATAAAATTCTAAGTATGTTCAGGTATCTTTTACTTCTATAGATCATACTGAAAAATTACCTAAAAACATAATTTCATAAACAGCGTAATTCCCCCACTTGTAAAATCATAATAGCACAATCCGTTGTTATATTTACAAGTTTTTTTAACAACCTTACACGGCATATATTAATTAGTTGTTTAGAACGAGCTTACAGCTTGCAAAATTATTGAGCAAATGGTAAAAGTATCCGTTTTTTAAATTCACACACCCCGACATAAGCCATTGGTGCCCGAACAATCCGGGTTGGCAAAGGGGTGGCGGACTAACCAAAATTTCAAACCGGAGGAGTATAGATGTCACATTTAACCATGA
>JAJRZN010000174.1 GCA_024275235.1 Deltaproteobacteria bacterium
CTTTGACATCCTCTTCTTCTGGGTGGCGCGCATGATTATGATGGGCCTGCACTTCAAGGGCGAGGCCCCCTTTAAGGATGTCTATCTTCATGCCCTGGTGCGCGACGCCAACGGCCAGAAGATGAGCAAATCCAAGGGTAATGTCATGGACCCTCTGATTGTCATGGATAAATACGGCACCGATGCCTTCCGTTTCACCCTTACCGCCTTTGCCGCTCAGGGACGGGATATCCGCATTTCCGAGGACAGAATTGAGGGCTACCGCCATTTTATCAACAAAATCTGGAATGCGGCCCGTTTCGCTCTAATGCATGTAGATACCGAAGCGGTGGAGTTTACCTACCCGGAATTATCTCTGCTCAACAAATGGATATTAAGCCGCCTGACAACAGCGGTTGCCGCCTATCAGCGGGCCCTGGATAACTTCCAGTTTAACGAGGCGGCCTCGGCAGTCTATCAATTCATCTGGCATGAGTTCTGTGACTGGTATCTCGAGTGGATTAAACCCGCCCTCTATAACGGCAGCCCGGCGGACAAAGCTCAAAGCCGGGCGGTTTTGCTGACAGTTCTGGAAACCAGTATCAAGATTCTCCATCCCATATCTCCCTTCATCAGCGAGGAAATCTGGCACGCCCTGCCCGGCGAACGTCATACCCTGATGACGGAGTCATTCCCTGACCCCAATCCCGCCTGGAAGTCTGCCTCTGTTGAGGAGACCTGTAATCTGCTCATGGGCATAATCGGGGGAATAAGAAATATCAGGAGCGAGATGCAGATTCATCCCACCATGGAGATTACGGCCATTATCAGCGGCGGCACCCCCAATGAGCGGCAGCAGCTCAAACAATATGCCGCCCACATTACCGCCATGACCAGGGTAACAGAGTTCCAGATTGAGGCTCAGGCTCAATGCCCCAGGGGGGCGGCCTCTTACATCTTCGGCAATTTAGAGATATTTGTCCCCATGAGCGGTCTCATTGACCTCGAGAGAGAACTGAAAAAACTTGACCGGGAACAGAAAAAGATAGAGAACCAGATGCAGCGTACCAAGGGGAAATTAGCCAATAAGAAATTTTTAAGCAATGCCCCGGCCGAGGTAATCGCCAGGGAAGAAGAAAAGGCCGCCGCCGGTGAGGCGGCGCTAACCAAAATCAAGGAGAGCCGTCAGCGTCTTAGAGAGTTATAAGTTCTCTGTAACTGTTCAGCAGCACCCCATCTCGGAGTCTACGCTTACCTTGCCCATTTAGGACTTCTCGAATACCAGAGTATGCTTCGAAGTCCTAAATAAACAACCCTGGAGTACTGCTGAACAGTTACGCTCCGGGGTTTTCGTCACTTCTCTAAGACGCGCGAATGAACAACGCTTGCTCCCCGGCTCCTATCCCCGCAAATCGGGGAGCTGCATAGCCGGTTTATTGTTAACCAGTTTATAGGTCTCGCATTTACGGCAGTTGGCCATCTTCTCACGATAAGTACCCTGTTCCGTACCGCCGCACTGGGTACCGGTGACCATCCAGCAGTCTCCGCCGTGTTCAGGATAGGCCGGGCAGCTCTTGCGGCGCTTGGCCGGACAGTTCATTACCTCCCAGCAGACAGCACTGTTCTGATTTCCACCCTTGCTGTCGTAAGCCGCCTCATAGACATTACATTTACGGCAACCTGCCATCTTCTCTCGATAGGAGCCCTGCTCCCTGCCGCCGCAGAGAGTGGAAGTTACCGTCCAGCATTGGCCGCCCTTATCGGGATAGGCCGGGCAGTTATCCCGCCGCTCAGCCGGACAATTCAGCATCTCCCAGCAGGTGACCTTGTTTTTGGGGGCGCTGATAACGATACCGGAATCACTCCCGGATCCGCGCACCAGGCTCATGAGGCTGCCCACCATGAGTCCCATCTCCTCTGACTGAGCAGTCAGCCTGTCAGCCGAATCCGCCGAATGAATGGCAGTAGAGGACATATTCTGGGTTATCTTATCAAGTTCAACGGCAGCGTTGGTTATCTCATCAATTCCCCGGCTCTGTTCCGCGCTGGCCTGAGTGATAGCGGTTGTTTTATCCCCGATCCCGGTGGCCGAGGTAATTATATGCTCAAAATCATCGTTGACCTCCTTTAAGGCCTCGGCGCTCTTACTGATTTTAGCCACATTACCGTCTAACAGCTCCCTGGTGTTCTGGGCTGCCTCAGCCGTACGCCCGGCCAGATTCTTCACCTCATCCGCCACCACCGCGAACCCGGCCCCGGCCTCACCGGCTCTGGCCGCCTCCACTGCCGCGTTCAGAGCCAGCAGGTTGGTTTGAAAGGCGATGGAGTCAATGGTATTAATTATAGCCCTGATATTACCGCTGTCCCGTTCTATCTCCTCCATATTACGAGTCAGGGTTACCAGAGACTTTAAGGACTGGGCGGATTTTTCCAGATTTTCATTCATCAAGACCTCAGAACCGGCGCTTAATTCAGCAGTCTGCCGGCTCATGGCCGTCATTTCCTCCAAAGAGGCGGAGGTCTGCTCAACGGTGGC
>JAJRZN010000175.1 GCA_024275235.1 Deltaproteobacteria bacterium
CATACCATATGTATGGCCGAAGCCCTGTCGAACCACCACGCCTCGCAGTCTACGCTTAGCTGTATATCGAACTTTTCGCAGTCTTCGCTTAGCTGACTTAGCCATCTTTAGTTAGTGATGGACTTTTTACGAGTCCATCATAAATAACTGTTCAACAACACCCCATCTCGGAGTATATACTGAACTGACTGGTGATTATTGTTACTTTCAGGCATCATGCTAAATATTTATTTTTTAACCCCTTTTTATTTCTCAAACAATGCATATCATTATTAATAAGGTTGTTGAGAATTTCAACAGTCCCCTGCTAAGGAGCCGGCGACCGCCCTCCCCCTCTTTTCTCCTTTCTAATGGTCTCCGTGCTCCTTAGTTTTTTTTAATATTTCACACTGTACTCCTTGTTTTTTGCTTTTCCTCTGTTCAGCCATCATTTTTTTGACAAATATTGCCGGAATATGCTGTAATATAAAAATGTAACTATTCGATACTTATTGCTCATTATGGGCATTTCGCTGAATAATTATAATATTATTAAAATGTATGGAGGTAACAAAAATGAAAATGGTCGACATCAAGCGAATCGCCAAACGAGTAGGTTGTAAACCGGGACGCCTTAAGAAGGCGGATTTAATTAAAAAAATTCAGGAGGCGGAAGGTAATTTCCCCTGCTTCCAAACCGCCGGTGATTCCTGTAATCAGGAGAACTGCTCCTGGCGTGACGACTGCCTCAGCAGTTAACCGGTAAACCCTGCCATTTTCCCGGCTAAGGGTCGTTTTTACATACTCTCAGCCCTTGTAATGAAAGGTTTTAAAACCTGAAAGGATATTTATGTCTCAATGGTATCTCAGCTATAACGGTAAGAAAATCGGCCCCATGGATCTTAATCAGGCCCGGGCGGAGGCCCGCCGTAACCCCAACGGTCACGCCTGGCACCCCGGCCTCGTGGAATGGGTACCCATTAAAAGTATCGACGAATTAATGACGGCCGACGACACGACCGGACCGCCGCCTTTCAAGGGCCGCCGGACAGCCGATGAAATTGACTATAAGATATTCGGTGCCGAAATGCAGTTTGTCGAAGTTGAGCTTGACCCTGGTGAATCGGCAGTTTCAGAGGCCGGAGCCATGATGTACAAGGATAATTCCATTCAGATGGAAACCATATTCGGTGACGGTTCTCAGAGTCAGAAAGGCTTCATGGGCAAACTTCTTGGAGCCGGCAAAAGGCTTTTGACCGGCGAGAGTCTGTTTATGACCGCCTTTACCCATGGCGGCCATGGCAAGGCCCACGTCGCCTTTGGAGCTCCGTACCCCGGCAATATTATCCCCATTTCTCTACCGGATATGGGCGGCTGCCTGATCTGCCAGAAAGATGCCTTTCTCTGCGCCGCCAGAGGTGTTTCCATCGGTATTTATCTGCAGCAGAAGATTATGACCGGGCTCTTCGGCGGCGAAGGCTTTATCATGGAAAAACTGGAAGGCGACGGGATGATCTTTATTCATGCCGGCGGTACCGTTATTAAGAGAACACTTGCCGCCGGTGAACGTATACAGGTGGATACCGGCTGCGTGGTGGCCATAGAACCGGCGATTAAATTCGATATTCAGCAGGCCGGTAATATCAAGAGTGCCCTCTTTGGCGGCGAGGGCTTCTTCTTTACTAATCTCGAAGGCCCCGGCCGGGTCTGGCTTCAGTCTCTGCCCTTCTCCCGTCTCGCCGGCCGCATGCTGGCCGCTGCGCCGGCTAATGGCGGCAGCCGGGGGGAAGGCTCAATACTGGGCGGCCTGGGCAATCTCATTAATGGCGACAACAGCTATTAACCGCGGGCAGAGCATCTTCTTTTACGGCTCTGCCGCCAAACCATCAGGTACGATAATCGGCGTTTATCCGCACATAATCAAGCGACAGGTCGCAGGTATAGATCTCAGCCGCCGCCTCCCCCGCTCTCAGGTCAATAGTCAGGGTAAATTTCTTTTGCGCCATTGTTTGCGCCGCCGAACGTTCGGCGGCCGCCGACACTAAACGCCCTTCCCTTACCAATTCACTGTTATCAACTGATATTACCGTTTCAGCCGGATTAAAGACGGCCCCTGAACGCCCCAGGGCCGCCATTATCCGGCCCCAGTTAGGATCTGAGCCAAAAAACGCCGTCTTTACCAGAGCCGAGTCAGCCACTGTCCGGGCCGCCAGTTCCGCCTCGGCATCAGTCAGCGCCCCGCGTACCTGAACCGTCACCAGCTTGGTCGCCCCCTCACCATCAGCGACAATCTGCAGAGCCAGGTCACGGGTAACATCATGCAGCATTCCGGCAAAGGCCGCGGCCTCGGGGCTGTCAGGATCATTAATTTCACGCCCCCCGCTCCGGCCGCTGGCCATGAGGATAACCGTGTCATTGGTGGAGGTATCGCCGTCCACCGTTATCCGGTTAAATGACTGTTCCACCGCCCCGGGCAGCATATCACGCAATAAGACCGGGCTTATATTGGCATCGGTCATAATAAAACTCAGCATGGTAGCCATATTGGGCATAATCATTCCGGCCCCCTTGGCAATCCCGCTTATTTTCACCTCCGGCCCATCTACCCGGAGCCGGGACTGACGCCCGGCAATTTTCGGCACCGTATCGGTGGTCATAACCGCCCGCGCCACCTCCGGCAGGGCAGAGTGAGAAAGGCTAACCGCCAGCTCAGGAATAACGGCCTCAAAACGCGCCATCTCCAATTGCTCACCAATAACCCCGGTGGATGACACCAACGCCATCTCCTCGTCAATATCAAGGGCCCGGGCGGTTAAGGCGGCACAACGTCTGGCATTGGCCAGCCCCTCATCCCCGGTACAGGCATTGGCAATGGCAGAATTGACCAAAACAGCCTGCAGCCGCCCGCTTTTTATCCGTTCCCGCCCCAGAATAACCGGCGCCGCCTGCACCAGATTTGTGGTAAACACGGCGGCAGCCGCCGCTGGCTGCCGACAGACAATGAGCCCCACATCCAGCTCATCTTTGCCCCGCAGTCCAGCCCGGCACGCGGCAAATTCAAAGCCGTCAACCCCGCTGTCAGATATCATTTTGACTTACCGCAACAACGCTTATATTTCTTGCCGCTGCCACAGGGGCAGGGGGCATTACGACCGATCTTATCCCCCTGACGCACTATGGGCTTTTGGGCCACGGCCTCCTCGTCATTACGCCTCATCTCCATGGCCTCCTGCTCGGCCCGCCGCTGCAGTTCCAGGGCCTCTATCTCCTCCTCGGAAACCAGACGAACCATAAACATGGTGGAAACGGTCTGCTGCTTGATGGATTCCATCAAGTCAACAAACATTTCATACCCCTCCCGCTTATATTCGTCCAGGGGATTCTTCTGGCCATAGCCCCGCAGGCCAATGCCCTCCTTC
Organism: Deltaproteobacteria bacterium; assembly: GCA_024275235.1. Lineage (GTDB taxonomy): Bacteria > Desulfobacterota > Desulfobulbia > Desulfobulbales > VMSU01 > JAADIV01. The sequence goes on from JAJRZN010000175.1 coordinate 3,399, forward strand.
AGGTGATCCATGTTAAGAAGATGATCCTTCCAGTGCGAATCGACCACCTGCAGCAAGACCATACGTTCGAGATGGCGCATATTCTCGCTGCCGACCTCCAGTTCACGAGCCTCATAGGCCTTAATTGCCTCCTGACGCAGACGCTCAGTCAGGGCTTCACCGTCCATCGCCAGCCGCTCATCCTCAGTTATATCAACTTCGACCCCGAACATATCCCGCATCCGATCAGCAACCGACTTCCAGTCCCAATCCTCCGCCGGGATATGATCATTAATAGTCTCAGCGGCTATGGCCGCGGCGGCATCGGTGACCATCTCCAGGATCATGCCCTTGATATCTTCACCCTGCAGAACGGTACGCCGCTGGGTATAAATAATCTCCCGCTGTTTATTCATTACATCGTCATATTCCAGCAGATGCTTACGAATATCGAAGTTATGGCCCTCCACCTTACGCTGGGCGTTCTCAATGGCCCTGGTAATCATAGAATGCTCAATAGGCTCGTCTTCTTCCATCCCCAGACGCTCCATGATCCCGGATATGCGGTCGGAACCAAATATCCGCAGCAGATCATCCTCAAGAGACAGATAAAATCTTGAAGAGCCGGCATCGCCCTGCCGCCCGGAGCGCCCCCGAAGCTGATTATCAATCCGGCGTGACTCATGACGACTGGTAGCAAGAATGTGCAGACCGCCCAACTCGGCGACCCCCTCACCCAGCTTGATATCAGTACCACGGCCCGCCATATTGGTAGCAATGGTAACCCTGCCCCTCTGGCCCGCCTCAGCGATAATCTCCGCCTCCCGCTCATGATGTTTAGCGTTTAAGACCTCATGGGGAATTTTTTCCTTTTTCAGCATATTGGAGATATGCTCGGATATATCAATATTAACCGTCCCCACGAGAACCGGGCGGCCCTTTTCGTGCATCTCCTTAATTTCTCTAACCACCGCCCGATATTTAGCCGCCGCGTTTTTATAGACGACATCGGCATAGTCCTCTCTCGTCACCGGCTTAAAGGTGGGGATTATGACCACATCCAGTTTATATATTGTTTTAAATTCCGCCGCCTCGGTATCGGCGGTGCCGGTCATGCCGGCCAGTTTATCGTACATTCGGAAAAAGTTCTGGAAAGTGATGGATGCCAGGGTCTGATTTTCCTGCTCCACCTTAACCCCTTCCTTGGCCTCCAGGGCCTGATGCAGGCCGTCACTGAACCGGCGGCCCGGCATGGAACGGCCGGTAAATTCATCAACAATAACCACCTCACCGTCTTTAACAATATAATCCACATCCCGTTTGAACAGGGCATGGGCCTTAAGAGACTGATTGAGGTGATGGAGGTAATCAATATCCTTGGGCTCATAGAGATTACTCACCTGAAGTATCTCCTCGGCCAGGGCAATGCCCTCCTCGGTAAATGAGGCCTGGCGGTCTTTCTCATCCACCGTGTAATGCTCCTCGGGCTTAAAGCGGGGCATAATCTTATTGACCTCATTATAGAGACCGGTGGACAACTCCGAGGGGCCGGAGATAATGAGCGGCGTCCGGGCCTCGTCAATGAGGATACTGTCGACCTCATCGACAATGGCGTAATTAAGCTCCCGCTGGCAGAAATCACCCACATCAAACTTCATGTTATCGCGCAGATAATCAAAGCCAAACTCATTGTTGGTGCCATAGGTTATATCAGAATTATAGGCCGCGCGCCGGGCATCATCATCCATGTCGTGGACAATGGAACCCACGGTCATGCCGAGAAAGCGATAAACCTCACCCATCCACTCGGCATCACGACGAGCCAGATAATCGTTCACCGTCACTACATGTGCCCCCTTGCCGGAAAGGGCATTCAGATAAATCGGCATGGTCGCCACCAGGGTTTTACCCTCACCGGTCTTCATCTCGGTGATACATCCCTGATGGAGGATTATACCGCCAACCAGCTGGACGTCATAGGCCCGCATATCAAGAACCCGGCGGCCGGCCTCCCTGACTGCGGCAAAGGCCTCCGGCAACAGATCATCCAGGGACTCGCCCTTGGCCAGGCGCTCGCGGAATTCAACGGTCTTGGCCCTGAGACCGGCATCATCCAACTTCTGAATTTCCGGCTCAAAGCTGTTAATTCGCTCAACAACCGGTCTTAATTTTTTTAAAATCCGATCATTCTTGCTGCCAAAAACCTTGGTTAGCACATTGCTTAGCATGAAAATTTCACTCCTGTTTTTTTAAAGGCGGAATTTCGATTTTTAGAACGTGGAATTAGCCCCAAGCTCCCTGGTTCCAAATTCCTCCGGGCGTATAACAATACGCCTCTACAACCGGGCCTGTCCCTGCTTCACGGGCGGCTTTTTACCATCTGCCCGCCAGATCAAGGCAATTTCATTGCAATCCGGATACTTGGGGCATTGCAGACATTCACTCCAGACCTTATGAGGCAATTCATCCCTGGGGATAAGTTCAAACCCCATTTTTATAAAAAAATCCGGCTCATAGGTCAAGGCAAAGACCCGTTCTATGCCCAATATTCCGACCTCGGAGAGGCAGCTTTCAACCAGCCTTCTGCCCAGGCCCTGCCCCTGATAGGCTTCAGCCACGGCGAGGGAGCGGATCTCCGCCAGCTCTCCCCAGCAGACATGAAGGGCGGCCGCCGCCCCTAATACACCGCTGCCATCCGGGGCCTCCCAGACCTTAAAGTCCCGGAGATTATCATAGAGGGAATTCAGCGAACGTCCCAGAAGCTGCCCCTTATCCGAAAACTTATTCAGCAGATCATATATGGCCCTGACATCGGGTACTCTGGCATCTCTAATCATAACGTTCAGGTAATCAGCAGCTGTTATTACTTTCCCGACGACGGATATTCCCGGCGGCCGCCAGGCAACAAATTTATAAACACCCGGCCCCCTCCCTCTTCTTCAATGGCGGCCGCCTTTTTTCTGGCCGCGCTTAAATCTGGAATATGCCCGACATAAACCATATATAACTTACTATCCGGGCCGGGTTTAAGATAAAAGGCCTCATAATGCCGGGCCCGCCCCACCAAAACCGCCCGCTCTGCGCCATCCTCTTTACGGAAGGCGGCAACTCTCAAGGCATAAAATGAGCCTGTCTTATGCCGCCGTACCGCGGCCGCTTTCTTTACCGGCCGCGTAGTCCGCTTTTCCGCCTGCCCCACACCGCTATCCAGCAACTGCGCCGCGCTATGACCCAGACGGGCAGCCTTATCCACCACTCCGGACGGCCCATGCAGTACCGACTGACCAGTCCATATGCCAAAGATAAACATCCACAGGAGAAGACAGAAAGAAACAACGGCAAAGCCGCAGAGGCCGCCCCAGCCCATCTCAAGGCGGATAAGCGGCTTTTTTTTCTTCCTGGCCGCCATTACCCCCTTACATGGCCTCCGGGGCCTGCACTCCGATAAGAGTCAGACCGTTATGGAGAACAACCCGCAGGCCCTGCGCCAGCCAGAGCCTGGCCCGGCTCAATTCAACTTCCTCGGCCGAAACAATGCGGTGCTTATTATAATAACTATGGAAGGCAGCGGCCAGTTCCTGGAGATAAAAAACAAGGCGGTGGGGAGCGAGATCCACCGCCGCCTTTTGTATCAGACCGGGATAAGCGGCCATCATCCGCAGCAGTTCCAGTTCCTCCGGCTGCACAAGTAACTCAAGACGGGCCGCCGACAATTCACCGGCCGCGACCTTCTTCTCCACCGCCTGCTTCATAATGCTCGCCAGACGGGCGTGGGCGTACTGGACATAATAAACCGGATTTTCCTGACTCTGCCTGGTGGCCAGATCAAGATCAAATTCCAGCTGACTGTCGGCCTTGCGCATGAGAAAAAAGAAACGGGCCACATCCACCCCGACTTCATCCAGCAATTCATCGACAGTAACAAAGGTAGCCTTACGGGTTGACATTTTCACCTGCTTCCCATCCCGCATTAAAGTCACAAACTGGTGCAGCACCACTGTTACCATATCCGGATCATAGCCCAGGGCCTTGATCCCCGCCATAACATCAGGTACGGTGGCGATATGATCAGCGCCGAAGATATCCACCAGCCAGTCATACCCCCGGCGGAACTTTTCCCGATGATAGGCAATATCCGGCAGCCTGTAGGTGGGTTCACCGCTGCTCTTGATAATTACCCGGTCCTTCTCCAGACCAAATTGAGTAGTCTTAAACCAGACCGCGCCATCTTCTTCATAAACCAGCCCCTGAGCCCGTAATCTGGCCACCACATCATCAATATGACCGTCATCATAGAGGGTATGTTCGTTATAATAATTATCGAACTTAATACCAAGACGTTCCAGAGTGCCGTTTATATCCTTGAATATGGCCTGTTCCGCCTTCTTCTGGAAGGGAACCAGATCATCGCTGTCTCGCAGACTGTCACCGACCTCAGAGAGCAGATCCCTGGCAATATCATAGATATATTCCCCCTGATAACCGTCCTCCGGCAGTTCACAGGGTACACCGGAAAGCTCAAGATAACGGGCCCGGAGAGAGGCGGCCAGAACCCGCATCTGGCGGCCGGCGTCATTATAATAATACTCCCTGCTGACCTCAAAGCCAACCGCGGACAAGAGCCGGCAGATGGCGTCTCCCAGGACCGCCTGGCGGCCGTGACCAATACTGAGCGGCCCGGTGGGATTGGCGCTGACGAATTCCACCAGCACCTTTTTCCCGGCCCCCACAGCCTCGGGGCCATAGTTCCTGCCCCGGCGGCAGATATCCGGCAATACCCCCTGCCAAACCTCATTTTTAAGAAAAAAATTAACAAACCCCGGCCCGGCAATTTCTATTTTATCCGTCAGATCACATTCCCTGTTAAACATCTCAATCAGACGACCGGCAAGTTCCCTGGGGTTCTTCCGGGCCCGGCCGGCGGCCACCAGAGCCAGATTGGTGGAGAAATCTCCCTGACCATCATGTTTTGGCTTTTCGATGGTATAGGCAGCGGCTTCAGCCGGCCAGATACCCTCTTCAACCCCGGCCGCAAAGCAGCGATCCAAAATTTCTTTTAAGCGTTTCCGTATCATATATAATCCATCAAATATAGCGCCGTTTATTATTACTGCCAAAGAGGCATAAAACCTCGTAATTAATGGTGCCCATCCAGGACGCTACCTCATCAGCCGTAATCTCATCCTCTGCCGCGCCGCATCGCTGTTGTCCCATAATCACCACTTCATCACCAGTTTCAACCCCTGGAATTTCAGTTACATCCGCCACACAGGCGTTCATGCATACCCGCCCCCTGACCGGCGCCCGACGCCCCCTTATCAACACCGAGGCCCTGCCGCTCAGGGAACGCAAATAACCATCGGCATAGCCCACCGGCAGAACAGCGAGGCGTGACGGCACCCTGGTCTTAAATAGATGACCATAACTTATACCATAACCGGCCGGCACATCCTTGAGCTGAATCACTCTGCTCTGAAAAGACATGACTGCCTTCAGCCCCACGGGCTCCAGAGGGCCGGCAACAGGACTGCAACCATAGAGGGCAATACCAAGACGTACCATATCATGATGAGTATCGGCAAAACGGATAAGAGCGGCGGAATTGGCGATATGGCACATAACCCGGCGGCCGACGGACAGCTCGTTTAACTGCTGACGGAATATTTTATCCTGCGCCCTCGTTATCCCCTGGTTGTCGGTATCTGCCAGGGGGAAATGCGCCATAATTCCGTCTAAATATACCCCAGGCAGACTTTCAATTTCTCTGACATAGGCCTGCAGCTCCATGGGCATGATTCCCAGACGCCCCATCCCCACATCCATCTTCAAATGTACCCCGATTTGGGCCGCCCGCCTCACGGCCGCGGCCGACAAGGCCCGAATATTCTCACGTTCAAAGACCACCGGGGTCAAATTATAATCAATTAAGGGTTCCGCCTCGACACTGCCGAGGAGGACAAGGATATTACCTTTAATCCCGGCCCGCCGCAACGACACGCCCTCCTCGGGGGAAGCCACCCCGAAATAACCGGCACCGGCAGCATTCAGAGACTCGGCAACAGGCACAAGGCCGTGCCCATAGGCATCGGATTTAACCATGGTGAGAACCGCGGTATCCGGCCCAGCCATTTTTTTGACTAACTGGAAATTGTGACGTAAGGCGGTAAGGTTGATGGAGACTCTGTTATATGCTGAAAGGGACATGAATTTATCCTGACGACCAACGGGTCCGGCAAAGGACTTAGTACCTTAAGGAGCTATCTTCTTGAAACCATCCCACAGTATCCGGCTGGAGAAAAAAAGAGCCCAGCCAATGGCGGCATAGATAATCCCCACTAAGGAGCGGGGCGCACTGGAAGTACGCAGAAGCCAGCCAAGAAATATCATCAGGGCAATGAGCCCCCACATTTTTACGGTATAGACCCCGCCCAGACAGTTACCATCATTCTTGGTTTTCAACCGGCGGAGATTTTCTTTAGCCGCCTTATCAAGCATAAAGATTGACTTTACCGAACCAATGACCATGGCCGGAAACAAGAGCCAAAGCTGACCGACACCGCGCAGAAAAAGACTGCCGCGGATAAAGAGCATTATCCCCACCGCACTCCAGACAAAAGCCGCCGAAAAATGAAAGACCCGCCGTGATACCCCTGGTTTAAGTCTTGCCAACACAATTATTCTCCTACACCGCCTTCGGTAAAAAAAAGAGAGGCCTGCCCCCCGGAAACTGGAGAACAGGCCTGCAGGCGCAACCTATGAAAAACGAATAAATCAGTCCTCACTTACAGTAATAGCACCTTCTGGGCAGGTCTCAACGCAGGTCTCACAACCTAAACACTCGTCGATATTAACCGGTTCGGAGTGACCGTCAACCAATTCGAGAACCTGAGCGGGACAAGCGTTAATACACTCTTCGCAACCTGTACATTTATCTTTGTCAACTTCTACATTCCACATAACTTTTCCTCCAAAAATTTTTAAAAACTATAACAACGAAAAACGCTGCCATAAACTTCCACCCTTAAAGTACTATATCCACATAATGCACGGCATCTTTTTTGTCAATAAAAAATAGCCGCTCTTAAATTACAATTTACCAATACAACAGGACTTTGGTCTTGACCTTTATGAACCAAGTTTTTAGAATGATAATTTTATCGATTGAAATCGACGACCACGTACCAACAAGGAAACAACATGAAAATCAAGCAGGAAAAATCACACCAGGCTAAACAGAAGCAAAAACAGCTCGAAAAGCAGGAAGAAAGGGCTTTACGTTCTGAAAGGGCCATGGTCGCCGGCATAATGGAAGGCAGCCCCGAGGCCGTGGGCGTGGCGGTAATCAGGTTTGAATGCGGCTGCCGCAAAATGGCCGCCGTGGCAAAAGACGGGGAACCGGCCAGCAAGGTAATCATGTACCGGGACAAAGCCGAGTCCATCTGCCCCAAATGCAAGAAGGATAACGGAGCCTTCAGCCGGGTCACGGAATCTTTTATAGACTGGCAGGACAACGAATTAGACGATGACCTGAAGATGGAGCTTACCATAAAAGTTTTAGGCACTGACGCCATAGTTCACTGAAAAACTCTTAATGCCACGTCCCAAAAAACAAAGACATTGCGAATGCCGCATGAGCGGCAAAGCCTTTAAGCCCACCGGTATTCCCATGGGCAGACTGACCAAGATTTCCATGGGCAGAGATGAATTAGAGACCCTGCGACTCTGTGACCTGGAGGCTCTTACTCAGGAGGAGGCCGGATACCGAATGAAAATTTCCCGCGGCATAGTGCAGCGCCTCTTAAAAAGTGCCAGAGCCAAAAGCGCCAGAGCCCTGAGCCAGGGGGCGGCTATCATCTTCACTGACCTCTGAGCGCCTGATTACTTACCGTTTCCGCAGAAGTTACCGGCCCGCGAGACGGCAGTCTCATTATCCCTGCCAAAACCCCTTTCTCTGACCAGCGCCACAAAGCCCTTGGCCCATTCCGGTGTTCCCAGGGCATGCACATGGGTATAGAGGGCCAGACAATTCTTATAAACCAAACCATCACGACCATGGGCAAACCCCACTCCCCGTTGTACCGCAAAGGCCATATTCTCTTTTTTCACCGAGCTGCTTAATACCTTGCTGTATCTGAATTCATGCCCCTTAATCACTGAACCAGGGGCATAAACCGCATTATTTGCCAGGACCTCTAAAATAGTATAACCATGAGCCTGCGGTTTTTTCTCCATCCGTAAACGTACCGGGTAGACGCCGGTAAGATCATAGGACAGGCCGCCAACCTCCAGGCTTTCACAGAGATAAATCAGCCCCCCACACTCGGCATAGACAGGCATCCCGCCCTCCACCCGCTGACGCAGGTCATGCCGAAAGGCAGAATTGGCCGCTAATTGAGCCACACTGGTTTCCGGAAAACCGCCGCCAATATAAAGACCGTCTATCTCGGGAAGGGCGGCGGCCCGCAAGGCGTTGATTTCAACCAACTCCGCCCCGCACTGCTCCAGAGCCCGGAGATTTTCCGGATAATAAAATTGAAAGGCAGCGTCTCTTATTACCCCGATCCGCACATCCCGCTCCAGGTTGGAACGTTGTGGACCGGCGACAGCATCCTCTCTGCCGTCAGCCATGGGCTCCGCAAGGGTAAGCACCGCCTCGAGGTCTACATGCTCCCGAATCATGACAGCCAGTTTTTTTACCGCCTCCTCAGCTCCCGCGTATTCCGGGCAGGGCGTAATCCCGATATGGCGCTGCGGAAAGACGTCACTTGCTAAACGAGGAATCGCCCCCACCACCTGAACATCGGTATAATGTTCCACCGCCTGCCTGATGATCCGTTCATGACGCGGGGAGCCTATCCGGTTCAGCACCAGTCCCCGAATAGATATATCGCGGCCTAACTGCTGACAGCCAAGCACCAGAGCGGCCACGGTTCTGGTCATCTTGGTACAGTCAACGGTTAGAATTATCGGCAGGCGCAGAATGGCAGCCAACTCCGCGCTGCTATAACTGCCATCCAAATCCACCCCATCGAACAGGCCCCGATTCCCCTCGACTATAACGAGTTGAGCCCCTGCGGCATGCTCAACACAGGACTGCCGGATCAACGCGGCTGACATCAAATAAGGATCGAGATTATGACATGAGCGGCCGGCAGCGAGTTGCAGCCAGCCGGCATCAATATAATCCGGCCCCTTTTTAAAAGGGGCTATACGCACCCCCTGCCCGGCCAGGGCGGCGGTAATCCCCACCGCCGCCACACTCTTCCCCGAGCCGCCGCTTAAACCGGCCACCATAATTCCCTTAGGAGTACTTGCTGTAAGATTCATCATATTTTTTTAAACCTTGAAAGAGATAAGCCCCTATTACTTCAAAAAAATGCAAAAAATGACGGCTTTTTAATATACCCCGGCATCCACAAAAAGAAAAAGGCAAAATGGACAAGTTTATCTATCCGGCCCTTGAAAAAGGCATAAAGCATGATTACCAGTTGTCTAATTGTCAGGCAAATCAGACTGTCTAAACAGAGTACCTTTTAACCACGAACCGGGCAGCAGGGCAGCCAATATAAAAAGAGGAACAGACCATGAAAGAAATAAATGAGGAACTTGCCGGTGCCATTGCCGATCTTGAGAGAGAATGTCAAGAATCACCAGCCTCAGTACGCGCCCATCATCATCTTGGCCTGGTTTACCGTCAGGCCGGACGTCTCGAAGAGGCAGCCGAGAAATTAGAAAGGGCTATTGAGCTGGATGACCAGGCCGGGGAATCATACGTCAATCTCGGAGCCATTTATTTTGAAATGGGCCTCTTAGATAAGGCATTGGCCCTTAATAAAAAAGCCCTGGCTCAATTAGTGAAACCGGCTCAGGCCCATGTTAATATCGGCTTAATTCATCAACATCGAGGCAATTTTCAGGAGGCGGTTAATTCCTACCAGAAGGCTACGGTTCATGACCCCGAATTTGGGATGGCCTGGGTAAATCTGGCCTCAGCCCAGATCATTGAGGGCGATTACCAGGGAGCTCTCGGTTCGGCCCGCAAAGGGGTTGAGCTTAACCCTGATTTTGCCATGGCCCACAATAATCTCGCCGTCGCCCTGTACTTTAACAAGGACTATAAAGAGGCCCGTGCCGAGCTGGATAAGGCTATAGCCCAGGGGTATCAGCCGGAGCCCAAATTCGTTGAAGCCTTAGAGCAAGAATTATAATGAGTAAGAGTAACAGCCTGCCAATAAAGCCCTGGTGCCCATTCTGCGGTGCCAATATTCCACCACCGGTTGAGCCTCGGCAGCGCAAGATGGATGAGTTCAAGCTTGGACACTGCCAATGCGGGGCCTTATATGTCAGCGACCCCACCGGTCACAACGTCGGAGCCGCCATGGTGGAATGCCTGGTGCGGGCCTGCGATGACAACTGGGATCTGGCCTGGGATCTTGATGCCGATGAGGATTACCTCACCAACCGCCTGGATAATTACGATGAACTGACCCATCAAATTATTGAGACCAGAAATCTTGACGGCCGAGCGGTGAGAGGCGTTTTATATTTCGTGCGGGTAAACAACGACATTAAGGAACTAAGCGCCGAAATCAATAAAGAGGGGGACAAGAAGGCCGTGTCCCCGGCAGCTGTCAGCATTCCAGCCATGGAGCCTTTACGAGACCCGGCCCGTAAGAAGCAGCGGGCCACGAAGCTTATGGTCAAGGAACTGGCAGGGAAAGAAGATATTCAAGCTCTGGTGGATCTATGTTTTGACGACAAACGTACCATTCGCTTTCTGCAGCGCCTCCTTTACGAGGCGGATTATGACCAGCGCATGCGTTATATCGACGTTATCGCCCAGGTTCTCGGCCGCTATTCGACCCGAAACCCAGGAACAATCAGCGATCTCCTCCACCGTCTTTATGAGGCCTGTTCCGATTCAGCGGCCAGCCACTGGGGGTTAGTGGAGGCCATTGGTGCTATTATTGCCCAACGCCCCGATATATTCGGAGCCTTTACCCGCCATCTGCTTATGTTTCGGGATGTCCCGGCCACCAGGGTTTCAGTTCTGTGGTCTTTGTCGGAAATTGCCCGCCGCCAACCGGCTATAATCCGCGACGCGCCCTTTTATTGTCTGTTTAACATGCTGAAGCATCCGGATCCAGCCACGAGAGGTCACGCCGCCCTGTTATTCGGCTTGATCCAGGCAACTGAAGTTAGGGGCCAGATTAAAGAGCTGCTTGATGACAACGCCCTTATAATCGTTTATCATAAAGGCAGACCCCAGACCATAAGTATTAAACAAATAGCCCAAGAGGCCCTGCAAAGAATTGATCAAAAAGGAGAAAACAATGAGTCAGAGTAACACAACCCTCAGCGGCTTTCCAGAGGTTGAAAAAGAGGAGGACAAAAGCCCGGCGCAGCAGGATTATGAGCGGGGAATGGCATTTTTAAATGACAAGGAATCGGCCCAGGCCGCGGCGGCTTTTCATAATGCCCTGCTGGGCTTTGAACAGGATAATGACGAGAAGGGAGTAGCCAACGCCTCTATGCAGTTGGCCGATATCTGTCTCGCCAAAGAGGAATTCGAACCCGCTCTTCAGCATTGCGCCACAGCCGATAAAATATGTACCGCCTCGGAAGATACCTTCTCCATCATCTGCATCAAGGAGAAGAAAGCCAAAATATACAGCCAATGGCAGAAATACGATAAAGCCATCAGATTGTATATAGAATTAGTTGAAGATTATAATAAAACCCGTAATCCCCAGGGCACGGTGAACAGCCTGGAAACCCTGGCGGAATTATATTTGAAAGTTAACGACAAAGAAAAGGCGGCTGACAGTTATAATACCATTGCCAGAATTCACAAATCTTTTAAACACGTTACCTATTACCACCGTTACGAGAAAAAGGCGGCTGAAGCCCTTAAATAACCGTCAGCGCTCAATAAACCACACTTACTTGGAGTAGGCACAAAAAAAAGGCAGCGATTAAAATCGCTGCCTTTTTTTATTCATCAGAATGACATAAAATTAATATTACGCCTCACGATGCTCTTCATCCTTGACCCGGTCTTTAAGGGCATACATTGTAGTACTGCCGCTGGACCAGAAAACCATCTTGCCTTCCTTAACCAACTCATTGGCGACATTCTTAATCGCCCGAGGTTTGGAATCCGGATCACAGGCATGAAAGTCTTTAATATAAAGCTGTGGTTTCGGAGATTTAGCAGCCTTGGCCAATATCGCCTCTTTGAGCTCTTCCTTACTTAAAGCCATTTGCGTATACTCCCTATTATTAGATTACGCTAAAGGAGTTTGAGGCAGCCCCATACGGAACTGCCTCAATCAAACTCCAGGATATATATAATTATTTAATGTGATTGGTAAACTTGAACTGGGTGGTACATCTCCAGGTATCGTAAGCCAGGCGATAATCGTCAATGCTCTTGATAGTAAAGGGAATATCACATTTTTCAAAGAACTTCTCCCAGCCAATTCTCTCGGCCCACTCACCTACCCGCTCATACTTATTGGCATCCTTGGAATAAACCTCAACGATATGCTTAATCACGGAGGTAACTTCCGGCCAACGGGGAGGATTATTCGGGATAAAAGGAATAACCAGCTTGGAAAACTTAGGAGCACTCCTGGAATTGGAGACCTTACCACCAACAAGAATGGCAATACCGTCACCCTCGGGGTCAGCAAGAGGCATAGCCGGACACATGGTGTAACAGTTACCGCAGAACATGCAACGATCGGCGTTTACCTGCACGGATTTAATCTCCTCGCCCTTGCTGTTGGTAGTCTTCTTGGGTTTAACAGCACCAAGCGGACAGGCGGAAATGGCAAGGGGCAGCTCGCAGAGACCGGTAATAGCATCATGGTCAATCATCGGCGGCTTACGGTGAACACCAAGTACCGCGATATCAGAGGCATGAACGGCACCACACATATTTAGACAGCAGGCCAGAGCAACACGGATCTGAGCCGGCAGTTTCATAGAGGTGAAATACTCAAAAAGCTCATCCATAACGGCCTTAACCACGCCCGAGGCATCAGTAGCAGGGGTATGACAGTGAACCCAGCCCTGGGTATGAACCATATTAGAGATAGAAGCACCTGTACCACCAATGGGCAGACGGGCACTACGCTACTTAAGTTCAGCGATCAAAGCATCACATTTGTCCTTGGAATCAGTCATGAACTCAACATTGTTACGGGTGGTGAAACGCAGAAAGCCGTCACAATGTTTGTCGGCCACATCACACATCTCACGAATCAGCTCAATACTGATGAGACGGGCAGAGGCGCAGCGAACGGTGTAACACTCATCGCCGGACTCAGCGACATGCACAAGGACACCCGGAGCCAGAATCTCGTGATAGCTCCATTTACCATAATTAGCCTTAATAACGGGCGGGAAAAACTGTTCATAATGGGGCGGACCGATATCAGTGATTCTATCTTGCATCGGATTTGCCGGATCGTAACCCATATCTAACCTCCTTTATATATAGAAAAAAACTAAGATTAATATAAAACCTGTTTAAAACAAAAATTATTGAGCGTGATTCTTACGGAATTCCCGGATATCACGATCCCAGCCGCCTTCAACCTCTTCCTCTTTCCAGAAGACATAAGGATTGGAACGGGGTTCTTTAATGTGCTGCGGGATGGGCTCAATATTCATAATCTGGAGGAAGCTGGGCAGGCCAATACGCTGAATAGCCTCACCAGTCCGCTCACGATTCTTGCCGTTTTCCATCCACCAGTCCCAGATATTCTCGATAAAGTCAATGACCTCCTGGAACTCGTTCTCAGGATCAATCTTGATAAAGGGAACAATCATGGTGGCAAACTGGGCACCATCAAGGATGGGAGCCTTGGCACCTACCAGCAGGGTAGCGCCCTGCTCCTTACCGGGTTTCAGGGCCCGCGGCATAACATTGATACAATGCATACAGCGAGTACACTCGGAAGTCTGGATCTGCAACTCATCACCCTTCATGCGCATGCAGTTGGTGGGGCAGAGAGCCAGAACCTCTTTCTCAATATCAAAAGCACCCCAGTCGCGGCCGTCATGAGCACCGCCATTAACTTTATACTCACCCTTGATATAGGCCTGAACCGCAGCCTGATCAATTTGGATGTCATCCTTCCAGGTACCAATTACCGACAGATCGGAACGGGCAATAGAGGCCACGCAGTCATTAGGACAGCCGGAAAATTTAAACTTGAACTTATACGGGAAGGCCGGACGATGAACCTCATCCTGATAATGCATGGTCAGATGATGACAGATGGCCTGGGTATCAAAACAGGACCACTCGCAACGGGCCTTACCAAGACAGCAGGCAGGAGTCCGCAGATTAGAACCAGAACCGCCGAGATCCTGTTTCAGCTCATGAGTCAGCTCATAAAACAGGGGCTCCAGATGCTCAGTGGTGGTACCAAGCAGAATCATATCACCGGTGGAACCATGCATATTGGTCATACCGGAGCCGTATTTCTCCCACAAATCACAGATAGCCCGTAATTTCGCGGTAGAATAGAACTTACTGGAGGGCTGATTGACCCGAACCGTATGGAAATGAGCTACACCGGGAAAACGATCCGGCATATCTGAGTAACGGCCGACAATACCGCCGCCATAGCCAAAAACACCAACTATGCCGCCGTGCTTCCAGTGGGTGATCTTCTCTTCGTAGGACAACTCCAACTGTCCGAGAATATCCCAACACTCTGGTTTCTTCTCAGCCTGGCGTTTGATGTCGCTGACAAAGCTCGGCCATGGGCCTTTCTCGAGTTCGTCCAATAAGGGCGTATCATGCTTAGACATCTTGCGTTTCCTCCTTAGGATATAAAATTAAATAAAAACGCCTAATCGTCAAACAAG